>NZ_VIFM01000292.1 GCF_006636215.1 Myxococcus llanfairpwllgwyngyllgogerychwyrndrobwllllantysiliogogogochensis | reverse complement strand
GCCTCCGCCTCCGCGACAGGAGCCCCCGCCTCCACCATTCGTGGAGTTGTCGCGCGAGTCCCCCGGTGCGGGAACCACGTCCTCGCCCCGGCGTCCCGTATTGCCCAGGTCCGAGCCCGCGCAACCGCCGTTCGCATCACCGGCGAAGGTGGCGCCCTGAAGGCCGAGCCCTGTTGCTTGAATCGTTCCGTTGTTGATGAGCGGGCCATTGGCCAGGAACGCCAGCACGCCGCCCGAGCTCCCGTTCCACTTGTCCGCAGTGACGGTGACGGTCGAGTTGACGGTGACCGCTCCGTAGCGAGGCACAGTGACCACCTGCGCGCCCGCGCTCTTGTAGCTGTGCACCAGGGGCGCGGTGAGCGTCAGCGAAGTCGACGTGGGGCCCCCGGTCTTGATCTGCGCGAACTCCCAATGTCCCACGGTGGGCGTCGCACCGGCCGACAAGTCCACCGGAGTGCTCGTGCCTGGCGCGGGCGCGGGGCTCAACCCGGTGGTCTGGATGACCATCACCAGGTTGGTGGTGGCGAGCTCCGGGAGCGCCCCGAGCAGCACCAGCGTGTCCGTCCCCGCGTTGGCATTGGCGTTGAGCTTCGTATGACTGTTGATCTTGTGCGAAGAGCCCGCCGGGGAGAAGACCCTCGCCGTGCCTCCTCCCCCCAGCCCGAACCGGTCCCGTTCCGCGCTCGCGGTGCCGCACAGCAACAGCACGCCCCACAACAGCGCTCGCATCAGCAGCGTCCTCATTGGCGCACGTCTCCTGGCTTCGCGGCCCCATCGGCGGGGAGCGCTCCTCGCGACTCCTGTGGGTCGATGAACTTGAACTCGATGCGACGGTTCTCTTCGCGGTCCTGATACGTGTTTTCGGGGAACACCTTCGGCTTGGTCTTCCCGAAGCCCACGGCCATCAACCGGTCCGCCGGAGCCCCCTTACTGATGAGGTACTGGCGCACCGCATCCGCGCGGGCCTGCGACAGGCGCCGGCTGGCATCCAGGGGCGAGCGAAGGTCCGTGTGCCCACCCACCACCACCATGGGCAGCTCCGGGTGCTCCTTCACGATGCGCGCCACCCAGTTGAGCTGCTCGAGCGAGCGGCTCTGGATGACCACGCCCGAGGCCTCGAAGTAGATCCGCTCGAACAGCTCCAGGTGGCCCGGCTTGATCTCCACCAGCGGCGGCACGTTCGCGGGGCAGCCCAGGTTGTTCGCCGCGCCCACGTCCTTCACGCAGCTGTCCAACCTGTTGGGCACGCCATCCTTGTCCGAGTCCATCTCCGGGCAGCCCTTGCGCTCCGGCGGCCCCGGCTCGTTGGGACACTCGTCGTTGTCGTTCACGATGCCGTCCTTGTCGAAGTCGACCACCGGGCAGCCCTCGTTGTCCGCCGGCCCCGCATGCTCCGGGCATCGGTCCTTGCTGTCCTCGACCTCGTCCTTGTCCTTGTCATCCATGGGGCAGCCATTGCGCGCGGGAGGGCCGTTCAGGTCCGGGCACTCGTCGAGCGTGTCCTCGATGCCGTCTCCATCCGAGTCCTTCGCCGAGCAGCCTCCGCGCGCCGCGTCTCCGGCCACCAGCGGACAGCGGTCCACGCTGTTGATGATTCCATCCCCGTCCTCGTCGGAGCCGGGGCACTCCTGGATGGGGTCCGTCAGCGTCTTCACCAACCCCGGTTCGCAGCGCACCGATGACTCACCGGGCCCGCGCGTCGGCACCACCTTGCCGAACGCACCGCCCACCATCAGCCGGAACAGCGGCGTCCCCGGGGCCGAGCCCACGCCCATGCCGGCCAGGGCGAAGAGCTCCAGCGACGGACTCGCCAGGTAGCGCGCCCCCGGCAGGAGCTCCACCGCGCCGGGCTGGTCCGTCAGGGGCAGCATCGCGCGCACGTTCAGCTCCCAGCGCAGCCGCTTGCCCGTCGTGGAGAGCGCCGCGCCCACGCGCACCTCGTGCCCCACCTCGTCCTCCAGGTCGCCCACGCGCTCGGTCAGCAGCATCTTCTCCCGCTGGACGTAGCCGACCTCCAAGCCCGCGCGGATGCGCCCGAAGTGCCGCCCCAGCATCAGCCGGGGCGACAGCCGCACCGAGCCGTCATCCCGCGAAAACCCCTCCGCGCTGCCCAGGGGAACACCCACCCCCAGCTCCGCCGCGAGGTCCAGCACGCCCGACGACTCCTGCGTCAGGAGTCCCACCCGACCGCTCAGTGACGGCGTGGAGAGCGTCTGCGCACGCGGCTCCGGGATGCCCGCACCCGCCAACCCGGTGCTGTTGCCACCCTGAAACGCGACCAGCGGCACCTGCAACCCCACCTGCAACCAGCTCAAGGGCGCATAGGCCGCGGCCAGGTGCGCCGTCGCGCGGCTGCCCACGACGGCGAGCTTCTTCCCGGTGTTCATGTACACCAGCGGCTCGTGGGCGTACTGCATCGCGACCGTGGCTCGGAAGTCACCCGCTGGAAGCAGCTCACCCAGGCCCACGAGCAGCGCGCCTTCCGCGCCAGGATTCAGCTCCAGCCGCTCCAGGTCGAACCCCCTCAGGGGCGACGCATTGGGGACGGGGGGCACGTCGTCCTGGGCCCCGGCGCTCGCGGACGCCAGCGCGAACGCAAACGCGAGCACGCCTCGCAGCAGCCTGCTTCGTCTCATGATTCTCCCGGATGAATGGCGTGTGGGTAACCCGGAGCCGTCCCACGTTTCAAGCCGGCCCCCCGCGTTCACTCTACACCAGATGCCCCCCTCCTCTGGCCAGCCCGCACCCATCGGGTCGCCCGGCGCGCGAGGGCCGAGACAACGCTGTCACTGAAATCTCAGACCAGGGATTCCCGCCCGGTCAATTCGTGGCATGCTGGCGCATCACTCACCTCCCCGCGGCTCGCGCGGGGTCTGGCGCCGGGGGCACTCTGATGATCGCGAACGCCGCGTTGCTCGCGAACCAGGCCGAGTTCGAATTCGAGGCAGGTTCGTTCACGGCCGCGGAGCTGGCGGTGCTCGGCTTCGAGGCCGAGGAGACGCTCTCCCAGCCCTACACCGTCGAAGTCGCCCTCGCCGTCCGGCCCGACCTCGAGGTGGAGGAGAAGCTGCTGCTGGGCAAGGACGCGCGGCTGACGGTGATGCTCGGAGACGGCACCGCCCGCTTCTTCCAGGGCGTCGTCGCGCGGATGACCCGCTGGGACGAAGGCAGCGGCCCCGAGCGCCGTCGCTACCGCGTCACCGTCGTGCCGCGCCTGTGGACGCTGCGCCACCGCCGCAAGAGCCGCATCTTCCAGGAGCTAACCGTTCCGCAGATCGTCCACAAGGTCCTGGACGAGGCCAAGGTCGAACACCGCCTGGCCCTCACTGGAACCTACCCGGTGCGCGACTACTGCGTGCAGTACCGCGAGTCGGACCTGGACTTCGTCTCGCGGCTCCTCGAGGAGGAAGGCATCTTCTACTTCTTCGAGCACGCCGAGAGCTCACACATGATGGTCCTGGGAGACGGCTCGTCGGCCAATCCCTCCATGCAGGGTGAGTCCAAGCTCGTCTTCCGCGAGCGCTCGCACATGATCGCCTCGCAGGAGTACGTGCACGAGCTGGTGGCGCGCACCGAGGTCCAGCCCGGCGTCGTCGCGCTGCGCGACTACAACTTCCTGCGGCCGGCCCAGATGCTGGGCGCGGAGGCGGAGGCGGACGACGGCGAGACGGCGCTGGAGATCTACGACTATCCCGGCCGCTACGAGGAGCCGGGCCCCGGCCGCAACCTGGCCCAGGTGCGCCTGGAGGAATTGCGCGCGCGCACCCAGACGGTGACGGGCGCCAGCTACAGCCGCCGAATCTGTCCCGGCCACGTCTTCGAGTTGGCCGAGCACCCCGACACCGCCGTCAACCGCAAGTACCTGCCCATCTCCGTGCGACACACCGGCCACCAGTCGGAGGCGGTGAGCATCGACCAGTCCACGCTGCGCTCGCGCGAGGGCTACCGCAACGAGTTCCTCTGCCAGCCCGCGGACGTGCCCTTCCGGCCGTCTCGCGTGACGCCCCGCCCCGTCATCCCCGGCGCGCAGACCGCGCGCGTCGTGGGCCCCGCGGGCGAGGAGATCCACACCGACGAGCATGGCCGCATCAAGGTCCAGTTCCACTGGGACCGCGAGGGCAAGGCCAACGACAAGAGCTCCTGCTGGATTCGCGTCAGCCAGGCCTGGGCGGGTCCGGGCTGGGGCGCGCTGTACCTGCCGCGCATCGGCCACGAAGTGGTGGTGGAGTTCCTGGAAGGAGACCCGGACCGCCCGCTCGTCACCGGCAGCGTCTACAACGGGCAGAATCCGCCGCCCATCGACCTGCCCGGCAGCAAGACTCAGAGCACCCTGCGCTCCAGCTCCAGCCCTGGCGGTGACGGCTCCAACGAGCTGCGCTTCGAGGACGCGGCGGGCTCGGAGCTCGTGTATCTGCACGCGCAGAAGGACTTCAACGTCGTCGTGGAGAACGACAAGACGCAGGAGGTCCGCGGCAACGAGACGTTGCTGGTGAAGAAGGACCGCGCCCGCGTCATCGAGGGCAACCAGTCCCTCGAGGTGAAGAAGGACGACGACAGCACCATCAGCGGCAACCAGTCCCTGGCCGTCACCGGAAACCGCTCCACCACGGTGGCGGGCAATCACACCGAGTCCGTCAAGGGTGACCAGTCCATTGGCGTCAGCAGCAGCCAGAGTCTGTCGGTCAGCCTGGCGTCGGCGGAGACGGTGGGCCTGGGGAAGATGCTCACCGTGGGCGGAGCGCTCGCCATCAGCGTGGGCGCCGCCTTCAACGAGCTGGTGGGCGGCGTCAAATCCGAGCAGGTGGGCGGCGCCAAGGTGGAAGTCGTTGGCGCGAAGAAGTCCGAGTCCGTCAAGGGCGCCCGCTCCACGCAGGTGGGCGGGGACCTGTCGGAAGAGATTGGCAAGTCCCGGACGCTGAAGGTGGACAAGGACCTCATGGTCAGCGTCGGTGGCAAATCCAATCACGTCACCAAGGACGCCTACGTCCTGTCCGCCAAGGAAATCGCCCTGGTCGCCGAGGAGCAGTTCACCCTCAAGGTCGGCTCCGCCACGTTGCAGGTGAAGAAGAACGGGGACGTCGTCATCAAGGGCGCGAAGATTGAAGTCACCGGCAGCGGCGACGTCATCATCAAGGGCTCCAAGATCTCCGAAAACTAGGCCGGTCCAGGCAGACCCCGGGGGGGGGGTGGCTTGAAACAGGTCCACTGTGTCTGGCACTTTACGCTTCGCACGGAACCGACGACGGGGCCGGGCCCTCAAAAAGGAATGTGAATTTGGCGCTAGGACACACTGGCGCCGGTGCGGCGGGGGTGGCCGGCCGGTGCCTTCGGTGGGGTGTGGTCGCCGCGCAGGCGCTGGGCATGAGCGTGGGAGCGGGCTGCGCGAAGCGCGTGCCCTTCTCCTGTGAGACACCGCCACCGTTCCAGGTGGTGGTGGACGCGGCCGAGCAGCTCAACCCGGACTCCAAGGGCCGCTCGTTGCCCACCGTGGTGCAGATCGTCCAGCTCAAGGACAGCGTGAAGCTGGAGCGCGCGGGCTTCCGAGACTTGTGGGGCAAGCCCGAGGTGCTGCTGAAGGATGACCTGCTGCAGGTGGCCGAGGTGGTGGTGGCGCCCGGTACGCAGGAGAAGCGCTGGATACAGCGGGACCCGAAGGCGCGCTTCGTGCTCGCCATGGGCCTGTTCCGACAGCCACTGGGTTACTCCTGGCGCGCGGTGGCGACCTTGCCCGTGGTGCAGGAGTCGCGCTGCGTGGAGCGTCCCGCCGGAGACCAGGGGCCACCGCAGGAGGACGATGAAGTCTTCCGCTACCGGCTCCAGGGCTATCAGATCGACTTGATGTTCCGGCCCCTCAGCGTGGCGCCGGAGCGACACAACAACCCCGAATCCGGCGACCAAGAGTCGCCCCGGAGAGGCGCATGAAGTCCGCGCAGCGCGTCGTGTGGTCCGAGGGCATGTTCATGAGCCCCCACCACCTCCAGCAACAAGACCTCTATCACGAGCAGCTCTTGGAGAACCGGCTGGGGGCCCTGGAACCCTATCCGTGGGGCGTGGTGGCCATGGAGCTGGACCAGGAGGCGCTGCGCGCCGGCCAGGTGCAGTTGTCGAACTTCGTCGGCGTGCTGCCAGACGGGTTGACGGTGTCCTTCGAGTCAGGAGACGCCGAGGCCCCCTCCGCGCGCCCCGCCGAGGGCTACTTCCCTCCCGCGCAGCGCACCCTGGACGTGTACCTGGGCGTGCCGCGCGAGCGCAGCGGCGTGGAGAGCTACGGCAGCGGGGAGCGCATCGGCGGAAGCCCGCGTTACACGCCCGTCACGCGGCCCATCAGCGACCTGACGGCGTCCACGTCCATCTCCCAGGTGGGCTTCGGCCAGCGCAACGTGCGGCTCTTGTTCGGCACCGAGCCGCGCGACGACTTCGAGGCCATCAAGCTGTTCGAGCTGACGCGGGACAAGTCCGGCAGCCTGGCCGTGGTGGACGCCTACGTCCCGCCCTGCCTTCGCATCGACGCGGCGCCCTACGTCATGGGCGAGCTGCGCACGCTCTTGCGGCTGATGGTCTCCAAGCAGCGCCAGCTCGCCTCGCGCCGCCGGCACCGGGATGCGTCCGCGCTGGAGTTCACCGCGGGCGACGTGACGCTCTTCCTGGAGCTCAACGCCCTCAACGGCACCATCCCCTTCCTCCAGCACGCGCTGGACGCGGGCAACCTGCGGCCCCGGGATTTGTACCTCACGCTGGTGCAGTGCGCCGGCCAGCTGTGCACCTTCTCCTCCAGCGCGGACCCCACGACGCTGCCGTCCTTCCAGTTCACGAACCTGAGGGCGACGTTCGAGGAGCTGTTCCGCCGCCTGTCGGAGCTGATGCGCTCGGTGGCGCTGGAGCAGTGCCTGACGGTGGACCTCTCCGCGGGCTCGGACGGCATGTTCCGGGGGAAGCTGGAGGACGAGCGGCTGGAGCGCTGCGGCGCCTTCCTGCTGGCGGTGAGGAGCGATTTGCCCGAGCGCGTCGTCGCCGAGCAGTTCCCCAAGCTCACCAAGGTGGCCTGCTGGGATGACATCCCGGGCCTCGTCCGCGCCGCCGCGCCCGGGGTGCCGCTGGCCGTCACGTACCGCCCGCCGCCGGAAGTCCCGGTGCAGCCGGGCACCGTGTACTTCAGCCTCTCGATGAATGACGGCTACTGGAAGAACGTGATGAGGGACCACAACCTCGCGCTCTATCTGCCACAGCCGTTCGACGCGGCCCGAACGACCGTGGAGCTGCTCGCGGTCCCCACCGCCAATCGCTGACGCGCAGGGATTCCCATGGACCGAGTGACGGAAGCCACGAAGGACTGTTTCGACGCCGCCATCCACCTGCGCGGCTCGGAGGCGGCGGCCATTCCTCCGCCCGAGACGCTCTATCACCGCCTGCGCGGAGTGGTGGACGAGCTCTTGCGGCGCGCCGCCGTGCTCGGCTTCAGCCACCAGGACGCCCAGGACATGGCCTACGCCATGGTGGCGCTCATCGACGAGGTCGTCCTCAGCCGGCCGGAGGAGTACCGGCAGTTCTGGATGACCAACCCGCTGCAGCTGCACTACTTCAACGAGAACATCGCGGGCGACGGCTTCTTCGCCAGGCTGGACCTGGTGCGCAAGGACCCTCACCGCGCCGAGGTCCTCCAGGTCTACTACCTGTGCATGCTCTTCGGCTTCCAGGGGCGCTACCGCATCCGCGGCGGCGAGCTGGAGCTGATGACGCTCATCGACACGGTGAAGAAGGACCTGGAGCGCGCCCGTCCGTTCGACTTCGACGTGCTGTCACCCCACGGTGACCGTCCCACCGACTCGCTGCTCTCCAAGCGCCGCAAGACCCCCATGCTGGCCCTGTCCGCGGGCTCGCTGGCGGTGGCGGTGCTCTTCTACGGCGTGCTGCAGTTCTTCCTGAAGGACAAGGTGGACGAGCTCAAGGGCCGCATCGAGCTGCACGCCGCCAAGAACGTCGCCGGCACGCTGGCTCCGCCGCAAGCGGGCGCCAACCCGGGAGGCACGCAATGATGGCCTACCTGCTACCGCTGCTGGGCATCGGCGCGCCCATGTTCGCGCTGATGACCTACCTGGAGCTCAGCCCGCCCCAGGCCGCCATCGTCGCCGCGCTCGCGGGCCTCTTGGCCATGGGCGTGGTGTGGGTCGTCAAACGCATCCGCGCGCGCCGCGCCGCCAAGAAGCTGGAGGGCGCGCTCGCGGCCCAAGGTGAGGAGCAGGCCGCCACGGTGCGGCCGGACCTGCAGCCCGAAATCAAGGCGATGCAGGACGAGTTCACCAAGGCGGTGGGCGCGCTCAAGGCGTCCAAGCTGGCGCGCGGCGGCAAGGACGCGCTGGCGGTGCTGCCCTGGTATCTCATCGTCGGCCCTCCGGGCGCGGGCAAGAGCACCGCGCTGCGCAACTCCGGCCTGAAGTTCCCCTACCTGTCCGCGCGCGGTGGCGTGCGCGGCGTGGGTGGCACTCGCAACTGCGACTGGTGGCTCACCAACGAGGCCGTCATCCTCGACACGGCGGGCCGCTACACCAGCGCCGAGGAGGACCGTCCGGAGTGGATGGCCTTCCTGGACACGGTGGTGAAGCACCGCCCCAGCCGCCCCATCAACGGACTCATCGTCGCCATCAGCGTCAGCGAGCTGATGACGGCGGACCCGCAGGCCGTGGGCGAGATGGGGCAGACCATCCGCGAGCGCCTGGACGAAATCACCGGCCGGCTGAAGATGCTGGTGCCCGTCTACGTGATGGTCACCAAGTGCGATTTGCTGCCGGGCTTCGTGGAGATGTTCTCCGACTTGTCCCGCGTGGAGCGCGGACAGGTCTGGGGCTTCACCGTGCCGCTGGAGCACCAGAAGGACGCCAGCACGGACCTGTTCCGCGAGCGCTTCGACGAGATGCTCTCCGTGCTGGAGCAGCGTTCGCTGCGCCGGCTGGGCCAGGAGCGCCGGCTGGAGACGCGCGAGAACATCTACGGTTTTCCGCAGCGCTTCGACGCGCTCCGGAAGAACCTGGCCGAGTTCCTCCAGCCGCTCTTCCTGGAGAACGTGTTCCAGGACACGCCCGTCTTCCGCGGCCTGTACTTCAACAGCGGCACGCAGGACGTGCGCGCGGTGGACAAGGTGTCCCCGTCCGCGGGCGAGATGTTCGGCACGACCAACGGGCGGCCGCAGACGGATGGCGCATCCGCCGAGGGCCGCAGCTACTTCCTCTGGGACGTCTTCACGAAGGTGATGTTCCAGGACCAGCAGGTGGCGGTGCGCAGCTCGCTGGAGGAAGCGAGGGTGCGCCGGCAGAGCATGGTGCTGGCGGGCGCGGCGATGGCGGCCACGGCGCTGCTGTTGTCCATGCCCACCCTCTCCTATTTCCAGAACCGCTTCCTGGCGGAGGCGGTGACCAAGGCCATCACCGACGTGAACCTGGACCCGCGCGACGACGTGCGCCGGGTCGAGGACCTGCTACCGCTCAGCAAGCGCCTGGAGGAGCTGACACGGCACGAGGAAGAAGGCGCTCCGGTGTGGATGCGCTTCGGCCTCTATCAGGGCCACAAGCTGCTGCCGCAGGCGCGCGAGTTCTACAACACCGCCTTGCGGCGGGTGCTGCTGGGCAAGCAGTTCGAGCTCATCCAGCAGCGCCTGGAGGGCTTCGCCCGCAGCCCGGACATGCTCACGCTCCGGGACCCCAAGGAGCACGCGCGGCGCTCGTCCGAGTTCAAGCAGTACGTCGACGACCTGAAGATGTACCTGTTGGTGACGACGCCCCGGGACCCCAAGGAGCCGGAGCTGGACGAGACGCAGCGCCGGTGGCTCGTGCAACAAATCGTCGAGCACTGGGGGCGCGTGCGCGGCAGCGCGCTGGATGAGGGGACGGTCGCCACCCACGCCACCACCTTCATCAAGATGCTGGGCGCCGAGCAGGCCCTCCCCGACGAGCAGAAGCCCGCGCGCGAAGAGCGCATCGCCTTCCCTCGGGAGCACGCCCTCATCGTGGGCGCCCGACGCGCGCTCATCCGGGTGCCCCTGGAGAAGTTGGAGCTGGCGCGCATCGTGGAGACCACGCGCGCGCAGTACGGAGACGTCACGCTGGAGCAATTGATGGGCTCGGTGCCGCAGTTCAGCGCCAACATGGTGGTGCGCGGCGCCTTCACCCGCAACGCCTACGAGAACGAGGTGAAGCAGCAGCTCGAACAGTCGTTCTCTGACCAGGATGCGTGGGTGCTGGACCGGGACGTCGGCAGCGACGTGGAGGGGTTGCGGCGCGTACTGCACTCAAACTACCTCTCCGCCTACATCCAGGAGTGGAAGGACTTCCTGAACGCCATCAAGGTGGTCGAGCCCAAGGACGACGTCCAGTTGGATGACCTGCTCACCAACCTGACGCGCGGCACCCCCAAGCCGTACAGCCGGCTGTTCAACTCCATCGTCAACAACGTCCAGCTTGAGCGACGCCCCCCCAAGGTCGAAGCCACGAGCACGAACAAGCTGACGGCGTCCGTGCAGAAAATCTTCGGCTCCGGTGACGACGCCGTCACCGAGAAGAACCGGGAGAAGCTCAACCCGCTCGCGCCCTCCGGCGAAGAGGAGATTCTTCCCCGGGACGTGGCGCGCGAGTTTGCCTCCATCATCCGGTTCGCCACGGAGCGCTACAAGACGGACGACGGCGAGGAGACGCTGACGGCGCTCGTCGAGTACGAGGAGCAGCTCGTCACCGTCCACTCGGCGATGCTGGCGGCGAAGGACAAGCCAGGAGAAGGCGCGGAGCTGGCCAAGAAGAGCAACGCCGCGCGCAGCTACGTGGAGATGCTCATCCGCAAGCAGACGGACAACATCGCCATCTTCCATCAACTGCTGATGCCGCCCTTCAAGGACACCCTCCAGGTCCTCACCCAGGGCCAGGCCCAGCAGAAGAGCAAGCTGTGGTGCGAACAGGTGGCCGTGCCGTTCAACCGGGCCTTCAAGGACATGTATCCGTTCACGGCCAGCTCGCAGAAGGATGCACCGCTGCCCGAAGTCGCGGAGTTCCTGCGGCCCGACAACGGACAGCTGCGCAAGTTCATCAAGGAGCAGCTCAGCGAGCAGCTCGTCCCCACGGGCCGCAAGTGGGACTTCACCTCGTCCGCCAGCGGGAACTACCGGCCGGAGCTGCTCACCTTCCTGGAGAAGACGCAGGCCCTGGCGGCGACCCTGTTCCCGGGCGGCGAGTCAGTGGGCATGGTGGACCCGCTGGTGCGCTTCCAGGTGCGCATCCGTCCCGGCGTCTCCATGGATGGCGCCGCGTCGCAGATTTCGTCCATCGTCTTCACGCTCGACGGCACGGACGAGGTGTACCGCAACGGTCCCGATACCCTGTGGAAGCCGATGATCTGGCCCGGCCAGGCCGGCAAGCTCGGCGCGCGCATCCTCGTGCAGAGCGTGGATGGCGCCACGGAGTCCACGCTGGAGGCCGAGGGTGACTGGGGCCTGTTCCGCCTGCTCGAGCGCGTGAAGAAGATCGAACCCAGCCCGGACGGGCGCTACTTCACCGCGACGTGGGAAATCGAGGAGATGAATGGCGCGCAGGTCTCCATCGACTTCCGGCCGGAGCGCACGACCAACCCCTTCTTCGGGCTGGCGGGCAACACGTCCAAGCTGATGGGCATCTTCCGGGACTCCGGCATGAAGGTCCCGATGGGCATCGCGCTCAACGGCAAGGGCTGCGAGCCGGAGGCCGTGGCCGCGGGCGGAGCCCCCTGATGGCGGTGCAGCAACCTCCTCGCATCGGCCTGCTGGGAAAGACGCCACGCCAGGCGGAGTTCATCCGGTTCAACGCCTCCACGCCGCTGGCCCTCCACCTCTACGGGTGGATGGAGGCGGGCGTGGAGCGTGCGCGCAAGGCGCGGATGGACCTGCCCTCGGAGCCCGCGCACTTCGTCTTCACCGCCCCAGGCCAGAAGCAGGCGCTGGTGGGGCTGATGGCGCCCAGCGTGGACAGCGTGGGCCGTGCCTTTCCGCTGGCCGTGTTCACCGAGGTGCCCTCGACCAGCACCGCGCTCCGCTTCGCGCTGACACCGGAGGCCTACCAGCCCTTCCTTCGCGCGGCCGGGGCCCTGGCCCACGCGGCGGCGGAGCTGGACGTGCCGCGACTCACCGAGCGCGCCACGGCGCTGCCCGTGCCGGGCCCGGGTGACTTCAGCGTGGCGGAGCGCCTGCGCGACAGCGTCCTTTCGGAGCACCACCTCGCCGACCTGCTGGGACCCGTGACAGAGGGCTCGCCCGCCGGAGGGCAGTACTACGCGCTGCACACCTTCCTCACCGCGTGCATCGGTGAGCGCGGACGCGAGCAGTCCGCCGCGGGCGTGGTGCTGGACTGCCCTTTGACGGCGCGCGTGGGCCCGGTGGCCTGGTTGGAGCTGTCCTCGCGCCTGTTGCGCTGGCCCCACCAGCCGCCGTCCTTCTTCTGGTCCGAGGGAGACAAGCCCCGGCTGCTCTTGAGCCTGGGCTCCGCGTCGCCCTCCGTCTTCCTCGCGCTCGCCCAGCCCGGCCGCCCTGGCGCCCAGGTGTGGCCGCTGCGCACCGAACGTCCCGCCGCCATCGACAACGCGCGCAAGGGCCTGACGGCCTCCGCGCGCCAGGTCATCGACTCCCCCACCACCACCCTCGACCAGCTCCTGCGCGCCTTGTCGCGCTGAGGGCACACGAAGCCTCACACCATGCCTCCCACCCTCGAAGAGTTCCGTGAGCGCGCCCGTCCCTGGGTCGAGCCCGTGCCCGGCACCGCGCCCGCCGGAACGCAGGCGAAGCACGACCCCGCCTACGAGGCCATCACCGCCGAGGTGGCGAAGCTGGAGTCCCCCGCCAGCAACGCCGTGCGCTGGGACGAAGTCGTTCGCGGCGCCGACGAGCTGCTCAAGGGCACGACCAAGGACCTCTGGCTCGCCGCGTATCTGGCCTACGGCCTCTACGTCACCCGGGGCATGGACGGCGCCGCCACCGGCGCCGCCCTGCTCGCGGAGGTGACGGAGCGCTTCTGGCCCGACCTCTTTCCAGAGGTGAAGCGGCTGCGCGCGCGCGCCAACGCCGTCGGCTGGTTCGTGGAACGCCTGGGCAGGCTGCTGCCCACCATCGACCAGGCCAGCGTGAGCGCCGAGTCCCTCGATGCGCTGGCCTTCGCCATCAAGCGACTGTCCACCCTGTCGCGTGAGCGCTTCGCCGACCAGACCCCCGCCTTCGGTCCGATTCAGGACGCCATCGCCCGGCTGCGCGCCGGCCTGCCCGAGCCCCTGCCCGTGGCGCCCCAGCAGCAGGACGCCGCTCCGGCCGAGCCCGTGGACACCGCGCCGACAGCAGCTCCCGTGACGGGCCCGGAGTCGTCCTCGAGCCCCGCGCACGCCGACGCCGCGTCGGCCGTGAACACTCACACGGCCCCGAGGACCGAGCCGCCCGCTTCCCCGAAGGCCGCGCAGCCGTCGGCACCGTCGCGCCCCGCGCCCCCTCAGGTCGGCGCCCAGCCTTCCGC
>NZ_VIFM01000291.1 GCF_006636215.1 Myxococcus llanfairpwllgwyngyllgogerychwyrndrobwllllantysiliogogogochensis | reverse complement strand
AGCGGGGACGGCTCGTGGACCGTGTGTCGCTCGGAGGGGGCCTTTGCCCAGCGGGCCATCTGCGCGAGGAACTCTCGCGGCAGCAGCACGGGCCGTCCATCCGCCACCAGCTCCGTCTCGAACAGGTAGCCCATGAAGTGGGCCAGCGCGCTGGAGGAGACGTCGGGCGTGGCGGTGTGCAGGTAGCGGGTGAGGGCCTCGGCGAAGGCCTCGGCGGTGGGGTAGCGCTGCTCGCGCTCCACGGCGAGGGCGGTGAGGAGGATGCGCTCCAGGGCTGGAGGGATGTCCGGGGCCAGTTCGCGCGGACGCGGAAAGTCGCCCAGGGCGATTTTGCGCATCACGTCCGGGACGGAGCCCTCGAAGGGCAGTCGCCCGCACAGCGTCTCGTACAGCAGCGTGCCCGCGGCGAAGATGTCCGCGCGGGCGTCCAGCTCCCGGCCCCGGGCCTGCTCCGGGGCGAAGTACGCGTACTTGCCCTTGGCCTCCGCCTCGTCGGACTCGTCGCTGACGCCATCGCTGGCGAGCCGGGCCCGGGCGATGCCGAAGTCCACCAGCTTCACCTGGCCCTCGAAGCTCAGGAGCACGTTCTGCGGGCTGACGTCGCGGTGGATGATGTGCAGCGGACGGCCCCGGTCATCCAGCCGGGTGTGGGCGTAGGCCAGCCCCTTGAGCACCTCCACCGTCACCAGCAGGGCCAGCGGTTGGGGTAGGGTGTGGAGCCCCTTCTCCCGGGCGCGTCGCAGCACGCGTGACAGCGGATGCCCGTCCACCCACTCCATGGCGATGAAGTACTGGCCGCCCACTTCGCCAAAGTCGAAGACCTGGGCGATGTTGCCGTGGCTCAGCCCCGCGGCGATGCGCGCCTCGTTGACGAACATGGAGACGAAGGCGCTCTTGTCCGCGTAGCCCGGCAGGATTTTCTTGATGACGACGGGCTTGGTGACCCCCGCCACCGCCGTCATCCGGGCGCGGTAGATCTCCGCCATGCCGCCCGTCGCGATGCGCTCGAGCAACGTGTACTTGCCGAAATCGAGCCCTTCGGACGGGTGCTCCACGTGTCTTCCGGCTCCTCTGGGCGCACCGGGCCGCTGTGCTGCCCCTCCACGACTCCACGACGCCTCTTGAGGCCCGCGCGAAGCTATCATCAGGGCTCCAGGAACGTTAACACGGGAAAATTCCGTTGAACATGCTCACTCGTCTCTTTGTCCTGGGTGTCTTACTCGGGGGCTCCCACGCGGTGGCGGCGCCCGCGGTGCTGTTGGCGCCGGTGTTGGGGTTGCCCGAGCGCGTCATGCTTCAGGGGCGCGTGCTGAAGGAGGCGCCCTCGGACGGCAGCTCGGCGCTGTCGCGGAACCTGCGGCGACTGGCGGCGCCCAACTGGGAGGGCGCGAAGGTGTCGGTGCGCTTCCAGGGCGTCACCGCCATCGTGACGAGCGGGCACGACGGTGGCTTCGAGGTCACCTTGATGCCGCCCGAGGGAGGCCGCTTCAAGGAGGGCGCTTCCGAGGCGGAGGCGTGGGTGGAGGGCGCCATCACCAGCGCGCGCGTGGAGGTGCTGCCGGCGACGACATCGCTGCTGGTGGTCTCCGACTTCGACGACACGCTGGCGGTGACGCAGGTGACGAAGCCGGCGAAGCTGGTGCAGACGGCGCTGCTGAAGGACTCGGACACGCAGGAGGTGGTGCCGGGCATGGCGGCGCTCTACGGATGCCTGCGGGGGAGCGCCACGTCCTCGGCGTTCGCGCTGGTGAGCGGCTCGCCCGTCCAGTACCTGCCGCGCGTGCGCGGGTTCCTGGAGCGGCACCAGTTCCCGGCGGGCTTTGGCGTGTACCTGCGGGACCTGGGCCCGTCGTCGCTGTCCAACTACAAGCAGCCCATCATCCGCCGCCTGCTCACGCAGTTCCCGCTGCCCGTCGTGCTGGTGGGGGACTCAGGGGAGAAGGACCCGGAGGTCTACGCGCAGATTCGCGAGGAGTTCCCGGGGCGGGTGAAGGCCGTCTACATCCGCGACGCGGGGCGCACGAAGGACGTGAAGCGCTTCCAGGACATGGTGCTGTTCAAGGACGCGCGTGAAGCGGCGGAGCACGCCGTCGGCCTGGGGCTGGCGGACGCGGCCTGTGTGGCGAGTGTGCTGCCGAAGCCCTCCGTGTCGCTGCCGGCCACCGCGGGCCCGACGCCTCCATGACGTTCGTGCCGCGTGTCGCGGAGGTTCGAGGCAGCGAGGGGCGGCGGCGACTCGACTGGCTTCGCCTCGCGACCCGGCGGTGCCTCGATGCGTGCACGCGAATCGTATCTCTCGGTGCTCGACGCCTCGTGGTGCTGCTGTGTCCGCTGCTCGCGGTGGTGGGCTGTCGAGAGGAGAAGGCCGCCGAGCCGCTCCAGTCGCTGAAGCCCGCGCCATTGCCTTCGCTCGCCACGGGAGGGAGTCGAGCGTCCGAGGATGGAGGGCCTGTCGCTCGAGGCGACGTGCCCGAGTCCGCGCCCGTGTATGGCGAGGCGCTGCCGTCCAACGCGTTGCGACTGTCGCTGGCGGGTGAGCAGGTGCGGCTCGGGGGCGAGACGTTCGAGCCCTCGCGTTCGGCGTCCATCGCGCGTCTCGCGGAGCGAGTGAAGGGGCACGAAGTGGTGCTGGTGCCCGACGCGGACACGTTCCTGGCGCAGGTCTCCGAGTTGCTCGCGATGCTGCGGGACTCCGCCGAGACGGTGTGGCTAGCGCATCCGGATGCACCCGTGGCGTATCCGCTGGTCCTGCGTGACGAGGACGGTTTTCGTGTGTGGCTGGCGGAGGTGGCGCCGGGAAAGCTGCGCATCATCCAGCGCGCGGACGGCTTCGAGTTGAGCACCAGCGTGGGCAAGCTCCCGGGTCCCGATGCGAATGGTCCCTCGGTGCCGGTGCGCGAGGGGCGTCAGGACCTGGCGACGTTGCGGCACGGGTTGGGGTTGCTCAAGGGCCGCTTCAAGCAGTCCGAGGACATCTGCCTGGTCCCCTCGTTTGGCACCGAGGTCTCCCAGGCCGCGCGTGCGCTCGGAGCCGTATACACGGCCCCGGGCGAGCCCTTGTTCGACACCCTGTGCCTCGTCTTCCCGACGCCTCCTCGCGTCAGGGACGGGGGCTGACGCTCAGGGCTCGAAGCCGAACAGGAAGAGGTCCGACACGCCGCTCGCCGTCCACGTCTGCGAGCCCACCTGGAGCGTGTCGTGGAAGAGGCCGAGGACCGCGGCGCGGCCGTCCTTGGAGACGGCGACGGTGCCCTCGTCGAGACCGGGAGAGCTGCGGTCCAGGTCGCTGGGGAAGCTTTGTACCCAGCGGCGCTGGCCCTGGATGCGGTCGAACTTCGCGACGTAGACGTTGGCGGCGCTCGACGGGTTGCCGGGCAGCGGGCCCAGGATGCCCAGGTCCGAGCTGCCCGCCTGATAGCCCCCGACGACGGTGACGCCGTCGCGCTCGTCCATGGCGACGCTCTCGATGTCGAAGCCGAAGTTGTACGCCCAGCGCTCCTCGCCATCGCGCGTCCAGGCGACGACGAACGCGTCCTGGTTGATGCCGAGGTTGGCGGTGGAGGTGTGGGTCTGCCCGGCAAAGGTGAAGGTGAACGCGTACGTGCCGACCATCACCACGCGGTTGCCATGGGTGGCCAGGCCAAAGGCGAAGCCCAGCGCGCCGAGCAATCGCCGACGCCAGCGCGGCTGTCCCTCCGGCGAGAGCATGACGAGGTAGGGCTCCGAGGAACTCGTGGCCCCGAGGGCATCGCCGCCCACGAAGAAGTTGCCCTCGCTGTCGGCGGTGGCGGTACGGCCCAGGCTCTGGGTGGTGTCCGTGTCGACGAAGCGCCACAGCCGGGTGCCCTCGGAGTTGTGCTTGAGGAAGGTGAGCCTGGGGCTTCCTTGTGACGTCACGCTGTAGCCACCGATGCCGATGTTGCCGTCGCGGTCGGTCACGAGCGTCTGGACGAAGATGTCGGTGGAGAGGATGGGCCGCAGCCAGAGCAGGCGACCGGTGGCACTGAGCTTCACCAGTTGGAGGCCGTCGCTGAACAGGCTGCTGCCGGGGCTGACGCCGATGGCCTCGACGATGATGATGATGTTGCCCTGTCCGTCCACCGCGTGACGAAGCGCGTAGAGCCCGCTGATGACGCGGATGACACTCGGCTGGCCCTGGGCGTCATGACGAACGAGCGCCAGGGCCCGGTCCGTCGGCCCACCCGGTGCCTGGATGGGGCCCGCCCCTATGTCGATGCTGCCGGTGAAGTTGATGAAGGAGATGAAGCTCCCGTCCTTGCCGGAGGCAATCCGTCCGCTCTCGTCCCCGGGACCGCTGAGCTGATGGGCCCATGAGAGGCCCCCTGCGAGCGGCTCGGCGGCGGTCGACCTCGCGCTGCCCGCGATGACACCCACGACGCACAGCCACGACAACACCTGTGTCCTCATCCTCATGACATCCCCCATTCACAGGAGCCGAAGAGGGCTCCTGATTGAAGTGAGGTCGCATGGGTGGGCACTGTGATTGGCGGGGGCTCGTCCCGCCGAACGTGACTGTTTCTCACGTCACAATCTCCCGGGGCCTGGTGACTCATGGAGACGGCGTGACCGTTCCGCTCAGCGGAACGGTCGTGTGCCACCTCGGTACTGCCTGGCGAAACCGCCGGGCTGAACCCGAGAGAAAAGGGCTGGCCTGCTCGCCACTCCTCCTATGATGCGGCGCTTCATAGCTTGCCAAGGATGGGCCGACTCTCCGCTCGACGGACGTGAGGCCCTTCGCGCATCTGGGAGGTCATCGATGGCCGCAGTGAACGAGCCCGCCGCGTCGAAGGAAATTCCCACCGGAGGGGCCTTCCTCTTCCAGGAGGTCGGCACCTCCCGCTTCGTCACGCCGGAGACCTTCACCGAGGAGCAACGCCTCTTCTTCCGCACGGCGCTCCAGTTCAGCCGCGAGCAGGTGCTGCCCCAGGCGGTGCGAATCGAGCACAAGGACAACGTGCTCTTGCGCGAGCTGCTGCGCCACGCGGGAGAGCTGGGTCTGCTCAGCGTGGACATCCCGGAGGCCTACGGCGGCACGGGCCTGGACAAGACCACGTCGCTCCTGCTCGCGGAGGCGATGAGCCTCAACGGCTCCTGGTCCGTGACGTTCGGCGCGCACACGGGCATCGGCTCGCTGCCCATCGTCTGGTTCGGCAACGCCGCGCAGAAGGCGAAGTACCTGCCCAAGCTGGGCACCGGCGAGTGGGTGGCGGCGTACGCCCTCACGGAGCAGGGCAGCGGCAGTGACGCGCTGGGCGCGAAGACGAAGGCGGTGCGCTCGCCGGACGGCAAGCACTGGATTCTCAACGGCTCCAAGCTCTACATCACCAACGCGGCGTTCGCGGACGTGTTCATCGTCTTCGCCAAGGTGGATGGCGACAAGTTCACCGGCTTCATCGTGGAGAAGGACACCCCGGGCCTCACGGTGGGGCCCGAGGAGCACAAGATGGGCATCCGTGGTTCGTCCACGTGCCCGCTCTACTTCGAGGACGCGCGCGTCCCGGCGGAGAACCTGCTGGGCGAGGTGGGCAAGGGTCACAAGATTGCCTTCAACATCCTCAACTACGGTCGGTTGAAGCTGGGCGCGGGCGTGCTCGGGGGCATGAAGCTCCAGCTCGGCAACGCGCTGCGCTTCGTGCAGGAGCGCAAGCAGTTCGGCACGCCCATCGTCCGCTTCCCGCTGTCGCGCGAGAAGCTGGCTCGCATGGCCGCGCTCATCTACGCGTTGGAGAGCATGACCTACCGCACCACGGGCCTCGTCGACGCGCGCCTCGCCGCTCGCGACAAGTCCGCCCCCGGGTACGAGGGGCATCTGCTGGCCGCCGTGGAGGAGTACGCCATCGAGTCCTCCATCATGAAGGTCTATGGCTCGGAGGCCCTGGGGCAGGTGGTGGACGACGCGGTGCAGTTGCACGGCGGCGCGGGCTACATCGAGGAGTACCCCGTCGAGCGCGCCTACCGCGACGCGCGCATCAACCGCATCTTCGAGGGCACCAACGAAATCAACCGCATGCTCATCACCGGCATGCTCATCAAGCGCGCGGTGAAGGGGGACCTGCCGCTGTTCGCCATGGCGGGCAACGTGGCGGAGGAGCTGTCGCGAGGTGAGAAGCCCCGGGCCCGGACCGACGACGCGCTGGCCCCGCAGGAAGTGGCCGCCGAGGTCGCCAAGCGCCTGGCCCTCCACGGCCTGCGCGTGGCGGCGGAGACGTTCGGTCCGGAACTGGAGCAGCACCAGGAGGTGCTCGCCTCGCTCTCCGACGTGGTGATGGACGCCTTCGCCCTGGACTCGCTGGTGACGCGCACCCGACAGGCGGCGTCCGGCGGAACGTTGGATCCGGTGCGGCTGGCGCTGGTGCGCCTGTTCGCGCTCGACAGCATTCCCCGCGCCTACGACAGGACGCGCCGCGCGCTGTGCGCGACGCTCCAGGGTGACGCGCTGGACAAGGAGCTGAAGCGGCTGGCCACGCAGGACATCTTCACGCCCTACAACCCCGCGGAGCTGCGCGAGACGGTGATGGCCGCCATCGAGTCCGCCGGCGGCTACCCCTTCACGGAGTAGCCAGGCGCCGTCACGGCATCCGCGTCACGGCGTCCATGCCAAAGCTCACCCGCGCCTTCCAGGGCGCGGGGGGCAGCGACTCCAGCGCGAGCAGCGCGTCCAGCCGCTGCTGCATGGGCGCCCGCAGCCGGCCGAACGTGGCGCCGAAGCCGGGCGTCGCCTCGGTGGCGTTCTTCCGGGGCACCGACGACGTCCACACCACCTCGCCGTGCAGGAGCAGCGAGCCGCCCGTCAAATCCATCTCCAGCAGGAAGGGCGTGCCCACGCGCACGTGGCGGGGCAGGGTGGGTGCCATGACCTCCAGCCCCACGCCGCCTCGGGAGATGTCCCGGACCAGGAACGTCGGCGACAGGGGCGTGGCCTCCACCGCGCGCAGGTGCAGCGGGAGCCGGGGAAAGCGCCGCAGCCCCTCCTGCTCCTGGGCGGCGAAGATCCGCTTGAGCACGGCGTCCAGCGCGGTGCGGTCCTCGCTGGCGCCATAACGCACGGTGACCAGGTAGTTGCGCTCCTCGCGGGGCTCCACCTGCACGACTTCGCCCAAGACCTCCACGGGCCGGGGTACCCCTCCGGCATGCAGCTCGAAAGTGAAGCGAGTCCCCAGCGGGAGGCTGCGCCGCGTCTGGAGCGTGGCGCCACCTTGACCCACGCTGCGCGTGTACTCCCCCACCAGGGACTGCGGGCTCTTGTAGGCCACCTTCAGTCGCACGTTCGTGTTCACGGAGCCGTCACTCTGCGCTCTTCCCGGAGGGAGCTCAAGTTTGCCCCCTCCCCACGGGTAGGGCGCCGCGGCGCGCCAAACACCTGACCTTCCAGGTGTGACGGGTTGTCTGGATGTCGGGAACCCACTGGCGGCGTGTTCCAACCTGTTGCGCTTTCTTGACCCCCCCTGGGGGGCCGCGTATGAATGCCGCCCGGTAGTGGCAAGAAGTGGGAAGGAGTGGAGCTTCATCCCCTGAAGGGCTGAAAAGGTGGATCGTCCCCCGTGTTCCGAGGCGTCTATGAGCACCAGATCGACGCGAAGGGGCGGACCAGCCTCCCGGCGAAGCTCCGGGAGACCTTGGTGGGGGCCTATGACGAGCGGCTCATCATCACCACGGCCCTGGACCGGTGCCTCCACGCGTACCCGGTGCGGGAGTGGGAGGCGCTCGAGGCGTCCCTCGCGCGGCGCAATCCGATGGAGCCCGGGGTGAAGACGCTGATGCGCCTGTACGTGGCGAGCGCTCAGGAGTGCCCGTTGGACCGGCTGGGGCGGTTGCTGATTCCGCCGTCGCTGCGGACGTACGCGGGGCTGGAGAAGGACGTGGTGTGGGCGGGGATGGTGAAGGTGATCGAGCTTTGGAGCCGCGAGGGTTGGGCGAAGGCCCAGGAAGAGGCCCGCCAGGAAGCGGCCTCCGCGGACGTGATGAAGGTGCTTTCCGAGCTGCGGCACCAATAGCCGGAAAGTCGACAAAAGGTCGGAGTCCCGAGAGGGTGGCACGCGTATGAATCAGGTTCTGGAGGTCCGGCGGAGGGCGACGAGCGCGCTGGCGGGTGCCGAGCGCGTGGAGACGCTCATGCTGGAGGGCGAGCTGAGCGAGCAGGACCTGCTGAAGCTGTGCGACGAACTCACCCAGCGCATGCACCGGGGCCTGCGTCAGGTGGTGCTGGACCTGTCCGAGGTAGGGCACCTCAACTACCGGGGCGTCAAGCCGCTGATGGCCCGCGCGGAGGCGTTCCGCCGCACGGGTGGAGACCTGAAGCTGTCTGGACTGTCGCCGTACCTGGCCGCCATCTTCCGCGCGGCCGGCGCGCACGACACGTTTGAAATCTACCCGCACATGAACGACGCCCGCGCCGCGTTTTCACTCGCGCGGGCTCCCTTCGTCTGACCGCGTGGGGGACTTGGACTTCCAGCATCAGACCGTCCTTCTGCGTGAAGCCGTGGAGCTGCTGCGAGCCGGAGCGGGCAAGGTGATCATCGACGGCACACTCGGGGGTGGTGGCCACACGGAGGCGCTCCTGGCTCAGGGCGCGTCCGTGGTGGGCGTGGACCGCGACCCGGTGGCGCTCGCCGCCGCCTCCGCCCGCCTGGGGCCCAACCCCCGCTTCCAGGGCCGCGCCGGCAACTTCGCGGACCTGCCCCGCGTGGCCGCGGAGCTGCTGCCGGTGGACGGCGTGTTGGTGGACCTGGGGGTCTCCTCCCCGCAGCTGGATGTGGCCGAGCGCGGCTTCTCCTTCATGAAGGACGGCCCGCTGGACATGCGCATGGGCCCGGACGGCCCCACCGCCGCGGAGCTCATCGCGTCCACGGACGAGTCGGAGCTGGCGCTCATCCTCAAGGAGTACGGCGAGGAGCCCTTTGCCCGGCCCATCGCCCGCGAGCTCAAGCGCGCGCTGCCCACGCGCACGCTGGAGGCCGCCGAAGTGGTGAAGCGCGCGGTGCCCCGCAAGGCGTGGCCCACGCGGATCCACGTCGCCACCCGGACCTTCCAGGCGCTGCGCATGGCGGTGAACCAGGAGCTGGAGGCGCTGGACTCGCTCCTGGCCGCGCTGCCGTCGCTCCTCAAGGTCGGTGGCCGCGCCGCGGTCATCTCCTTCCACTCGCTGGAGGACCGCAAGGTGAAGGAGGGCTTCCGCACGCTGGAGGGCCGCTGCACCTGTCCTCCGGGCCTTCCCATCTGCGTCTGCTCCAGCGTGGGCAACTTCAGCGTGGTGACGAAGAAGGCCGTGGCCGCCTCGGACGAAGAGATTTCGGCCAACCCCCGCTCTCGAAGCGCGCACCTGCGCGTGGTGGAGAAAGTGCGATGAGCAAGGCGTCGTCCTCCCAGCGTGGCTCCGTGTCGTTGACGGGGGTGCTGTTGCACCTGTTGCCCGCCGTCCTCCTGTTCTCCCTCTTCGCCGCGGTGGGCATGCTCCACGTCACCAGCCGGGTGATGGTGGTGGACATGGGCTACCGGCTGTCCCGCGCGGAGGCGGAGAGCCGCTCGCTGACGCGGGACAATGACCGACTCAAGCTGGAGCTGGCCACGCTCAAGGCGCCGGGCCGGCTGGAGCGCGTGGCGCGCGAGCAGCTCGGCATGACGATGCCCGCTGGCAGCGCGGTGGTGTCGCTGTCCTCGGAGAAGCCGGCTCGAGGCAGCGCTTCCGCGTCCGCTCCGTCCCCGTCTCAAGACAAGCCTGGTGTACGCGTGGCGGGCCGTGGAGGTTCGGGCCGGTGAGGGATTTCAAGGCGACACGGGCCCCGGAGTCCAACGCGAAGGGACTGAAGCTGCGTGTGCAGCTCCTGTTCAGTCTCTTCCTGTTGCTCCTGGGTGTCGCCTTCGGTCGGGCCGTGCAGTTGCAGGTCTTCGAGCAGGAGAAGCTGCGCGGAATGGCGCAGGACCAGTACGTCCGCCAGATTGAAATCCCCGCCCGTCGCGGCGACATCTTCGACCGTCGCGGCACGCCCCTGGCCCAGAGCGTGGAGGTGGATTCCATCTGGGTGGATCCATCGATGCTGCCCGACGTGCGTCAGGCCTCGCGCTCGCTGGCCAAGGCGCTGAAGGTGGACGCGGACGAGCTGGGCGCCAGGCTGGCGCGCTCCAAGCGCTTCGCCTGGGTGAAGCGTCAGGCCAAGCCCCAGGAAGTCGCCGCGGTGAAGGCGCTGGGCCTGCCCGGCATGGGCTTCACCAAGGAGCCCAAGCGCTTCTATCCGCAGCGCGAGCTGGGCGCCCACGTGGTGGGCATGGTGGGCATGGACGGCAAGGGCCTGGAGGGCCTGGAGCTGGCCTTCGAGGACGAGCTGTCCGGGCAGAACTCCCGCATGTCGGGCTTCCGCGACGCCAAGGGCCGCAAGCTGCTGGTGCAGGGCGCGTTGGATCCGCTGGAGCGACAGGGCGCCGCCGTCACGCTGACCCTGGACCGGCATCTGCAGTACGTGGCCGAGAAGTCGTTGGCCAAGGCCGTGGAAGAGGCCAAGGGCATCGCCGGTATGGTGGTGGCGTTGGATCCGAAGACGGGGGAGCTGCTGGCGCTGGCCAACCACCCCCGCTTCAACCCGAACACTCCGGAGAGCATCGCTCGCGGAACGGTGCGCAACCGAGGCGCGCTGGACACCTTCGAGCCTGGTTCCACCACCAAGCCCTTCGTGGTGGCCACGGCGCTGGAGGAGAAGTCCATCACCGAGGAGAGCGTCTTCTTCTGCGAGAACGGCGCCTGGCGCGTGGGCCGCCACACCATCAACGACACGCACTCCTACGGGTGGCTGGCGCCCCGGGGCATCCTCCAGGTCTCCTCCAACATCTGCATGGCGAAGATGGCCCAGGTGCTGGGCCGCGAGAAGATGGTGGCCGGCTACCATGCCTTCGGCTTCGCCGAGCGCACGGGCCTGGCCCTGCCGGGCGAGGGCCGGGGTGTCATCCCGTTCCCCAAGGCGGAGGTCTCCCTGGCCACCCAGTCGTTCGGGCAGGGCATGACGGCCACCGCCGTGCAGATTGCGGCGGCCTATGGTGCGCTGGCCAACGATGGCGTGCTGATGCGGCCCTACCTCGTGTCGAAGGTGGTGGACCCCGACGGGGTGGTGCTGCTTGAAAACCGTCCCACCGAGGTCCGCCGGGCGGTTTCCGCGAAGGTGGCCCGGCAGGTGGTGGGCATGCTCGAAAGCGTGGTGGTCAAGGGAGGTACCGCGCCCAAGGCCGCCATGGAGGAGTACCGGGTCGCCGGCAAGACGGGAACCGCCCAGAAGGCGGATCCAGTGGCCCGGGGCTACTCGGACAAGCGGATTGCCTCCTTTGTCGGCATGGTGCCGGCCGAGGATCCGCGCATTGTCATCCTCGTGGTGGTGGACGAACCCAAGACAGACGTGTACGGGGGGCTCGTGGCTGCCCCTGCTTTCAAGGAAATTGCGACCGCTGCCATGGCCCACCTGGCCGTGCCCCCGTCTCGGACGGTGGCACCCGGGGTGGCCATGGCCGCCGCAACCCCCGTGCCTGTCGCGGCGAAGCCGGTGGCGAAGGCCACCGAGCCCGCTCGGCCGGTGTTGGAGGAGGCGGTTTCGGAGAGCCCTGAGGCCGGCACGGTGCGTGTGCCGGACGTCCAGGGCGCCGGAGGTCGCGAGGCCGTGGTGAAGCTGCTCGCCGCGGCACTCGAGCCACAGGTGATGGGCAGTGGACGTGTGGTGTCTCAAACCCCCGCCGCCGGCTCACTGGTGGAGAAGGGGGCCCGGGTGACGCTGGAGCTCGCGACGCGGCAATGAGGCCGCGCTCGTTCCAGGCCCCGCGCTTGCAATTCGTGTGAAGGGGAAGAGATGAAGCTGACGGATGTCCTCGCAGGGTGTGGTGCCGAGCAGACCTCGGGTGGTCGTTCCGCGGTCGACGTCACCGGTGTGACCCAGGACTCGCGGCATGTGAAGCCTGGCGACTTGTTCATCGCCATTCCCGGCACCAAGGAGGATGGTGCCCAGTTCATCGGGGAGGCCGTGTCACGCGGAGCCGTGGCGGTGGTCTCCGAGAAGCCGGTGCCTTCCTCGCAGGTGCCCTTCTTCAAGGTGGGCAGCGCGCGCAAGGCGCTGGCCCTCATCGCCGCGAACTTCCATGGCCGGCCGGCCGACAAGCTGACGTTGCTGGCGGTCACCGGCACCAACGGAAAGACGACGACGTCGTTCCTGTTGGAGGCGATGAGCGCGGCGGCCTACGTGTCCACGGGTGTCATCGGCACGCTGGGATACAAGTTCGGGGGCAAGACGGTCGAGACGGCCAATACGACGCCGGATCCGCTGGAGCTGCACCGCATCTTCCGGGAGATGGTGGACGCGGGTGTGGAGACGGTGGTGATGGAGGTGTCCAGCCACGCGCTCGCGCAGGAGCGCGTGCACGGGCTGACCTTCAAGGCCGCGGGCTTCAGCAACCTGAGCCGCGACCACCTCGACTACCACAAGGACATGGAGGACTACTTCCAGGCGAAGCGGAAGCTCTTCGCGGAGAACCTGTCCTCCACGGGCGTGGCCGTCGTGAATGGCGACGACACGTATGCCAGCCGCATCTACAACGAGCAGCGCGGTCAGAAGCGCATGGCGTGGAAGTTCAGCCGCACCGGCAACGGTGAGATTTCGGCCTCGGACGTCACCTTCACGCTGGCCGGCATCACCGGCACGCTGAAGACGCCCTCGGGCGACATCGCGCTGAAGAGCAAGCTCTTGGGGCCCCACAACCTGGAGAACATCCTCCTGGCGGTGGGCATCGGCATCGGCGCGGGCTTCTCGCGCAGCGACGTGAAGGTCGGCATCGAGCGGATGACGCCCGTGGCCGGCCGCATGGAGCGCGTGGAGAACTACGGCCCCGCCGGGGCGCCCGCCGTGTTCGTGGACTACGCGCACACCGACGACGCGCTCAAGCGCGCGCTGGAGGCTGCGCGCGCGATGGCCAAGGGCCGCGTCATCACGGTCTTCGGCTGCGGAGGAGACCGGGACAAGGGCAAGCGTCCGTTGATGGGCGCGGTGGCCGCGGAGGCCGCGGACCTGACGGTCATCACCAGCGACAACCCTCGCACGGAGGACCCGGAGGAGATCATCAGCCAGGTGACGTCGGGCGTGGAGAAGGGCGGCCTGCGCCGCATCTCTGCGAACAAGGCGAAGTCGGGCGAGAAGGGCTACCTCGTCGAGGCGGACCGTCGCACCGCCATCGAGCAGGCCATTGCACTGGCGAGCGCGGACGACGTCGTCCTCATCGCGGGCAAGGGCCACGAGACCTACCAGCAGGTGGGCAAGGAGAAGCTCAGCTTCGATGACCGCCAGGCCGCCGCCAAGGCACTGGCGAGCCGCACCGCCGGCTGAGAAGGCTCGCGGACGGGACGCCCCACACCCCTATGGCAGCTCGATTCAGCGACGAAGAGGTGGTGCAGGCGACGGGGGCGACCCGGCTCGGAAGTCCCGGGCCGGCCGCCTTCGAGGCCGTCTGCACCGACACGAGGGCACTCACCCCGGGGTGCCTCTTCGTGGCGCTGGTGGGTGAGCGCTTCGACGCCCACGCGTTCGTGGACGTCGCGGCCAGGGGTGGGGCGGCCGGCGCGGTGGTGGGG
>NZ_VIFM01000290.1 GCF_006636215.1 Myxococcus llanfairpwllgwyngyllgogerychwyrndrobwllllantysiliogogogochensis | reverse complement strand
GGGGTGGGCCTTGAAGAAGGCGTCGCTCGCCTCGTGCTGCGCGGTGGTGCCGACCAGCGCGCCCAGCAGCGCCTCGCCTTCCTCGCCCAGCTCGCGCGTCACCTCGGCCTTGCGGCGCGTGGCGTCGGAGTGCAGGTCCATGCGGTTTCTTGGCAGGACGAGCTGCAGCTCGGGGGAGTGGGGGCGCAGCGCGCGCTGCACGGTGGTGGTGAGGCCCAGCTCGGTGAGGGCCTCCTCCACGGCGGGCATGGCCTTGAGGGGCGGCGCGACGAAGGGCGCGTAGGGGAGCACGTAGCCGCCGTGCTCGTAACCCGGGCCCATGCCGTCGTGCTCCACCAGCAGGACGCGATGGCCGCGCTTGGCGAGCAACGCGGCCGAGAGCGCACCACCCAGCTGACTGCCCAGCACGATGACGTCATACACGTGCCGGGATGGACCCGAGGGAAGCTTGAGTTTGGCTGCGGACGTCATGAGGCGGGCAACACTACACAACGTCCCGCGCCGCTGGCTCCCTTTTGGCGCGCCGTGAAGGCCGGTGGGGGCGGAGTGACCCGGCCCGGGGCTCAGCTCCCCACGCCGAAGAGGCGCGCCTCCAGCTCGGGCGGAAGGGTGGTGAAGTCCGGGAGCGTCCAGAGGGCGCCGGCCTGTCGCAGCTGCGTCGAGGACGTCGTGGTGGTGATTCCCACCACGGGCATTCCGGCGTCGTGCGCGGACATGACGCCGAGGATGGCGTCCTCGAAGGCCAGGCACTGGGAGGGGTCGACGCCCAGGCCCTGGGCGGCCGCGAGGAAGATGTCCGGAAAGGGCTTGCCCCGGGAGACCTCCTCGGCGCCGACGATGCGGTGGAAGACGGGGCGCAGGCCCAGCCCGTCAATCACCAGCTCCCGGTTGCCGTGGGGTGCCGCGGTGGCGATGGCCATGGGGATGCCGGCCGCGCGCAGGCGGGAGATGAAGGCTTCGGCGCCCCGGTGCAGCCGCAGATGGGGCCGGTAGAGGGTGCGGTAGTGGTTCTCCTTCTCGTCCGCGAGCCGCTCCAGTTCGTCGGGGGCGAGCGCGCGGCCGAGCAGTTCCGGGAGGATTTCTTCGTTCTTCTTGCCGGCGAAGCGGGTCTGGAAGTCGTCGGCGGTGAGGGACAGGCCGAGCTTGCGCGCGAGCGCCACCCAGGCCTGGTTGTGGAACACCATGTTGTCGACGAGGGTACCGTCCATGTCGAACACGGCGGCGCGCAGGGGCGTGTCGGAAGGTGTCATGGTTTCCCACCCATAGCGCGGCGGGGGACGGGGCGGTCCACGAATCGCGCGCGTCAGGCCGACATGACTGATATTCGGGGCTCCACATGAGTGATGGCGTGCTGATGGAGACGCGTGGGGCGGTGGGCGTGGTGACGCTGAACCGTCCGAAGGCGCTGAACGCGCTGAATCTGGAGATGTGCCGACAGCTGCATCCCCAGTTGGATGCGTGGGCGGCGGACCCGGCGGTGAAGGCCGTGGTCATCCAGGGCGCGGGTGGCCGGGCCTTCTGTGCGGGAGGCGACGTGCGCGCGGTGGCGGCGTCCGTGGCCGAGTCTCCTCGGGGCGAGCAGGAGCGGGTGTCGCGTGAGTTCTTCCGCGCCGAGTACGCGCTGAACCACCGCATCCACCATTTCGGCAAGCCGTACGTGTCGCTGGTGGACGGCGTCTGCATGGGCGGCGGGGTGGGGCTCTCCATCCACGGGGCGTACCGGGTCGTGACGGAGAAGCTGGTGCTGGCGATGCCGGAGACCGCGCTGGGGTTGTTCCCGGACGTGGGGGGCGGCTGGTTCCTGCCGCGCTTCCCGGGTGAGTCGGGGACGTATCTGGGGCTCACCGGGGCCCGGTGTAGCGCGGCGGACGCGATGTGGCTCGGCTACGGGACGCACCACGTGGAGTCCGCGCGGCTCGCCTCGGTGTTGGAGGCGCTGGTGAAGGCGGAGTGGGGGACGGGGCCGGCGAGCGCGGTGGTGGAGCGGATCCTCGCGGGCTTCCACGCGGACGCGGGGACGTCGGTGCTCGCCACGCAGCACGCGGCGATGGACCGGTGCTTCGCGGCGGAGCGGGTGGAGGACATCCAGCAGGCGCTGGAGGCGGAGGGCTCGGCGTGGGCCCAGGAGACGTGGGCGACGCTGGTGCGCATGTGTCCGACGAGTCTCAAGGTGTCACTGCGCCAGCTGCGGATGGGGCGCACGCGGGACTACGACGAGATGGTGGCGGTGGAGTATCGGCTGAGCCAGTCGATGACGGCGCGCGCGGACTTCCGCGAGGGCATTCGCGCGGTGCTCGTGGACAAGGACAACAAGCCGCGCTGGCACCCGGGCACGCTGGGCGATGTCACCGAAGCGGACGTGGAGGCGTGCTTCGCGCCTCGGGCGGGTGACGAGTTCGTCGTGTCGTCGAATTAGAGCGCCCAGCTCCACGGGCCCTGGCGGGCGGCTTCGTCGCCGGGATTGGGGAGGACCTGGAAGTCCCAGTCCAGGCGGCCACAGCCTCGGCATGGAGGAGGCAGGCCACCGACGTTGCGCCAGACGATGGTGAGGTCCGCCGGGTCGAGGTAGAGCGCCTCTGTTTCCGAGTCGTGCAGGTACTGTGTCTCGCACGAGGCGCAGCGGACGAGCTCGAAGTCCTCGTCGCCGAGCACCTCTCCACCCCTGCGGCGAATCTTCTCGGGACAGGGCGAGAGCACGGACATGGAAGGGCTCTGGCGCGACAGGCTACAGGTCCTCGTCGCTGACGACGGTGACGCCCTCGGAGCGGAGCAGCGCCGTGGTGATGCCCTCACCGGGCCGCAGTGTCCCGGACTCGTAGACGCGCTGGCTTCCGCAGGAAGGACTCTTCTCCTTCAACAGCGCTACCGAAGCACCGAAGTTGCGCGCGGCATCCAGGGCCAGTTGGGCGCCTCGCTTGAAGTCCTCGGTCCGGTCGACGCGAGCTTCTCGTTCCAGCGCCCGCGCCTGTCCCGCCCAGACGTCGACACCCGAGCCACCGCAGAGGTCCACGGGCGGGCGCGGGATGGGAAGGCCCGAGCCCACTTCGGGGCAGACGGGAACGACTGCCTTGCCCTCCAGCGCCGCGAGCACTCTCTCGGAGCGCTGCGAGCGACCGTCGTACCGGCAGGCTTCCCCGAGCAGGCACGCGCTCACGAGCACCGTGGATGCCTCGCGAAGCGCCGCGCGCCTGTCGTCCTTTGAAGGGTCCGCGCACGCCTGCGCCGAGCCGGGCTTCGACAGGTCGGCATGCTCCGTGACTGGGCCCATTCCACCAGCCGCGTCGCCGAGAGCGCCGGACGGCCCTCGCGAGCCCGTCACTTCACGGCTCCGGGGCTGCGCAGCGACAGCTCTCCCGCCGTCGCCACCGCCGTCACGCGAGTGCGCATCCCATCCAGCGCGACCTGCCCCGTCACCGCGAGCCGCACGGCCAATGGATAGAGCCGATGCTCCTCGACGAGGATGCGAGCGCTGAGGCTCTTCTCATCGTCATCCGGCAGCACCGGCACGGCCGCTTGTCCGATGATGGGCCCGGTGTCCGTGCCCGCGTCCACGAAGTGCACCGTGCACCCGGCCACCTTCACGCCACGCTCCAAGGCCTGCCGCTGCGCATGCAGCCCTGGGAATGACGGCAACAGGGAAGGGTGGACGTTCAGCACCTTGCCCGTGAAGCGCCCCAGGAAGTCCGCGCTGAGCAGCCGCATGAACCCCGCAAGGCACACCCACTCCACACCCGCCGCGCGCAGCGCCTCCAACAGCGCCGCCTCGAACTCCACCTTCGACGCGTGGGCCTTGTGGTCCACCACCACGGCCGGAACTCCCGCCGCGCAAGCCCGCTCGAGCGCGTAGGCGCCAGGCATGTTCGAAACGACGCAGGCCACCTCGGCCGGGAAGTCCTCCCGGGCGCATGCGTCGAGCAGCGCCTGGAGATTGCTCCCGCTGCCGCTGACGAGCACGCCCAGCCGGACCCGCCGTCCGCTCATGGCTCGATGACCGCCGTGGCCTCGCCCTGGCCCGCTTCCACGCGGCCCACCTCGCTGGCCTCCACGCCCCGTCCGCGCAGCACCTCCAGCGCCTTCGCGACGTCCTCCTGCGCCACCACGACGATGAGGCCCAGGCCCATGTTGAACGTGTTGAACATCTCGTCCCGGGCCACGCTGCCCAGCTTCGCGATGAGGTCGAAGATGGGCGGCTTCACCCAGGACTTCTCGCTCAGCACCGCGCGCGTCCCATCCGGCAGGCACCGGGGCAGGTTGCCCGGAATCCCGCTGCCGGTGATGTGCGCCATGCCCTTCACCTTCACCTCGGCCAGCAGCGCCAGCGCGTCCTTCACGTAGATGCGCGTGGGCTCCAGCAGCGCGTCGCCCAGCGGACGCCCCAGGCCCTCGGGCGTCGCGTCCAGCGCGAGCTTCGAGTCCTCCAGGAGCACCTTGCGCGCCAGCGAGTACCCGTTGCTGTGCAGCCCCGAGGACGTCAGCCCGATGAGCGCGTCACCCGGCTTCACGCTCTTGCCGTCGATGATGGCCGACCGCTCCACCACGCCCACACAGAAGCCCGCCAGGTCGTACTCGCCCCGCGCGTAGAAGCCCGGCATCTCCGCCGTCTCGCCGCCCAACAGCGCGCAGCCGGCCTGCTCGCAGCCCAGGGCGATGCCCTTGACGACCTCTGCCGCCGCGTCCACCTCCAGGCGCCCGGTGGCGAAGTAGTCCAGGAAGAACAGCGGCTCCGCGCCACAGGTGAGGATGTCGTTCACCGACATGGCCACCAGGTCGATGCCCACCGTGCCGTGCCGGCCCGCGGAGAAGGCCACCTTCAGCTTGGTGCCCACCCCGTCCGTGCCCGCCACCAGCACCGGCTCCCGGTACTTTCCCGGCGGCAGGGCGAACAGCCCGCCAAAACCGCCGACGCCCGCCAACACCTCCGGACGCATCGTCCGCGCGGCGAAGGGCTTGATTCGGTCGACGAAGGCGTCGCCGGCCTCGATATCCACTCCGGACTGCTTGTAGGTCGTTCCCACGGGCGGCCTTCTATCGGCCGGCGGGCCCGTTGTCTCGGCCAGCGAAAAGGGGGTGTCGGGTTTGAGGCGCGGACGCCTGCACACACTCGCTGTCCCACTGATCCGCACAACATGGAATTTGACCAGGGGGGGAGGGGCTGATTGACTCCTCGCAGGATGGGCGCCGAGGAAACCCTCTTTCAACGTTTCGGCAAGGAATTCTCAAAGGGCACCGAGCTCTTCCGCGAGGGAGAGGCCGGCCGGGAGATGTACGTCATCCAGGCGGGCAAGGTCTCCATCACGAAGCGCGTGCGCGACGTGGAGAAGACGCTTGCCGTGCTGGGCGCCGGAGAATTCTTCGGGGAGATGGCCATCATCTCCAACAAGCCCCGCAACGCGTCCGCGGTCGTCAACGAGGACGCTCGTCTGCTGGTCATCGACCCCAAGACGTTCGAGGCGATGATCCGCGGCAACGCCGAGATCGCCGTCCGGATGATCAAGACGCTGGCGGGGCGGCTCTCCGAGGCGGACGCCCAGATTGAGAACCTGCTCCACAATGATCCGGCCAGCCGGGTCGTCCACCAGCTCATCCTGTTGTCCCAGACCCGGAGTCGTCCGTCCGAAGAGGGCACAGAGGTGGACTTCGTGGTCCGCGACATGCCCCGCCAGATTGGCGTGGGCGAGCCCGCGGTGCGCAACGTGTTGGACCGGATGATCCGGGCCGGCCTCATCTCACGCAGTGGTGACAGAGTCACCGTGTATGACACGGCCAGACTCCACGACTTCCTCCAATACCTGGAGATGAAGTGGAAGTTCGGAGACCTCTAGCGTGAAGCTCCGAGTCCTCGGCTGCCACGGTGGCGAGCTTCCCACGTGCAAGAGCACGTGTTTTCTCGTCGATGACGTGCTGGCGCTCGATGCGGGCGCACTGACGGGGACGCTCTCGTTGGAGGAACTGTGTCGGGTGGACCACGTGCTCGTGGGCCACAGTCACTTCGACCATGTGAAGGACCTGCCGCTGATGGCGGACCTGGTCATCGGTCGTCGCGACAAGCCCGTCACCATCCACGCCTCGCGCGAGTGCGCCAAGGCCCTGCGCGACAACATGTTCAACAACGCGCTCTGGCCGGACTTCACCCGCATCCCGACCAAGGCCAACCCCGTCCTGCGCATCAAGACGTTCCGCGCCGGCGGCACCTTCGAGGTGGGGCCCTACACCGTGCGCAGCGTGCCGGTGAGCCACCCCGTGGAGTCCTGCGGCTTCATCATCTCCAATGGGAAGACGTCGCTCGCCATGAGCGGCGACACCGGCCCCACCGACAAGCTCTGGAAGGCCCTCAACCAGACGCGCGACCTCAAGGCGCTCCTGTTGGAGACGTCCTTCCCCAACGCCCTCCAGTCGCTGGCCGACATCTCCGGCCACCTCACGCCCCACACCCTGGGCCTGGAGCTCCAGAAGTTCGAGCGCAACGGGACCTCCGTGATGCTCTACCACCTCAAGCCAGCCTTCGTGGCCCAGCTCAAGAAGGAGCTGGCGAGCATGCCGGTGGAAGTCCTGGAGCTGAACGACACCTTCGAGTTCTAGCCCCGTCCCAAGAGGGACGACGCGGCGCGCCACACGGAACGGTTGACGGGCGGGGACGGTCGGATTAACCCCCGGCCCCTCATGGCCTGGTTTTCGAAGAAGCCCCGCATCGCCGTCGACACCCAGCAGCAACCCGAGCCCGGTCCGTCTCGCATGGAGGGCTTGTGGGCCAAGTGCGAGAACTGCGACGAGATCATCTACCGGCAGGAGCTGGAGAAGCACTGGATGGTGTGTCCGCACTGCGACCACCATCATCCGTGGAACGCGCGCGCGCGGCTGGCGACGCTGCTGGACCCGGACAGCTTCGAGGAGTTCGACAAGGAGCTGGAGCCGCAGGACCCGCTCGGGTTCAGTGACACGAAGAAGTACAAGGACCGGCTGAAGTCCACGCGCAAGAACCTGGAGGAGAACGACGCCTTCGTCTCGGGCGTGGGCCGCATCGCCGGCCACCAGGTCTCCGTGGGCGCGTTCATCTTCGAGTTCATGGGCGGCTCCATGGGCTCGGTGGTGGGCGAGAAGGTGGCGAGGACCTTCGAGCGCGCGCACGAGCTGAAGTGCTCGGCGCTCATCTTCTCGGCTTCCGGCGGCGCGCGCATGCAGGAGGGTATCTTCTCCCTGATGCAGATGGCGAAGACGTCCGCGGCCATCGCCCGCTTCCGCACCGGCAACAAGCCGTACATCTCCGTGCTGCTGCACCCGACGACGGGTGGCGTGGCGGCGTCCTTCTCCTGGCTGGGCGACGTCATCATCGCCGAGCCCAAGGCGCTCATCGGCTTCGCCGGTCCGCGCGTCATCGAGCAGACCATCCGCCAGAAGCTGCCGGAGGGCTTCCAGCGCTCGGAGTTCCTGCTCGAGCACGGGATGATCGACAGCATCGTCAACCGCAAGGACCTGCGCGCGAAGCTCGGGCAGATTCTCGGCCTGCTGGGCTGAGTCCGCGCGGCTCGCGTCCCTGGCATGAGCGCGCCCCGCACACCGGAGGAGGCCCTGGGCTTCCTCTCCCGGCTCAACCCCTCCGGCATCAAGCTGGGGCTGGAGCGGGTGCGCGAGGCGCTCGAGGCCCTGGGCCACCCGGAGCGCCGCTATCCGGTGCTCCACGTCGCGGGCACCAACGGCAAGGGCAGCACCTGCGCCTTCGCCGCCACCGCGCTCCAGGCCGCGGGCCACCGCGTGGGGCTCTACACGTCCCCGCATCTGGTGCGCGTCAACGAGCGCATCCGCGTGGGCGGCGAGGACATCTCCGACGAGGACTTCGGCCGCGCCATCCTCGAAGTGTTGGAGCGCTATCCCTCCGCCGTCGCGGAGCCGATGACGTACTTCGAGTTCGGCACCGTCGTCGCCCTGTGGCACTTCGCGCAAGCGGGCGTGGACGTGGTGGTGCTGGAGACGGGCCTGGGTGGGCGGCTGGACGCCACCACCGCCGCGCCGTCGATTGTCACCGCCATCACCCCCGTCTCCTTCGACCACATGGAGTACCTGGGCAACACCCTGGGCTCCATCGCCGGTGAGAAGGCCGGCATCCTCAAGCCCGGCGTGCCGTGCGTCGTCGCCCGTCAGGAGCCCGAAGCCCTGGAGGCCATCGAGGCCCGTGCCCGTGCCCTGTCCGTGCCGCTCTGGGTGGAGGGCCGGGACTTCTCCGTCGAGACTCAGGCCGACGGCAGCCTGGCCTACAGGGGACCGGGCTGGAGGCTGGACGGTTTGCGGACCTCGCTGCGCGGACCGCATCAGCTCCAGAACGCTGGAGTGGCGCTGGCCTGTCTGGAGGCCCTCGACGCGCGAGGCATCGCCGTCACCCCCGAGGCGGCGCGAGCGGGCCTGGGCTCGGCGCGCTGGCCGGGACGGCTGGAGGAAGTAGGGCAGGGGCCCACTGTCCTGTTGGACGGAGCCCACAACCCCGCGGGTGTGGCGGTGCTGCTGGCGTCCCTGCGGGCGCTGTACGCGGGTCGCCCCATCCACTGCGTCTTCGGCGTGGTGGCGGACAAGGACCGGGGGCCGATGATGCGGGCCCTCTTTCCCGCGTGTGCTTCCGTACAGCTCACCCCCCTGGACACCCCGCGCTCGTTGTCACCGGCGGCCTATCTGGACGAAGCGCGCGCCCTGGCCGCCGACGTGGCCGCATGGCCCGACGTGGATGCCGCGCTGGCGGAAGCCCGGCGGCGAGCGGGCGTGGACGGCGTCGTGCTGTGCACCGGCTCGCTCTTCCTGGTCGGCATGGTGCGAGCCCGGAAAGACCGGCCCCGAACACCCTGAAGGGCCACCGCGAGACACCTGGACGACGGTGTTTCGCCCAGCAGGACCAGGGCTCTCCCGACGAGGCTCGTTGGGGCGACCTTGTAGGGTGGACCTTCGGTCTTCGCTGAGCAAGACGGGTGAGCAGAGGGACTGAATCCTTGGCGCGCTGCATCAGCCGCCGTAGATTCAAGATATGCGCCTGCCGGACTGGAGAGCCGCGACGACCACGGGACCAGCCATCCCCTCCATCGATGAAGTCGACTTCCGGGCGCTTTACTCGAAGACGAAGTACGTGGTGGAGACCGCGGACGGCTGGTCGTTGGTCATCACTCGCTACCGGCCGGTGAAGCAACCCTTCGCCCAGCCGCTGTTCGGTGAGCCCCTGCTGCTGGTGCATGGCTTCTCCCAGAACCGGCACACGTGGACGAGCGGACAGTTCGTCAAGAACCTCCTCTTCTTCGGCGTGGACATCCACATCCTGGAGCTGCGAGGGCATGGCAAGAGCTCCATCGCCTTCCAGAAGGAGCGGGCCGAGCGCTTCAAGCGCCCCCTGCCTCCAGACCTGGACTACGGCTGGGACATCGACAGCTATTTCCTCTACGACCTGCCCGCCGCCGTCTCCGGCGTGAAGCGCATCACCCGTCGCGAGCGCATCTTCTACTGCGGCCACTCCATGGGCGGGATGCTGGGCTACGGCTACACCGGCATCCACGACGACTTCGAGGGCCTCATCACCATCGGCGCTCCAGCGGACCTGGGGCGGGGCTTCATGCTGCTGCGCATGGTGGCGCGCGGCGCGCCGATGCTCGGCGGCATGGTGGACCTGACGCTCGCGGGGCTGAACCTGGGTGGTGAGGTGGAGGGGCTGGGCAGGAAGGTGCTCGCGCGAGGCCTGGGCACGGTGAACGCGAAGCTGGGCAAGAGGCTGGAGCCCGAGGCGCGCCGCAAGCTGCGCTTCAACGCGATGCCGGTGGACCTCATCCTCAAGTTCGTCGAGCGGCAGATTGGCAAGGCGGAGGACTCGCCGCTGTATCAACAGCTCACCACGCGGATGAACCGGCTCATCAACCCGGAGCGCGTGGGCTCCGACGACATCCGCTGGTTGTTGCGCGAGGGCGGTGAGCGCGAGCCGCGCAAGGTGCTGGAGCAGTTCGCCCGCTGGATTCGTCGCGGGGAGATGGTCTGCTACCGCACCGGCTTCGACTTCAAGCGCGGCTTCGAGAAGATTCAAATCCCCATGGCCATCATCTTCGGGGACATGGACCCGCTGGCGTCGGTGGAGTCCACCCGGAGCGTGTATCGCGCCGCCAAGAGCGAGTACCTCCTCTGGCGACCGGTGAAGGGCAACAGCCACATCGAGCTGACGATGGGGCACGACATCCGGCAGATCTGCTACGACATCAAGAACCTCATCGAGTACGCCCGGACGCACCGTCACCGCACGCCGGCCCTGCCGCGCCTTCGCTGAGGGCCGTACGGCTGGAAAGTTGGAGGGTGAGGCGCGCGTGTTAGCATCCGCGCCCACTGTCAACGTGAAGGGGAGTGGTTGATGAAGGCCTCAGCGGTGTGGCTGCTCGGTGTGGTGCTCGTGCCCTTCTGGGCGCTCGCGCAGGCTCCGGCGAACCTGAACACCATCACCGGCGTGCAGGTGAATGGCGGGACGGTGACCATCACCGGCTCGAAGAAGGCGAACTTCACCACCTTCACCATGACGGACCCGCCCCGGCTCGTCATCGACATCGCGGAGGCCGTCTTCTCCGGCGTCCCCGAGGAGACGCAGGTGGGCAATGGCACGGTGACGGGCATCCGCACCGCCAGCTACGGCTCGGATGACTCCGCCATCGCCCGCGTGCTCATCGGCTTCGAGCGCGAGGTGGAGACGGACATCCAGGCCACCGACACGCAGCTCGTCGTCAAGGTGGTCGGCGGGGGCGGACAGGCCGTGGCACAGGCTCCCACCACACAGCCGGAGCCCGCCGCCGCGCAGCCCACCACGGATGGCACCGCCGCGAAGGCCGCCGCCGCGGCCGAAACCGAGCGTCAGGCCCAGGAGAAGGCCGCCGCCGAAGCCACCGCCCGCGCCGAAGCGGACCGTCAGGCCCAGGAGAAGGCCGCCGCCGAGGCGAGCGCCCGCGCCAAGCAGGACGCGGACGCCGAGCGCCAGCGCCAGCAGGAGGCCGAGGCCCGCGCCACGTCCCAGCGAGAGGACGAGCAGCGCGCCGCGCAGGCCGCCGCCGACGAGCGCAAGCGTCAGGAAGAGGAGGCCCGTGCCTCCGCGCAGGCCGCCGCCGACGAGCGCAAGCGTCAGGAAGAGGAGGCCCGTGCCTCCGCGCAGGCCGCCGCCGACGAGCGCCGTGCCTCCTCCGAGTCCGCCGCCGAGGAGAAGAAGCGCCAGAAGGAGGAGGCGCGTGCCGCCGCGAAGGCCGCCGCCGAGGAGAAGCAGGCCGCCGCCAAGGCCGCCGCGGACGAGGCCGTCGAGGCCCGCCGTCAGCGTGAGGAAGAAGCCCGCGCCGAGCGCGAGCGTCGCCAGCAGGAGCGGGTGGCCTCCGCCACGCCGCGTCCGCGTCGCGAGGTGGCCAGCGGTTCGGACTCGTCCGCGGAGGTGTCGTCGCGGCGCAAGACGATGACCCTGGTGGGCTTCCAGCAGCAGCCGGGAGTCTCGCGCGTCTTCATCCGCACCAACGAGCCGGCGCGCTACACGGTGAGCGAGCAGGGCAACGCGGTGGTGCTGGAGTTGGAGAACAGCCGCATCGACCTGAACAACAACACCCACCCGCTGGACACGTCCTTCTTCAACTCGCCCGTCACGCGGGTGGAGGCGGACGCGAACGGCCGCGATGTGCGTGTCACCATCCAGCTCCGGCAGCAGGCCCCGGTGCAGGCGCGGCAGGACGGCAACGTCATTTCGTTGGATTTTCAGCGCACGGCTCGGTGATAAGGGCGACCGCGCGGCCGTGGCGCGGCATACCCTGCACCCCTGAATGAGCCTCCTCGTTCCGCTCGCCGCAGCGCTGCTGGTGTCGTCAGCGCAGATTCCGCTCGCCACCCAGGTCCAGCTCCCCTCCGGCGAGACGGTGGAGCTGGCCGCGGACTTCCTCACCTACGAGGCCGACAAGCAACTGCTCACCGCGCGCGGCCACTGCGAGCTGCGCACCGGTGAGATGCTGCTGCGCTCCGACGAGGTGACGTACGACGAGGCGAACCAGGTGGCCACCGCCACCGGCAACGTCATGTTCGTGGGCCCCGACGGCATGGCCGCGGTGGCGGACGACGTGCACGTGGACATCCGCACCTTCGTGGCCACCCTCAAGGGCGGCCTCTTCATGCAGAAGAAGGGTGTCACCCAGGAGGCGCTGCTCACGGCGAAGACGCCCCAGGAGCTGCGTGCGATGGGGGAGACGCCCATCATCCTCAGCGGCTCGCGCATCCGTCGCACCGGTCCCAACGCCTTCGTGGTGGATGACCTGGCCTTCACCCCGTGCGAGTGCGGCCCCGGAACGCCGACCTGGCGCATGGAGGCGAGCTCCGCCAACGTCATCCTCGGCGAGCGCGCCACGCTGACCTGGCCCGTCGTCTACATCCAGTCCGTCCCCATCTTCGCGCTGCCCTGGGTGTATTTGCCGCTGGCGGAGCGACGCACGGGCTTCCTCTTCCCCAGTCCGCAGTTCTCCAGCCTCAATGGCCTCGGCCTGGAGCAGCCCCTCTTCGTCACGCTGGGTCGCAGCTACGATTTGACGTTCACCCCGGGCTACTACCATGGCGCGCTCGTGGAAAAGACGCACGACCCCGATGGCAATTCCGAGACGAAGAACACGATTACCTACGAGGAACCGCGGCCCAACGGCGTGAAGGGCCCCCGGTTGCTCACTGAGTTCCGCTACGTGCCCAGCGAGCGGACGCGGGGGCGCGCCACGCTCGGGTTCCTCTACGACTCGCGGCCCAAGCTGGACCCCACGACCCTCGACTTCTTCCGCTATCCGGTGGATCCGAACGGGATCAGAAAAATCATCGACGCCCCGCGCGGACTGCGAGGAGAGGCTTCCTGGCAGCACTTCCAGGACCTGGGCTCGGGTTGGTACGACCGGGTGGACGCGTCGGTCGTCTCGGACGGCAACTACACCCGCGACCTCACCGCCGACATCCTCGTCCAGGGGCTGGATTACCTGCGCAGCACCGCCACCGTCTTCCGGCGACAGGAGGACTCCTACGCGGGCCTGGACGTCTCCCTGCGCCAGGACATCCGCTGGCCCTACCGCTTCTTCCAGGACAACCGCGTGCCGGCGGAAGTCGACCCGCTGCGGCCGGACCTGCCCTCACCGAGGACCTTCCAGCGACTGCCCGGGCTGGTCCTGTCGCTGCCCGAGCGCCCCCTCCTCGGGGGCATCACCGGAGGACTGCGCGCGGAGTTCACCCGCCTGGCCCCCATCCATGAAGGCTTCGGGGACGAAGGCGTCGACGGCATCTTCCGACCCAATGGCAACTACCTCCTCCTGGGGGTCGGTGACGCGCCGGACCCCGGTCAATCCAATGCCCTCTTCGACTCGAGGGACCGCGAGGCCAGGGACCGCATCGACTTCACGTCCCGGCTGTCGACGTCGGTGGCGCTGGGGGACGTCGCGCGCGTGACGCCGTCGTTGTCGCTGCGCCAGGACGTGTGGGCCGGTGAGTACTCCGGCAAGTCGTGGCAGCGCGGCTATCCCATCGGCGGGCTCATGCTGGACACGCAGCTGAGCCGGACCTGGACGGGCGCGAAGACGAGCTACCGCCACAGCTTCGCGCCCTCCCTGGAGCTTCGCTACGTGCCGGGAGGGTGGGGG
>NZ_VIFM01000028.1 GCF_006636215.1 Myxococcus llanfairpwllgwyngyllgogerychwyrndrobwllllantysiliogogogochensis | reverse complement strand
ACCCGGAGCCCACCCCCACTCCGGAACCCGAGCCGGAGCCCGAGCCCGAGCCTGTTCCGGAGCCGCCGAAGCCGACCTACACGCGCATCCTCTGGGTGGCGCCGTCGGGCAGTGACAGCGCCTCCGGCACGGAGAGCGCGCCGCTGCGCACGGTGACGCGGGCGCTGACGCTCATCGCGCCGGGCGAGGCCATCTATCTGAAGACGGGCACCTACGCGGAGCGCCTCAAGTTGGAGGAGCGCGGTGGCACGGAGGCGAAGCCGCTCACGGTGAAGGCCGCGCCGGGCAGCGCGCCCGTGGTGAAGCCTGGCGGCGAGTCCGCGCTGGTGGACGTGCGCGGCGCGTACTGGCGCGTCGAGGGGCTCACGCTGGATGCCGCGGGCTCCGCTGCCTTCGCGGTGCTGTGGCGAGGCACCGCCGCGCATCACGGTGTGCTGCGTGACTGCGTGGCGAAGAACGGCACGGCGGGCGCGGGGCTCAACGTGTCGGAGAAGGCCCACGACATCCTCATCGAGGGCAACACGATTTCGAACTTCAGCCGGGGTGGCAGCGACAGCCACGGCATCATCGTGCAGACCACATCGAAGAACGTGGTGGTGCGCGGCAATGACATCCATCACAACTCCGGCGACGCGGTGCAGTGCATCGGCCCGGAGGCCGGAGCCACCGTGTCCGGCACGCCCTTCGACAACCTGCTCGTGGAGGACAACGAGCTGCACGAGAACCGGGAGAACGGCGTGGACGTGAAGACCTGCACGCACGTCACCCTGCGCGGCAACATCATCTGGGGCCACAAGGCCACGTCCACGTCGCGCGGCGAGGGGGTCGTCGTCCACCTGTCCGCGTCGGACGTCACCCTGGAGGACAACGTCTTCTATGGAAACGGCCGGGCCATCAACATCGGTGGCAACCGGGTGAACGGGCCGCCCACCCGCATCATCATCCGTCGCAACCTCATCCGGGATGGCCTGGGTGGGAGCGAGGACGGCGGTGGCATCCGCGTGGACACGTCCACCGACGTGAAGGTGCAGCACAATACGGTGTGGAACATGCCCGGGCCCTGTCTCACCTTCGGCCACGGCGACACCGGGCCGAGCGCCGGCCTGGACGTGCGCAACAACGTCTTCGCCGGCTGTGGTGTCTCCGCGCGCGCGGGGGCTGCGCGCTCCGGCACGGTGATGGATGGCAACCTCTTCTTCCGCTCCTCCGGTTCCATCTCCTTCTTGCTGAATGGGGAGAGCGTGAACCTGACGGAGTGGCGCTCTCGCAGCGGGCTGGACAAACGCTCGTTGGAGAAGTCGCCGGGGTTCGTCAACATCGACACCGGGGACTTCCGGCTGGGGTCGGGCTCCGCGGGTCGCAACGCGGGCCTGGGGTTGGGACTGACCTTCTGCGGCGCGGCCCCGGACCTGGGGGCATTCGAGTCGGACTGCCCCTGAGGCGGCGGGGCGTGTAGAGTGGGCTCCGCTCCCCCCTTCCGCCCCGACCCTCCACGTGCCGTCTTCGCTGGAATTCGCTCTCGGCATCACCCTGGTGCCTCCGGCCTCACCCGCACGTGAGCTGCTCGCGGCCGCTGCCGCGCGTGCGGGTCTCCGCGTGGTGGATGGCGTGGAGGGGGCCGCGCTGGCGCTGGTGGACCTCACCTCGCCAGACAGTGGCCCCGCGCTTCGCACCCTGCTCGACTCACCTCGCGCCTCGCACATCACGCTGGTGGCGCTGGTGGAACCGACCGAGCAGGGCTTCTCCGCCGCGGAGCCCCTGAGGCCCGCGGACGTGCTCACCATCCCGGTGTCGCCGCACGAGCTGGTCTTCCGGCTCCACCGCGCCGCCGGGCGTCACCTGGAGCGCGAGGGACAGGAGCGCGGTCAGGAAGACCTGGCGCTCCTCCTGGAGCTGACGGCGGACTACGCGGAGACGTCCGACGTGGAGGCGCTGCTGCACGGTGTCACCCGCCGGCTGGCGGAGAAGCTGGACATCGCGCGCGCCACGCTGGTGATGCTCGGTCGCAACGCGGATGAGGGCGTCATCGTCGCGGCCAGCGATGACCCGACGCTCAAGGACCTGCGCATCGAGCTGTCGCGCTACCCGGAGATCCGCGAAGTCATGCGCACGGGTCGTCCGGTGGTGATGGAGGAGGCGCCCACGCATCCGCTGCTGGGCGACGTGGAGCGCAGGGCCGTGGCGGCGCGCGGCATCCACGCCATCGCCGCGCTGCCCCTGCCCATCCGGGGGCAGGTGCGAGGCGTGCTGCTGCTTCGCGCGGCGGGGCGTCGGCGCACGTTCACCTCGCGGGAAATCGACTTCCTCACCACGGTGGCGCATGCCACGGCGGTGGCGCTGCGCAACGCCTCGGTGCTCCAGTCGGTGAGGGGGCAGACGGAGGCGGAGAAGACGGCGCGCCTGGCCGCCGAGGAGCAGGCGGCCTCCTTCAAGCCCTACCAGCTCTTCTTCGCGCACGTCAGCGAGGGCGTGGCCATCCTCGACGACAAGGCGAGCGTGCTGTCCCTGAATCCTTCCGGCGCGGCGATGCTGGACCTGCCGGCGCCCGAGGCTCGGGGGCGGCATCTGCATCAGGTGACGCAGCCGGTGGATGACGGCGTGCTGATGGAGCTGGTGACGGCGGCGTCGCGAGGCGAGGCGCGCTCGGGCGTGGACGTGGAGGTGCGCACGGCGACGGGGCGGCGGCTGACGCTGTCCATGTCCGCCGCGCCGCTGCGTGACGAGGACGCGGCCACCATCCTGTCGTTCCGCGACGTCACCGACGCGCGGCGGCTGGAGGACGAGCTGCGCCAGACGAAGGACTTCCTGGAGCGGCTCATCGACTCGTCGGTGGACGCCATCATCGCCGCCGACCTGAAGGGGCGCATCATCCTCTTCAACAAGGGCGCGGAGGCACTGGTGGGCTACACCGCGCAGGAGGCGATGGCGGGCGTCACCGTGGAGCAGCTCTATCCCCAGGGCGTCGCGCGGCGAATCATGTCCACGCTCCGAGGGCCGGAGCACGGTGGCAAGGGTCGCATGTCGCTCACGCGCGAGGAGCTGGTGAACCGCGCCGGAGAGCGGGTGCCGGTCAACATGACGGCGTCGCTCGTGTACGAGGGCGGGCGCGAGGTCTTCAGCGTCGGCATCTTCACGGACATGCGCGACCGGATGAAGCTGGAGCGCAAGCTGTCGGACGCGGAGACCCGGCTGGAGGAGAGCGAGAAGAGCGCCGTCATCGTCGCGCTCGCCGGCACCGCGGCGCATGAACTCAACCAGCCCCTCACGTCGGTGATGGGCTACGCGGAGCTGCTCAAGCGCAAGCTGAAGGAAGAGGACTTCGCCTGGAAGCCGGTGGACATCATCTACCGCGAGGCGGAGCGCATGGCGGAGATCGTCCGGAAGATTGGGAAGATCACCCGCTACGAGACGAAGGCGTACATGGGGGAGCAGCAGATTCTCGACCTGGACAAGGCGACCTCCCATGAAGACTGACACCCGCGCCGTGCGAATCCCCGGCGGCCCGGGCCCCGAGTCGTTCCAGGCCTTCTTCGAGGCGCTCGACGCCCCCGCGGCCCTGTGTGACCCGATGCTGCGGCTGGTGGCGGTCAACGAGGCCTTCCATCGCTTCTGCGCGGACCACCAGGCGACGGTGGAGGATGTCGCGCGCGCGTTGGCGGTGGCGGCCGTGCCCGTGGATGGCTCCAGCTGCGACATGGAGCTGCCGCTCGCGGGCAAGCCGGGCGCCGTGCTGACGATGTCGCGCCGGGGTGACGTGGTGGCCGTGCGGGCCCGGAACGACCCGGAGCTGGCGCGCAGCCGGCTGGTGATGGCGGAGCGGGCGCTGCTGGAGCAGGCGCGCACCGAAGGCGTGCTGCTGGATTTGGGCCGCAGCGTGGCGGAGGTCGGCGGCGAGGAGGAGCTGGTGGCGGCGGTGGCGCGCGGGGTGAAAGAGCTGTTCCCCGGGCGCTCGTTCTGCATCCGCATCACCGACTCGCGCACCGGCGGGCTGACGTCGCTCTACGCGGAAGGCCGGATGAAGGAAGGCGCGCACGAGCCGCTGGTGCTGTTGCAGCGCGCGGTGGAGAAGCTGAACCTGGGACGCTCGACGCTGCCGACGACGGGCCGGGTGACGGTGCTGAGCGAGGTGCCGCTCCTGTTCCTGGGCAGCACGCACGGCGTGAGCGCGCCGCTGGTGGCGAGCGGGCAGCTCTTCGGCGCCATCAACATGGAGTATCCGGAGGGGCTGGACGCGGACATCCAGCACGACGAGCGCGTGTTGCTCCAGCTCGCCAGCCAGGTGGCGGTGGCGGTGAAGAACGCGAAGCTCATCGACGAGCTGACGTTCGTGCGCAAGTACCTGGAGGACCTGCTGGAGAAGGCGAACGCGCTCATCCTCGTCGCCAACCGGGAGCAGCAGGTGGTGGTGTTCAACCAGGCGCTCAGCGCGCTGACGGGCTTCCGGAAGGAAGACGTGCTGGGCAAGGACCTCTTCTGGCTGGTGCCGGAGAACGAGCACCTGCGGCTGTCCCAGGTCATCGCCGCCGCGCTTCGCGGTGAGTCGGTGAACAGCTTCGAGACGCGGCTGTTGTCGCGCGACGGCAACGAGGTGCGGGTGTCGTTCGCCACGTCCTCGAGGCTTGCGCACCATGGCGAGGTGGACGGCGTCATCGCCATCGGCCAGGACATCACGGTGGTGAAGGAGCTGGAGAAGCGCATCATCCACGCGGAGAAGCTCGCGTCCATCGGTCAGCTCGCGGCCAGCGTGGTGCATGAAATCAACAACCCGATGACGGCGGTGGCCACGTACGCGGACGCGCTGCTCCAGCGCTCGCGGACGACGCCGGGGGCGAATCCCGCGGACCAGGAGAAGCTGCGGAAGATTCTGGAGAGCAGCCACCGCATCCTTCGCTTCACCAGGGATTTGGTCAGCTACGCGCGGCCGGCGCAGGACAGGCCAGAGCGGGTACAGCTCAACGCCGTGGTGGACATGGCGGTGGGCTTCTGTGAGCACGTGGTGGCGCAGGCGTGCGTCAGCGTGCACCGGGAGTACACGGAGCTACCGCCGCTGTCGGCCGTGCGCGCCAACCTGGTGCAGGTGTTCGTCAACCTCATCACCAACGCGTGCCATGCGATGCAGCCGGGCGGCGCGGTGTTCCTGACGACGCGGCGCGAGGGTCAGGAGGCGGTGGTGTCGGTGAGGGACTCGGGGACGGGAATCGACCCCAAGCACCTCCAGCGCATCTTCGAGCCCTTCTTCACCACGAAGCCGGAGGGCAAGGGCACGGGCCTGGGGCTCTCCATCTGCCAGGGCATCGTGGAGAACCACGGCGGCCGACTCACGGTGACGAGCACCGTGGGCGCGGGCACCACCTTCTCCGTGCGACTGCCGCTGTCGGTGGACTGACAGCGGCGAGGCATCCGGTCAGTCCCATCCCCGGAGCTGCACGCGCACCCTTCGCATGAGCAGGTCCCATTCCTGGCGCTTCAGGGTCGTCAGGACGCGCCCGCCGATGACGGTGAGGCCGGTGAGCGTCATCACCAGGAAGCCGATGCGGTGGTCCCTCAGGCCCGCGTCGAGCAGGTTGGCCACCACGTCCAGCGTGAGGAACAGCGTGCCCAGCGCGAGGTACGCGCGAATCTGCAACGCCATCCCCACCGCGACGCCCAGCAGGCAGACGCCGCCGAAGATGAGCGCATACGTGCCGTCCGGTGACTCGCCCACCCGCATCGCCAGCTTCGCCGCCGCGGGCACGTACAGCAGCAGGCCTCCCAGAATCCGCACCGTGTTGCGCGCCGCGTGCGGCAGGCTCCCCGTGAAGAGCTGTCCCAGCATCAGCAGCAACAAGCCCAGCGGCGCCAGATAGATTTCCAGCCCCTCCAGCCCGAAGGCCAGCGCGGCGATGAGCAGCGCCAGGTTGCACGCCGCCGCCGCGAAGGCGCCGAACATCCGGCTGCGCTCCACCGCCCCCAGCGCCGCGTACAGGAGCCCCGAGCCACCCGCGAGCAACGCCGCCTCCTGCGTCGCCTCGCCCGGCAGCACGAACGCCATTCCAATGGGCAGCAGCGCCGCGAAGCGCCGGGTCGCCGCCTCCACCGGGCGCACTCCCGCCCGTCGCGCCATCACCGTCACCCCGACGAGCGTGAAGCCCAGTGCCAGCGCGAAGAGGGCGTCATGCTCGGCCCGCAGGCCCGGTGCATACAGGCTGCGCACCAGCGCGTAGACGCCCACCACCGCGAGCTGCACGAAGTACACGTGCCGCCCGGTGTGCTCCACCCAGGCGCAGTGCAGCGCCACCAGCACCGCCAGCCCGATGGCCGCGATGGCCGTCGTCAGCGACTCCTGAGGAGCATTGCCGCTTACCGCCAGCGCGGCGAGCATCACCCCCGTCGCCACGAGCCACGCGTCCCGCCCCCACGTCATCCCCACCGCGACGTCCGCCCGGCGCGCTCGCGTCCACCGCTGCGCGGTCTGCAGGGCCACCACGGCCCCCGCGGACGCCAGGGCCAGCACCGCGCCGTGGACGATGAAGAGGTCCCCATAGCGCAGCCAGGGGCCGTTGAGGCTCGCGCGAATCGTGAACCCGGCCATGAACGAAGCCAGCACCGCGCTGCCCGCCACCCAGGTGCCGGCTGACGCCATGAGCGACGCGAACGCGCCCTTCCACCGGAACGCCGCCACCAGCAGCGAGGCGGCGATGAGCCACAGCGTCATCGGGAAGGCCGGCGACACCATCCAGTTGCCACTCAGTCCAATGAACATCTCCCCGAGCAGGTTGAGCGCCGCGAGCGTCGACGACGTGGTGCCGTTCACCGCCAGCGCGTACACCATCGCGGTGCTGAGATAGACGGCCATCGCCTGCTGGATGCGGACGCGCGTCGCGCCCTCGGACAGGCCGCGCTTGTGCGCAATCCACGGGCCCACTGTCACCACCGCGAGTCCCACCAGCGCGAGCACGGGGCCCGGCCATACCTCGAAGATATCCACCCGGTGCGCCAACGCATGCACCAAGAGGAGGATGCTCGCGCCCAGCACGCCGCGCCCCTGCGCTCGGGCTCCACCGACGAACAACACCACCCCCGTCGCGCAGACGAGGCCCGCCGCGGTGAGCCCGGGCTGGAAGAGCGCCGCGAGCCCCACCAGCCACACCGCCGTGACGGAGCGACGGTGCAGCAGGTGCCGGAACTGCTCGGGCAGACCCCGGACCGATGCGACGGCATAGACGAGCCCCGCGGCGGCGATGCCCGCGAAGGCTCGCTGCCACAGGAGGAACACGCTGTCGCCGGGCGCGAGCCACGCCGCTTCCGTGAGCCAGTGGTAGCCCTCGGCGCCCACGCGCACCCACTCGCCATCGGGCGGCGCCAGCGCGACGAGCGAAGGCCCGAGCAGCGACTGTCTCGCGGCCCAGAGCGCGGCACCAGCCAGCCCCAGGTACAACCCCAGGTTCGCGAGCAACACCGCGCGGAACGAGGTCGCGAGCAGCAGCACCAGCACCGTCGCGCCGAGCACCAGCAGCGGAGGCGTGATTCCCAGCGCGTGTGACGCGGACGGCAGGCCGACCAGGACCGCGCCCTTCAAGAGCACGAGCGCCAGCGCCGCCACGCCCACGTGGGGCACCGCGTGGTACAGCGGGCCGTGCGAGGGTCGCTCCAGCCGCTTCGCCAGCCACGGGCCGAAGCGCCTCGTCGCCAGTGCGATGCCCCAGACCGCGATGCCGATGAGCGGAAGCCGCCGCGCCACGACATCCGGTGGCAAGGGATGGCCCGCGCGATTGATGATGGCCGTCAGCGCGATGAACCCGCCCATCGCCGCGAGCGTCACCACCGAGCCTCGCAACTCCCAGTCCTTGAAGCCGCGCGACCCGAACGCCAGGAGCGCGGTCAGGATGAGCAGTCCGCCCGCGAGCAGGCACGTGCCGCGCTCGGCATCGGCGGGGAAGGGGAGCCACTGGACCAGGGTGACGGTCGCGATGATGGCCTGCACCAGCGCGGCCGTGGCGAAGCCATCCGTGTAGAGCGAAAGCCCGCGAGCACCGAGCGGCAACCGGACGAGGGCGAACACCCCCCGACCCCAGAAGTCGCGAAGCGCGCCAGGAGCCGCCGCCGGGTCGACGACAGGTGGACGCGGGCGCAGCGTCGCGAAGAGCGCGAAGCCGAATGCCACGGCCGCCGAGCCCAGCGCGGAACGCGCCGATGCGAAGTCGAAGACGGTGCCCAGCACCTGGGACACGACGAGCGCCACGCCCGTGGCCGCGATGATGCTCACGATGCGGGTGCCGTCACGGCGCGCTCTCAGCAACAACTCCAGCGAGACCAGCGCCGTGGGAAGCGCGATGAGCACCCCGCCCGGCAACGCGGCGACGGACATCAGCAGGTCCGGCGGCACGGGCGCGACGCCGATGGCGAGGAACACTCCCGCCGAGGCCATCACCAGCGACACGTCGTCCAGTGGCAACAGCGCATCATGGGGCGACGACGGCTGGGCCCACGCGTACTGCACGAGCCCCGCGACACCGTACAGCGCGCTCACGAGCGCGAAGACCGCGAGGCGACTCCAGTCACCCGAGAGCCACGAGGTTCCATCGACGAAGGCCAGTGCGCCGAACAGCGCGGCGGCTCCGCCCAGGTAGTGCAGCCCCCGCCAGCGCCAACCTCCCGCCAGGTGCGCGGCCACGGCGATGACCAGGCCCGTGAAGACTCGGGGCCACGGTGAGCTTTCGCCCTCGCCCTCCATCCAGGACACGAGCGGCAGCGACACCAGCGTGCTGACGATGCTCCACGTCAGCAGCCGGATGCTCAGCATCGAGGACTGGCTTCGTCGCGCCGAGAGCATCAGCGCCGCTGCAGCCGCCGCGCCTCCGAACACCCACCAGCCCGGCTCTCCTGGAGCCAGGGTCCGCGCGAGCAGCGCTCCCGCGAGGAGCGTGGCCATGACCCCAGGATGCACCAGGGCCCGACGCCGCGACTCCAGCAGGAAGAAGACCCCGGCGGCGAGTACCGGCGCGAGCGCCGAAGCACCATCGACCTGGAGGTCTTCACCGGTCCCCACGGAGAACGCGGTGATGGCTCCCGCGAGCGCGCCCGCGGCCAACACCGCGTGCGCCACAGTCTCCAGTACCGCGCTCGCACGGGGCAGGGCCTCGCGCGCGAAGTGCGTGGTCGCCGCCACCGCGATGACCGTGGCGATGGCCTGCGCCCAGAGCGTCATCCCCGCGAACAACGCGCCGCCCGGCTGCAGGTCATCGAACCCCGAGGGCCCGCTCGACACGGCGAAGACCGCGAGCCAGAGCGCGCCATAGAGCGCCGCGCTCGCGCTGACGAGCAGCGTGTTCGCGGACGTCTCCTTTCGCGAACGCCACAGCGTGGCCCCGAGCGCCACCACGCCCGCGGAAGCGCAGAGCACACGCAGCCACGGTGCCTCGTCGAGCCCCATCAGCGGCAGGCCCGCGAGCAGCGAGGGGAACAGGGCCACCGCGAGCGCGGTCGCGGACGTGCCATGCAACAGCCTCCCCGCGGACCTCAACGGCACCATCCCCAGCGCGGCGACCCCGAGCGCGACGGGAAGGCCCAGGAGCGGTGACAGCGCCACCAGCGAGGACAGCGCGATGAACGCCACGGGGAGCAACGCCAGACCGATGCCCGACAGGACGCGGCCCACGGGCATCGAGCGCCGCGACAGGAACACGCCGAGCCCGATGAAGCCCGCGTGGTAACCCCACAACGCACCCGTCACCAGGAGCTGTCGAGGCACGCCACCCAGCGCCCGCCACGCCTCGCGGACGCCCATGAGCGAGCCGCCGAGCACCAGCACCGCGCCGAGGAACCACCAGATGAAATCGTTCAGCCGGGGCGTGTTCTCCGATTGCGCGTCGAGCGCGACGACGGCTTCCAGTCCGCCACCGAGCGCACCCGAGGCGTCCCGGGCGAAGAGGGACTGTCCGGAGCCCAGCGCCGAGCCGAGGTCGTCCTCGCTCGCGTCCCTGTCTCCTCGCGGCCCCCGCGCCGCCTGCGCTCGCTCCTCCTTCGCGGCCTCATCCAACGAGCGCGCGAGCGCCGCGCCCCAGCCGAAGAAGCTCCAGCCTCCCGCGCGTTGCGCCGATGCGGCGACGCCATCCGCCCATGCCTCCACGCGCGCGGCGGAGTCCAGTGGTTGCGCCTCCGCCACGACGGTGTCGTGTCCGACGGCCTGCACTCCCACGGCGACAACGGCCGCGGAAGAGGGTGCATCGAAGGGCGTCGCCATCGCGTCGAGCGACTGCTCCAGTCGGAGCGCCGTCGCCTCATCGAGGAGCGCATCGCTACGCCAGTCCTGGATGCGTCGCCAGAGGGCCTTCTTGACGAGTGCATCGAAGTGCGGCTCGGTGACGGGCTGGAGGGTGGCTCCACACTCCGGACACTCGCCCCCCGATGCCTTGTCGCGGAACCGCGCGCAGACTGGGCAGATCATCCGCGCAGCATAGCCGCACTCCCACATCACCTGCCTTGAGTCAGCATCACCCCGTGCGCGGAGTGCCTCGGAGACACGCCTGTCGCCCCGACTCGGTGTCGCGAGCCGGGCCCCTCCCCGCGCTTTCCCCGGGATACGAGACTTGTATCACTCGGCCGGGGCCCCTGTTTCTCAGTCCCTCATGTAATGGCAGGTGTATCCGCCTGGATTCTTCACGAGGTAGTCCTGGTGGTAGCTCTCGGCGGGCGTGAACTCGCCTGCTTGAACCACCTGGGTGACGACAGGGCGCTTCCATTTCCCGGAGGCGTTGACGCGGGTCTTCACTTCCTCGGCGACGCGGCGCTGCTCGTCGGACAGCACGAAGATGGCCGAGCGATACTGCGTGCCCACGTCGTTGCCCTGGCGGTTGAGCGTCGTCGGGTCGTGCATGCGGAAGAACCAGTCCTCCAGCAGCGTGGCGAAGCTCAACACCTTCGGGTCGAACACGACGCGCACCGACTCCGCGTGTCCCGTCCGTCCCGAGCTCACGTCTTGATACGTCGGCTTCTCCAGGCCGCCGCCCGTGTAGCCGACGTCTGTCTGGAGCACGCCCGGAATCTTGCGGAGCAGGTCCTCCATCCCCCAGAAACAACCTCCCGCCAGCAGCGCCGTCTCCGTCACCCCCGACGCGGCGAGCGCCTTGTTCAGGTCGACCTTCGCGGGCGTCGCGCTCACCGGCTTGCGGCCGAACAGCGTCAACCACTCGCCGTACCCTTGTTTCTCCAGGTCGTTCACCGGCACGAAGCGCAGGGACGCGGAGTTGATGCAGTAGCGCTGCCCCGTGGGCTGGGGACCGTCGTCGAACAGGTGGCCCAGGTGGGAATCTCCCGCCTTCGAGCGGACCTCGACGCGCGCCATGCCCAGGCTCGAGTCCCGCTTCTCCACCACGTGGGCCGCGTCAATCGGACGCGTGAAGCTGGGCCAGCCCGTGCCGGAGTCGAACTTGTCCTTGGAGGAGAACAACGGCTCGCCGGTGACGACGTCGACGTAGAGCCCCTCCTCGTGGTGGTTCCAGTACGCGTTGCGGAACGGCGGCTCGGTCGCCTCCTTCTGCGTCACTTCGTACGCAGTGGGGGAGAGGGTGCGGCGCAGCTCCGCGTCGGCGGGCTTCTCGTAGCGGCGGGAATCCCCCGCCGTGGAGCGTGTCCCGGCTTCGAGCGTGCCCGCGCCTCCCGTGGCCGCGCCGCTCGCCTGGGTGCATGCCGCGAGCACCGCGAAGGCCATGGATAACAGCAGGCGCCCTGGCGCGCCCCAGGAAGGGGAACGGGAAGAGCGTGAGGTGACGATGACGGACGACATGGGCTGGAGCCTCTCCGGACACGCCCGCCGCGCGGGGGTTCTCCCTCCCTTACGCGCCAGCCCCGAAGTCGGTTTCAGCCCACGACACCCACGTCCCCGAATACCCCAGGCGAGCCGGCGGACGACCGAGCCCGCCGTGTCACGCCAGCACCCAGGGCACGAGCGGCGCGGTTCAGCCGCCCTTGTCCTCGCCCTCGTCGTCCAGCTCGCGGCTGAACTCCTCGTTCGACAGCAGCCCCTTGCGCGCCATGATGCGCATCAGCGCCCAGAACTTGCGCTCCAGCTCCTCCACGCGGTCCGGGTCCTCGCGGGCCTGCCCGAAGAGGTAGTCCAGGTCGTCGAGCACCCCGCCACCCGACGCGGGCTTGGGCTTCGCCGCGGCCTGCTCGCGCTTCTGCTTGCGCTGCTCCTCCCGCGTGCGGATCAACTCCGCGAGCGAGGTGCGCTGGGTCGTCTCACCGGGCGGCAGCTCCTCGCCGACGATGACCTCATCCTCGTCCTCGCCAGGCGGCGGGGCCGATGCAGCGGGCTTCACCGCGGGCGCGGCGATGGGGCGCGCGCGTGCGGACGGCGCGGGCTTCGCGGCCGTGCCACTCGCCGGAGCCACGGGGACCTTGTGGTAGTAGCGCAGGATGGCGCCCCGCACGGCGGACAGCGCCGCCACGCGCACGCTCACCTTGAGTCCGGTGGTGAACTCGATCTCCTCCACCGCCGGTACGTTGAGTGGATCACTCATCGCGACGACGAGCTGCCGCCGCCCGCCCACGCTCTCCAGTGCGATGGGGAACAGGTCGTGCTGCTCGCAGAAGCGGGGGCGCAGCATGTGCACCGCCGCCCACTCCGGAGTCACCGCCGCCAGGTCCACCTGCGGCATCCCGAGCGCCTGACTCAGCGCGCTCGAAAGCGTCGCCTCGGTGATCGCTCCCTGGGCGATGAGTGTCGCCCCCAACCGCTGCCCTGACTTCCGGTGGGCCGCGAGCCCCGCCTCGAGCTGGGCGACGCTGATCGCCCGCTGCTCCAGCAGCAGCTCGCCGATGCGCTTCCTCGCCATGCGCCGGCATTAGCATGCGTTCCCTGGGCTCGGAAGCGCGCGCTGACACAACGCCCCCTTCTTGGGAAGCCCCCCAAAAGGCCCGTACTGCTGCCTGGAGTCCATGCTGGCAAGGGGTACTCCAGCGCAAAATTCCTGTGAGATTTCAGCACTTAACGCCAGGGCCCCTGCCTTGACACCCCAGACAGCCATTCCTAAAGTCGGCACCACCGTTTTCAACATCCATTCCTGCCGCCCATACATCTGGGGCGCACGCCCGGGGGGGCGACAGGTTCTGGAAGGTCCGGAGCGCCGGGCCAAGCCGCCGTGGAGGCAAGACGCGATGAACCTGGGGTTTTTGACGAATCTGGCCGTGCTCGCGAACGCTGGTGGTCCCGAGCGGGGCTTCTTCGAAGAGGTCGCCAGGCGCTGGGAGGCCGGTCAGTGGGGTATGTATCCCATCGCCGCTTGTCTCGTGGTGGCCCTGTCCATCATGGTCGAGCGCACGATCATTCTCTTCGGCAAGGCGTCCATCAACAAGGAAGCCTTCCTCCGTGGACTCAAGAAGCACATCTACGCGGGTGACCTGGACAAGGCCATCAACTACGTGGCGGGCCAGAAGTCGACGCCGCTGACGAGCGTCATCAAGGCCGGCCTGATGAACGTCCCCAAGGGCCAGGACGAAGTGCAGGCGGCGCTGGACGAGGCCACCCTGCGTGAGACGCCCCGCCTGGAGGCCCGCAGCGGCTACCTGGCGATGCTCGGCAACGCGGCCATGCTCGCCGGTCTGCTCGGCACCGTGTCGGGTCTCATCTCCTGCTTCGAGGCCGTGGCGAACGTGAACCCGGCCGACAAGGCGACCATTCTCGCCAACGGTATTTCCGAAGCCATGAACTGCACGGGCTTCGGGCTGGTGACGGCCATTCCGTGCCTCATCGCCTTCTCCGTGCTGATGGGCCGCACCCAGTCGCTGGTGAACGACATCAACGAGACCAGCGTCTCCGTGCTGAACCTCATCGTGGCGAACAAGGACAAGTTCAAGAACCTGAACGTCCCCGCCGCTCGGGACCACCACGACGACTGAGTCGGGCTCCCTGGAGGGAACCCGGAACCCGGGCGCGCTGTCCTGTCCCCCACATAGCGTGGGGACAACGGCGCGCCCCTTTCAGTCTCTTGCCGCGCTTCACCGCGCGGGGCCGTAGGAGGAGAACGCCATGGCCGGCGGAATGGACACAGGGCAAGGTGGTAAGGGTGGCAAGAAGCCGCTCGATACCGCCATCAACCTGACCGCATTCATCGACCTGATGGCAGTGACCATCAGCTTCCTCATCATGACGGCGGTCTGGACTCAGATTGGCCGACTTCAAGTTTCCCAGGCGGGAGGTCCCTCCACGGAGGAGGAGCAGCCGCCGACGGAGACCAAGACGGTTCAACTGACGCTGCTCATCACCCCGTCGGAGCTTCGGCTGTCGGCGGACCAGAGCACGTTCGACCCCATCCCCCTCACCAAGGACGGCAAGGGCAAGACGGACCTGTCCAAGCTGGTGGCGCGCTTCAAGGAGTTGAAGGCGCAGCTTCCGGACCAGACAGCCATCACCCTTCAGCCCGAAGACAAGGTCCGCTACGAGGACCTGGTCCGCATCATCGACGAGTGCATCGGCTCTGGGTTGCCCCAGGTGTCGGTGTCCGCGGCGATGGGCTAGCCGAGCACGGAGCCACTCTCAGTCATGGCCATCAAGGTTCCAGGCAAGCGGTTTGGCAAGCGCCTCCAGCACTCCAAGGTGTTCGGGCACGGCGTCCACGGGAAGCGCAACGGCTACGCCGACCTGCTCATCACCCCGTTGGTCGACATGTTCGTCATCATCGTGCTCTTCCTCATCGCGAACTTCTCCGCGACGGGTGAGGTGCTGATGATGACCAAGGACATCCAGCTTCCCGAGGCGGTCCACGTCCAGGAAGTGGAGATGCACCCGGTCGTCATGGTGTCCGGCGAGCAGGTGAGCGTGTCCGGCACCATCGTCGGTCGCGTGGAGGACTTCTCCAAGGACGAGTACCTCAACATCCCCGCGCTGGAAGAGAAGCTGCGGGACATGAAGAAGCAGTTCGAGGACCTGCACGCGATGGCGAACGACGACGCCAACACGTTCAAGGGCGACATCAACATCCAGGCGCACAAGGATGTGGAGTACGCCATCATCAAGCGGGTGATGTTCAGCTGCGCCACGGCCGGCTACAACAACATCAACTTCGCGGTGATGACCGTCGCCGGACCGGACGACGCCACCACCGCGGCCGTCACGCCCTGAGCGGTTGCTGAACGGGCCTCGAAGCCCTGAACGCCCTGGCCCTTTCGGCCGGGGCGTTTTTGTTTTTTCCGGAGACCTCATCTCATGCAGCTTCGTGCCGTCTTCTTCGACCTCGATGGGACCTTGGTGGATTCGCTGGGGGACATCGCCGACGCGATGAACCACGCGCTGGCGCACCACGGCCTGCCCACGCATCCAGAGTCCGCCTATCGCCGCTTCGTCGGTGAGGGAGTCAGGGAGCTGGCGCGCAGGGCGGTGCCCGCGGGCCGCGAGGACCTGGCCGCGCCGGTGCTGGAGACGTATCGCGCGTACTACGACGAGCACCTCTTCGATAGGACGGCGTCCTACCCCGGCATCCCCGCGCTGCTGGCGACGCTCGCGGAAGAGGGCGTGGTGATGGGCGTGCTGAGCAACAAGTCGGACAGCTTCGTGAAGCGGCTGGTGGAGCGGCTGTTGCCGGGTGTTGCCTTCGCGCGGGTGTACGGCGAGCGGCCGGGCGTGCCTCGCAAGCCGGACCCGACGGCGGTGCTGGGGATGGCGGCGGAGCTGGAGCTGGCCCCTGGCGTGTGCGGCTTCGTGGGCGACACGGCCGTGGACATGGACACGGCGCGCGCGGCGGGCATGTACGGCGTGGGCGTGACGTGGGGCTTCCGGGACGCGGAGGAGCTGCATGCGCACGGTGCGCGCGCGGTGGCCACGACGGCCCAGGAGCTGCTGACGGCGCTTCGCTCGGCGAGCGTCTGAGCGGGGCCGCGTGTCTCGGGCGGCGGGGACACGGCCAGCACGGGCGGGGTGTGCTCGCGAACAATGAGAGCAAGAATGAGCAAGACGACCCGGCCGTCGATGCCTAGGGTCCTCTCGACTTCGGCGAGGCGCCGACGCTCTTCTTCCTCGAGCTCTCCTCATGACCTCTTCCCTGGGCGATGCGAACCCGGACTCGAAGCGGCGGTGTCTCCGCGCGTGGCAATGGACGCGCCAGGACCAGCCCGGGAGCGAGTACTGCGAGCTGCGTGAGCTCGACGGCGGCTGGGAGCTGGTGGGCTCCGTGGTGGTCGCGGAGGAGGCGGCGCCCTTCCTCGCGGAGTACTCCGTCGCGTGCGACTCACGATGGCTGACCCGGGAGGCGCGCATCCTGCTGCGCCGGGGCGGCACGTCACAGTCGCTCGTTCTCCGTGCGGACGAGCAGCGACGCTGGTGGCGCGGCGACGAGGAGGTCCCCCAGTACAGGGGCTGCACGGACGTGGACCTGGGTTTCACGCCCTCGACGAACACGTTGCCCATCCGTCGGCTGTCGTTGGAAGTGGGGCAGTCGAGCGACGTGACAGCCGCATGGGTGCGCATGCCGGACCTGGCGCTGTTGCCGCTGCCGCAGCGCTACACGCGGCTGTCGCCCACGCGCTTCCGGTACGAGAGCCGGGGCGGCAGCTTCGTCGCCGAACTGGAGACGGATGAGCTGGGCCTGGTGACGCGCTATCCGCCCGCATGGGAGCGCGTCGCCGTCACGTCGTGCTGAGGCGCCTGGGTTCTAGCCCTGCGTCGACGGCTGGACGGAAGAGTGCGTCGGAATCGGTGCGTCCCGGGCCCCGAGCCGTGTGCACGGGCCGTGGCTTTCACCCCTCGCCCCCGGCCCTTACGATGGGGCCGTGAGGTGCATCACTTGAACACCCAGGGCCCTCCGCCCGGTGCGAATGTCCTGCTGAGTTTGTCGAAGTTCCGCCTCGGCCGGATGCTGCTGTGGATCGCCGCGGTGTGGCTCGGGCTGATGGCGCTCGTTCCGGGCCCCGGGCAGAAGGAGCTGGTGACAGCAGCCCTGTTTCCCGCCGTGCTCGCGGCCTCGGGGAGCTGGAATGCCTGGTGGGCGGAGCGTGAGTCCCCGCGGCCCGGGACGATGGCGTGGCTGTTGCCCCGGCTCATGCTGGGCGCGGTTCTCCTGGGAGGCGCGGCGCTCCTGCTGTGGTGGCGCAGGCGGCGGGACGTGAAGGTGCCACTGCCACCGGCTCCGTCGCCGGAGGACGTGGACCGGTGGGCCCTGGCGGAGCTGAGCGCGGACACGTCGCCGAGAGAGCGTGTGGCGTGAGCGTGTCCGCGAAAACGAACACGGGCTCTCAGGCTCCGACGATGCAGTCCGCACCGTCGGGAGTGCCAGGCGCGGAAGAGGCCGCCGTGAATGCGGTGTCGATGGAGCGGAGTCCCTTCGGACAGCTCGACACGGCGCTTCCGTCCAGTGATTCGATGCTGGCGGTGAGCACCACGGCCGAGCCGCTGGACGCGGTGTCGACGTCGTCCGAGCCGGACCCAATGACCGAGGCCCCTCCCACGAACCAGCGCCGCGTCATGGCGGTGTCGACGTCGTCCGAGCCGGACCCAATGACCGAGGCCCCTCCCACGAACCAGCGCCGCGTCATGGCGGTGTCGACGTCGTCCGAGCCGGACGCGATGACCGAGGCCCCTCCCACGAACCAGCGCCGCGTCATGAAGGACGTGGCGCGCGCGGGATTGCGGATGCTCGTGGGCGTGGTGCCCGCGTTGCTGGGCTCGGGCCTGTGGGGCGCGGTGAAGGGCTTCTTCCTCTTCGGCGCCTTCGGGCTCGCCCTGGCGGGGACCTTCGTCCTGGCGCCGCGCTGGCTCGGCATGCCGCCGACACCTGGCTGGCTGGAAGCCCTCAGCCTGGGGCTCACGCCATTCGCGCTGGCCCTGGCGGGCGGGTACGCCCTGATGCTCAACGGGGTCGGCTCGCGGCTCGCCCAGGAGGCACAGGAGCGAGGGTGGATGGGGTACGCCTACGCGGTGCTCAAGCCCGCGGCGCTCCATGTCGCCCGGCGTTTGCGAAGCACGGGGCCGCTCGGTCGCAAGGAGCTGATCCAAGCCATCGAGCACTCCGTGGCCGAGCAACTGCGCGAGCTTCCCGAGGAGCGCACCGGGCCGCCCTCCCGCACGGAGCGCCTGGAGCGCTTCCTCATGGAGCAGTCCTACCGTGTCCTGGGCGCCGTCGCCCTGCGCACGGTGCTCACCGCACCCGACACCGCGACGGCGGTGCGAGGGCTGGAGACGCTCGCCGTGGACCGGCTGGAGGGCGCGCTGGTGGAGACGCTGGAGGACGTGTTCTTCGTGCAGCAGGTGCTCGCGCTCATCGCGGGGGTGCTGGTCGCCGCGATACCCACGTTCATCCTGCTGTTCTCTCGCTGAGCGGAAGAAAAAAGCGCGGGCCGACCACCCCTGTGAGCCGCCCCGCGCCCCGCGAGCCTCGTCGCTAGACGATGGTCACGCGGTATTTCTCTTTGTCCTCCGCCCGGTTGTGCGCGGTGGCGGCGGAAATGATGTGGCACACCCAGCCCAGGCACCCTCCGGTGCCAATCCAGAAGCCCGGGGTGACGATGAGCCAGAAGACACCGCGCAGAATGTCGCCGTTGTAGATCTGCCCCACACCGGGGATCAGAAAGGACAGCAGGGCTGCGATTCCGGGTCGCGACATCGTCTAGGTACCTCCTCCTTGTTCTTCCCTACGCACCCCCGCCAAAGCGATTGCATCCGCCGGAGCTTCCGACCTATCGGCTCCTGGACGCTTGCCTGCCCTGCGCGACGGGGGGAAGGTGCAATACCGGGCCTGGCCCGCTACCATGCACTCCACTTTGTGAACCCGTCGGGTCGGCGGACGGGTCTACCGGGGGGACGGTCATCATCATCGGGCTGATTCGAGCCAGCGCACGCGCGCTTCGCGGACGGCATCTCTTGGAGATGCTTGTCCTGGCGGGCGTTTATCTCGCCGTCGCCCGGCTCGGCCTGTCCCTGTCCACCGTGGGAGGAAATGTCAGCCCTGTCTGGCCGCCCACGGGGGTGGCGCTGGCGGCGCTGATTCTGCGCGGTCCCCTGCTGTGGCCCGGCATCTTCATCGGCGCGTTCCTGGCGACCGCGTCCACGGGGGTGCCGCTGTCGGTGGCCCTGGGGGTGGCGGCCGGGAACACGCTGGCCACCGTGCTGGGGGCGGCGCTGACGCGGCGGCTGCGCATGGGCTCGGACCTGTCACGCATCCGTGACGTCGTCGTGCTCTGCGTGGGCGCGGGTGCGGTCTGCACGGGTGTGAGTTCGCTGGTGGGGCCGCTGTGCCTGCTGTTGGGCGGCGCGCTGCCGTGGGAGCTGTTGGGCCGCGCGGTCTGGGTGTGGTGGGTGGGGGACTTGATGGGCGTGCTCGTCGTGGCGCCGCCGCTCTTGTTGCTGAGCCGCCCCACCTGGCCGCACCGGCTGGGCGAGGCGGTGGCGCTGGCGGGGCTGACCACCGTGCTGGGCGCGAGCGTCTTCCTCTTCCGGAACGCGCAGCCCGGCTTCGCGCACGCGGCCAGCTTCCTGCTCTTCCCGATGTCGGCGATGGCGGCGCTGCGCTTCGGGCCGCGGGGCGCGGCGGCTGCGACGCTGGCCATCTCCACGGTCGCCATCTTCGGCACGGTGCGAGGGCAGGGGCCGTTCTCCTCGGGCAACGTGGCGCAGGACCTGCTCGTGCTCCAGCTCTTCGTCGTCGTCAACGCGGTGACGGGGCAGTTGCTGGCGGCGGCGAGCGAGGAGCGACGGCGCGCGGTGGAGAAGCTCCAACTGCTCGCCACCACCGTGAGGGGTGTGCACGAGGGGGTCTTCATCGCGGAGGTGGAGGGCCCCGGCAGGCTGCGGACCGTGTTCGCCAACGAGGCGCTGAGCCTGCTGCTGGGCCGGCCTCCGGAAGAGCTGGTGGAGCAGGACCCGTGCAAGATGTATGGGGAGCAGGACCCCCGGCTGTGTCAGCGCCTGAACGCGGCGCTGCTGGCGGGCGAGTCGCTCTGCGTGGAGGTGACGGTGCCGCGCAAGGATGGCCGCCTCGTCTCGACGGAGGTGCTGCTGTCGCCGGTGCGCGCCACGGGCGGAGACGTGTCGCACTTCGTGGCGACCCACCGGGACATCACCGCCACCAAGGAACTCCAGGCGCGACTGGTGGCGGCCGAGCGTGTCGCCGCGGTGGGGACGCTCGCGGCCGGAGTGGGGCACGAAATCAACAACCCGCTGGCCTACCTGGTGTTGAACCTGGAAGCCGCCACGCGCGCGCTGTCGGAAGGCGGGATGCTGGGGCAGCGGGACGCGCAGTCGAGCGTGCGCGGCGCGCTGGAGGGCGCCGAGCGCATCCGCCTCATCGTCCGCGACCTGCAGGTGTTCAGCCGTCAGGGAGACCAGGACCGGACGCTGGTGGACCTCAACGCGCTGGTGCCCCCGGCGGTGCGCATCATCAGCCATGCGCTGCGCCACCGCGCGCGGCTGGTGGAGGAGTTCGGCCCGGTGCCGAAGGTGTTGGGCAGCGAGGCGCGGCTGGGGCAGGTGCTGCTCAACCTGCTCGTCAACGCGATGCAGGCGGTGCCCGAGGGCAATCCGACGCTGCACGAGGTGCGCGTGCGCACCAGCACGGACGCATCGGGTCGGGCCCGCGTGGACGTGGTGGACACGGGCATGGGCATCTCCGCGCAGGTGATGGCGCGCATCTTCGAGCCCTTCTTCACCACCAAGCCCACCGGGGAAGGCACCGGGTTGGGCCTGGCCATCTGTCAGCAGATTGTCCGCACGCACGGCGGCGAGCTGGAGGTGCGCAGCGAGGAGGGCAAGGGCTCCGTCTTCACCGTGCTGCTGCCCGCGGCGCCGGTGCAGATGGAGGTGCCACCCCGGCCGGTGGCGCGTGGAAAGCCCGCGGTGCCCTCCACGGGCCGACGTGGGCGCGTGCTGGTGGTGGATGACGAGCCCCGGCTGGCGCAGTCGATGCGACTGTTGCTCGAGCCGTACCACGACGTCGTGATGACGACGCGAGGCAGCGAGGCCCTGGCGCTGGTGTCGGCGGGGCATCGCTACGACGTCATCCTGTGTGACTTGCAGATGCCGGAGGTCGATGGCGCCACGCTCTACCGACGGCTGGGCGTGGTGGCGCCGGAGCTGACTCGGCGGATGGTGTTCATCTCCGGCGGGGCGTACACGGCGGAGACGCGAGACTTCATCGAGACGGTGCCGAACCTCGTGCTGGAGAAGCCCGTGCGGCCGGAGGTGCTGATGGCCTCGGTGGACGCGGCGCTGGATACGCTCGCCGCTCAAGACGAGGAAGACGGGCCCGTGGTCGCCCGCGCGGGCGGCGCACGCCACTGAGGGCGGCGCCACCCGGCGGAAGCGGTTACTGCCGGTTGCTGATGCGCTGCTGGAAGAGCCAGGTCCAGAGGGCGGGCGTCGCGTAGGCGTTCTGCCACAGCGTGTTCGAGTGGCCCACGCCGGGATAGACGGTGGGGCTGAGCATCGCGCTGGTGGTGCCTCCGCACTGCGTCTCCAGCATCGTCTTCAGGCCCGTCGACTTGTCCGCTCCACCCTGGGAGTCCGAGCCCCCATGGAAGGGCCAGGTGGGCAGGGTGCGCAGGTTGCAGATGTTGGCGACGTTCGTGGGCGTGCTCGTGACGGCGATGGGGACGAAGGCGGCGACCTTCGACATGTAGACGGGAAGGCCGGCGGAGTCGTAGAGGACGTTGGCGCCGCCGCTGAAGCCGGTGAAGTACACGCGGTCCGTGTCCACCAGGTAGTCCCGCTTCAGGTCCTCGAGCATCGCCATGACGGTGCTCACGGTGAAGTAGGCATCCCCACTGCGGCCGGCCTTCCAGTAGTGGAGGGACACGGCGATGGCGCCGAAGCTCGCGCGATAGGTGCTGGAGTTCAGATTCCAGGCGAGGCCCTCCGCGTTGCTGGACACCGACAGGTGGTCATTCGTGAGCATCACGCCGCCGGTCCCAGGGAGCGAAATGATGAGGGGCCAGCGAGCGTTCCGGTCCGCGTTGTAGCCAGAGGGGAGGAACAGCGCGTACGAGTAGCGCGAGTCGCGCACGGCGATCTGCTCTCCGGCGGTGCAGGCGAGGGGGCCCGTAGACGTGGTGGCGGGCTTGCCCATGACCTTCAGTTCCCGCACGAGGCAGGGCTCGTTTTCGTCCCCATCGCTGTCCAGGCAGAGCAGGCGAACCTTGCTGGCGATGACGGGTGCGGTGAAGGTCACGTTCTTGAGGGTGGTGGCCCCCGGATTGTTCCGCACGGAGGAGCCGGGAATGGTCTTCCAGCAGCCACCGTCCCATGCCTGGAGGTCGAAGTTCGTCATCGCGGCGGAGGAGTCCGTGGAGAAGGACAGATGCACCTCCGCGCTGTGGATTTCGTAGGCACCCTGGAGGTCGACGTCGAGATAGGTGCCTGGCTTGTTGGCGTAGACGGACTCCCAGCGGGTGGAGAGGTTGTCATCGGTGGCGCGCGCCGCGACGTTCGAGCCGCTGGTGTGCATGGCGACAGCCGGCTTGAGTCGCGCCACGTTGGTGAGGGTGCTGGCGTTCGTGACGGTCACCGTCGCGTTGTCCGCGTGAGTCGCGCCATCGTCATCGGTGACGGTGAGGCGGAAGACCAGCGTGCCGACGGCGAGCCCGCTGACGGAGAGTGACGGGGTGTTCGCGCCACTCAGTGAGGCCGTGGGGCCGCTCACCTGGGTCCACGAATAGGACACGATGTTGCCATCCGAGTCCGTGCCCGAGCCCGTGAGGGTGATGCCCGCGTTGGGCAGCACCACGGTGCGGTCCGTACCCGCGTTGGCCACGGGCGCCTGGTTCGGTGGGGCATTGGTGACGGTTACGGTCACGTCGTCGGAGTGGGTTGCTCCGTCGTCGTCGGTGACGGTGAGGCGGAAGATGAAGGCCCCCGCCGAAAGCCCACTGATGGCCAGCGTGGCGGTGCTCGCGCCGCTCAGGGTCGCGGTGGTGCCGCTGACCTGGGTCCACGCGTAGGAAGCGATGGTGCCATCCGCATCCGTACCGGTTCCGGTGAGCGTGAGGCTGGACGTGGGAAGCACCAGGCTCCGGTCCGCGCCCGCGTTGGCCACGGGCGCTTGATTGGCGCCAGGGGTGGCGGGCGCACCGAAGACCCAGACCTCCTTCACGCGGCAGTTCGAGGTGCCGGGCTCGTTGCAGAGGAAGCGGACCTTCTGACCGCGCACCACCTGGGTGAACGTCGTGGAGACCGCCACGCTGGTGTTGCCCGTCCTGGCCGCGCCAGGGATGGGCTGCCAGGACGTCCCGTCATGGTAGAGCAGGTCGAAGTTCGCGATGGGCTTCGTGCTCTGGTAGCCCGTGTAGACCTCCGCGCGGTGCAGGTCGAACGTCCCCTGCAGGTCGATGTCGAGATATCGCGGCGCGTAGATGTACTCACCCGTGCACCACCGCGAGTCGTCCGACGTGATGTTTCCATCCACCGCGTACTGTGGAAGGAAATGCTGAGGGTCCAACTGGGTATGGGACGCCGTCGTGGGCTTGTTCAAGGTGACATTGACGAGCCCATCGTCCAGCGCCGAGGCCCTCGAGGACACCTCGGCCGCACCCGGTGCTTCGCCGCAAGCCGACAGCACCAGGGCGCCGACACAGCTCCCCCACATGATGAACTTCTTGTTCAAGGTGAGACCTCCCAGACAGGAATACAAATCCTGTTTAATCCAGGAGTGAGTGCGAGGTACACTGGCAGCCGCGATGTTCTAGTTTCTGTGATACCGTATTGAGTCGGGCCCTGGTGCGGGCCTGGACGCTCAGTCGATGCGGATGACGACCTTGCCGGTGGTGCTCCGCTCCGCCATCGCCCGATGTGCCTGGGCGACTGCTTCGAGCGGGAAGGTCTGTCCGATGACCGCCTGGAGCTGACCTCGCTCGACGAGCGAGAGCGCTTCACGGAGCGCCGCCTGCCTCAGTTCGAAGGGCAGGGTGAAGGTGGCGAAGCCGATGATGGCCTGGTTCTGGGCCAGCATTCCGGTCATCTGCTCCCGGCTCCACTGCGTGTCGAACATGCTCTCCGCGCCGAACAGCACCAGCCGTCCCCGGAAGGCGAGGGCCTGAAGGCTCCTGCCGGGAAGCTCTCCGCCGCCCGCCACGAAGACGATGTCCGCGCCGAGTCCACCCGTGGCCTCGCGGACCCGGGCGGGCCAGTCCGGCTGGGACGTGTCCACGACGGCATCCGCGCCCAGGCGCAGGACGACGTCCCGCTTGGCGTCCTGGCTCACGCCACCGATGATGCGTGCCGCTCCCATCCGCTTCGCGAACTGCACGAGGAACGTCCCCACTCCTCCCGCGGCCGACGGGATGTAGACGGACTCGCCCTCACGCAGTCGCGCACCCTCCCTCAGTCCGAGCAGCGCGGTGGGGGCCTGCGCGGGCAGGCAGACCGCCTGTTCGAAGGAGACCGCGTCGGGAAGGGCGAGCACGGTCGCCGTCGGCGCGATGGCGTATCCCGCGAAGGCGCCTTGATTGGGGAGGACCGCGACGACGCGCGTTCCTTTCGTGAGGCCCTGGACGCCAGGTCCCACGGCATCCACGACTCCAGCGGCCTCCAGGCCCGGGACGAAGGGCAGCGGCGGCGTGCCGGGCATGCGGCCCTCCCGCTGGCCCATGTCGGTGAAGTTGAGTCCCGCGGCGTGCACGCGGATGCGCACCTCGCCCTCTCCGGGGGTGGGGGTGGGCACGTCGTCGAGGCGCAACTCCTCGGGTCCTCCGAACTTGTGCAGGCGAATGGCTCTCATGAGGTCTGTCTCCTGGACGGCGGGCCGTGGGGTAGGGAGGCTCGCGCTTCCCCGCCCGCCGCGTGAGTGGACCTATAGTCCTGGGTGAAAGGACGAACATGCGCCAGAAGTCCGTTTCTCTCGTCCAACCGTCCGGCGAAAAGCCCGGGCTCGATGTCCTCGCGGACGTGCTCCAGGGCGTGCACCTGCGCAGCCGTGTGCACGCGCGCTACGAGCTGACGGCTCCGTGGGGCATGCGCATCGACGGCTCTCCGCTCCCGCTCTTCTACGCGGTGATGCGCGGCAGCTGCCTGCTGTCCACGGACGAGCGGGAGCTGTCACTCGCGGGCGGAGACTTCGTCTTCGTCCCCGCCAACGTGAAGTTCACCTTGAAGGACCGCCGTGGCACGCGCGTGCTGCCCATCGCGGAGGTCTATGCGACGCGAACGCCCATTCGCTGCGGAGGCCTGTTGCACTACGGCGGAGGTGGCGAGGCGGTGACGCTGGTGGTGGGCTCCTTCACCTTCGAGGGCGAGACACTCAGCCCGTTGGTAAGGCACCTGCCGACGCTGCTCCACGTCCGGGCGGATGACCCCAAGTCCCCGAGATGGCTGGAGTCGACGCTGCGCTTCGTGGCCTCCGAAATCGAGGCCAGGCAGCCTGGACATGAGACGGTGGTGAGCCGACTCGCGGATGTCCTCTTCGTGCAGGCCCTGCGCGCGCACCTGGAGTCGTCCTCTGGGGAGGGCGGCTGGCTGCGAGCGCTCGTCGACCCGCGCATCGGCGCGGTGCTCCAGCGCGTCCACGAGAATCCCGAGGCCCCGTGGACGCTGGAGGGGCTCGCCCGGCTCGCTGGCATGTCGCGCTCGGTGTTCGCGGAGCGCTTCAAGTCGCTCGTGGGTGAAGCGCCGCTGGCGTACATCGGCCGGTGGCGCATGCACCGGGCCATGGTGCTGATGCGCGGCCGGGACGTCGCGATGGCGGAGGTGGCTCGTGCCGTGGGCTACGAGACGGAGAGCTCCTTCGGCAAGGCGTTCCGACGCTGGGTGGGCATGACACCGGGCGCGTTTCGCCGACAGGCCTGAAGGAGCGTCCGTCCCCAACTCAGGGTTTCTTCGCGGGAGCCTTGTCGGCTGCGTACACCGCATCACGAACGGCGCCGGGGAACCCGCCCGACATGCCCTCCAGCGCGGTGTTGGTCAGCGCCACCACGGTGAGTCCCCGCTGCGGGTCGACGAACCAGTTGTGTCCGTACGCGCCACCCCACTGCCACGTCCCCGCCGACTGGGGGCTGTGGGTCGGGGCCGGGTCGATGAGCACCGCCGAGGCGAGTCCCCAGCCCCAGCCCGGTCCCTGCGGTTGCGACTCCGGGCCCACGTGGATGGAGCCCAGTTGCTCGACGGTGGTCTGCTTCAACACCGGCGCCCCGCCCTTGCGCAGGGCCTCCAGGAACTTCACGTAGTCGCTCGCCGTCCCCACCATGCCCGCGCCCCCGGACGGGAAGGCCCGCGCGTCCAGGGCCCGGCTCGGGGTGTAGTGGACCACGCCCGCGCCAAAGGGGATGTCGAAGGTCTTGCCCATGCGCACGGGGACAGGCTTTCCGTCCGCATACGGCGTCGCGAGCCGCGAGACGTCACTGACGCGGAAGCCCGTGTCCTTCAATCCGAGCGGCTGCGTGACGAGCCGTGAGACGACCTGGGGCAGCGGCGCGCCTCCCGCGCTCGCGACGACGGCGCCCAGGACGTCCGTGGCCAACGAGTAGGCCCACTTCTCCCCAGGCTCCGAGGCCAGTGGGGCGGTGGCGAGGCGACGCAGGTTCTCCTCCAGCGTGAGCCCGGGAGGGTTGTCGAGCCCGTCGGAGACCTGGGCCTTTTGATAGGCCCCCTGCGCTGGCTGGTTGAAGCCGTAGGTCAGTCCCGCCGTGTGCGTGAGCAGGTGCCGCACGGTGATGACGGGCTCACGTCCATCCGGAAGCCTGGGGCGGAACGTGGGCAGCCACTTCGTGACAGGGTCCTCCAGGGACAGCTTGCCCTGGTCGATGAGGGCGAGCGCCGCGACGGAGACGAGCGGCTTCGTCATGGACGCCAGTCGGAACACCGCGTCCTCTCGCAGGGGCTTCTTCGCCTCGCGGTCCTCGAAGCCCGCGGCGCGCCGGTAGATGACCTCCCCGTCCTTCGCGACGATGACGACGGCCCCGACGATGCGCTGGTCCGCGAGCGCCTTGTCGATGACCGGGTCCAGGCTCGCCGCGAGGGCGCTCGATTCAGGACTCACGACGACAGCGCTCGGCCGGGCGCTCGCCTCGACGGCGCGCGGCTCCGGCTTCACGGACGTTGCGGGAGAGACACCAAGACCTGCGGCCACCAGGAAGGTGGCGATGGCGGAATGCATCGGGCGGAACTCCTATTTATGTAGCGAGTGTTTTATAAATAGGAAGCCCATTTCCTGATTTCAATAGTGAGCGTTATGAAAAGCGACATCGCCCCTCGGCCCCGGCCGCGCGGAAGGCCCCGCGAGTTCGATGAGACGAAGGCCCTGGACCTGGCCGTGGAGGTGTTCTGGCGGCTGGGTTACGAGGGCGCGTCGGTGGCGGACCTCACTGGCGCCATGGGCATCACCGCGCCCAGCCTCTACGCGGCCTTCGGCTCCAAGGAGGGCCTCTACCGGCGCGTGCTGGAGCGCTACCAGCAGGGCCCCGGGGCCCACACGTGGCTGGCGCTCACCGAGGAGCCGACCGCGCGGGGCGCCATCGAGCGGGTGCTCCGGGAGTCGGCCCGGGCCTTCACCCGCCGCAAGCAGCCGCCCGGGTGCATGATTTCGACGGGTGTCCTCCGGTGCGCGGAGGCCCACCAGCCCGTCGCCGACCTCGTCGCGGGCCTCCGTTCGAACGCGGTGAAGCTGGTTCGCGAGCGTATTGCCCGGGGAATCGCCGCCGGGGAGCTGCCCCTGGAGACGGACGCGGGGGCCCTGGCGCGGTATTTCGGCGCCGTCGTCCAGGGCATGTCCATCCAGGCGCAGGACGGCGCGAGCGAGGCGGAGCTGCTCGGCCTGGTGGAGGTGGCGATGCGGGCCTGGAATGGAGGGGCTGGCCGCCCGCGCGCACGGTAGTCGTCGAAGGGGCGTCCCGACGGAAAGTCCCTGCGAATCCAGTGGGTTGTGCCCCGCCCCTCCGGTGCGGGCCGCGGTGGGACGCGGGTTTGCGGTGCGACGGGCGCCCGAGAGGCTTATCAACACGGGTAAGGATGCCCGACATGACCGCCCAAGAACGCGTCGAGCGCGCCGCCGCCAGTGCGCTGAAGGTCTTCCCGCTGCCGTCGGCGGTGCTCTTCCCCCATACCGTCATCCCCCTTCACATCTTCGAGCCGCGCTACCGGGCCATGGTGAAGGACGCGCTCGCGACGGACCGCGTGGTGGCGCTGGCCCAGTTGGAGGACGGCTGGGAGGGCAAGTACGAGGGCCGGCCGCCGATGCAGTCCATCATGTGCGCCGGCGTCATCGTCTGGGACGAGGAGGTGGAGGAGGGGCGCTACAACATCCTCCTCCAAGGCGTCAGCCGCATCCGCATGGTCACCGAGCTGACCACGGACAAGGCGTACCGAGAGGTGCAGGCGCTGTCGCTGCCGGACCTGCCGTATCAGGGGCCGGAGGAGGAGCGGCTGCGTCAGGCCGTCTTCGAGCTGGCCGGGCGCGTGCCGCCGACGTTCGCGGAGAACCTGCTGCCCGTGACGGCCCGTGCGGCGGGCGGAAAGCTCGCGGACGTGGTGGCCTCCGCCATCAGCCCGGAGGCCGAGCGGCGCCAACAGCTCCTCGCGGAGCTGGACGTGAAGCGCAGGCTGGAGGCGGTGCTGGAGGACGTGGGCGAGCTCATCGCCCGGCTCCAGCCCGTGCGGCCCCTGGGCCCGCTGAACTGACCCACCCGTGCGCCCCGGGGCTTGGGGCTTGCCTTGTGCGTCGCTCCGAGCATTGCTGAGCCCCGCGTCGGAAGCGAAAGGGGAGCGGGAGAATCATGCGGCTCGTGAAAGTCGGCATCGCCAGCGTCAACACCACCGTCGGAGCCTTCGTTCGCAACACGGACCGGGCCCTCGTCCTGGCGAAGCGGATGTCCGAGGACGGCGTCACCGTGGGCGTCTTCCAGGAGCAGCTCCTCGCCGGCTACCCCGCCGAGGACATGGTCCAGTGGCAGGGCTTCATCGACCGACAGTGGCCGGAGCTGGAGCGCTTCGCGCGCGAGACGGCCGCGCTTTCCACCGTCTTCGTCGTCGGCGTGGGCGTGGCCCTCCAGGGACAGCGCCTCAACTGCGCGGCGGTGGTCGCCGGAGGCCGCGTGCTGGGCCTCGTCCCCAAGGAGAAGCTGCCGACCTACAGCGTCTTCTATGAGGCGCGGACGTTCGGCCGCGGCCAGCCCGGCATGAAGGAGCGCTACCGGGGCGTGCCGCTGGGCGACTACCTCTTCCAGTTCGACTTCGGCCTCGTCGCGCCGGAGGTCTGCGAGGACATCTGGAGCGCGGACGGCCCCATGCGCCGGCGCACGTACTCCGGCGCGGAGCTGGTGGTGAACATCTCCGCCTCGCCCTTCCGGCTGGGCTTCGTGGAGACGCGCCGCGAGCTCATCGCCACCCGCGCCGCCGACCACCAATGCACCATCGCCTACTGCAACGCGGTGGGCAGCAACGACGGCCTCATCTTCGACGGAGGCGGCTTCCTCAACCAGAACGGCCGCCACGTCATGGAGACGCCGCGCTTCCAGGAGGGCTTCGCCGCCGCCGTCGTGGACCTGGACCGCACCCTGCGCCTGCGCGGCGAGGCCACCACGTGGCGCGTGGACCGCGAGGCGTGGCTGACCACCGGCGGCCAGGGCACCGCGGTGCTGGACTGCACCGACGCGGTGCGCACCCGGCGCGAGTCCCTGACGTACCCCGTGCCCGCGCACCGCAGCTTCTTCCTGCCGACCCCGGACAAGCGAAGGCCCGCGCGCGAGGCGCTGTGCGAAGACATCCTGGACGCGCTGTCGCTGGGCGTGGGCGACTACTTCGAGAAGACGCGCGCCTTCAAGGTGCTGGGCATCGCCCTGTCCGGCGGCCGTGACTCGCTGTTGACGCTGCTCATCGCCCACCGCTACGCGAAGCGCGCGCGGCCGGAGAACCCCGGCTCGCTCATCCAGGCGTTCTACATGCCCAGTCGCTTCTCCAGCGACTCCACCCGCGACGCGGCGGAGACGATTGCCCGCGAGCTGGGCGTGGCCTTCCAGGTGGTCTCCATCGACGAGGCCTTCGAGCGCGAGCGCGACGTGGCCGCGCGGATGCTGGGCGGTGTCCCCGTCACGCCGATTACCGAGCAGAACATCCAGGCCCGCCTGCGCGCCCAGCGCATGTGGAACTGGAGCAACTCCTGCGGCGGCCTGTTCCTCCAGACGGGCAACATGAGCGAGAAGTCCGTGGGCTACACCACCATCGGTGGAGACCTGATGGGCGCGCTCGCCGTCATCTCCAACCTGCCCAAGACGGTGGTGATGTACCTCTTGGACTACCTCCAGGAGGTGACGGGCTACGAGGGCATCCGCAAGGTGCTCGCCAAGCCCGCGGGCCCGGAGCTGGCGCACAACCAGGTGGGTGAGGAGGAGCTGATGCCCTTCCCCATCCTCGATGCGTGCTTCTACCTGTTCGCGAGCGAGAAGCTCACGCCCTCGGAGATGCTCCAGGCGCTGACGCCCATGTTCCCGGAGGTGGAGGCGGCACGGCTCGGCGGCTACGTGGACAAGTTCGTCCGCCTCTTCACGCAGTCCATCTACAAGTGGGTGCAGTCGCCCCTGTCGCTGCACGTCGGCAACCTGGACCTGGACCGCGAGCGCGCCCTGCAACTGCCCGTCGTCACCGGCTCGGAGTGGATGCGCGAAACGTAGCCTGCTCGTGCAACCGTGTTGCCCGGGCTCCACGCCCGGCTGGCTGCTCAGCGGCCAGCCACGCGGGAAACGCTACCCGGGCGTGCCTTGCCGGATGTGTCTTCGCAAACAACCTTCATGTCAGCCACTCGACGACGGAGGGTTGGATGAAAGCGAAAATTCTGGCAGGCGCCATCGGGGCGCTCTTTTACGGCACCTCGGCACTGGCCTCGGACGGCGATTGCCCACCACCACGGGCGAGCGCGGGGAACCCGGGACAGGGAGTGCTGCTGGCTCAATCGCAGGACACCTCTTCTGGTGACTCGCTTCAGGAGGAAGACATCATCATCGAGACGGAGCCCGTGCCCGATTCCATGGGGACGGAGGACGACTCGGGAGTCGGCGGCAGTGGACAGAGCGGGCAGGATGACTCCTCGTCCTCGAACTCGTCCGCCATCGGAGGCAGCCAGGCCGCTCCACCCGCGCAGGGTGAGGTGTACCTGAACATGCCGCTGCGCTGCGAGCCGTCGAACCAGGACTCCCAGCAGCAGCAGGGGACCGGTGGCAGTGGCTCCAGCGGACAGCAGGACGACATCCAGGGCCTGCAGGCCCCGCCGCCGCAGTCCTCGCCCCAGCCTCGTCCCGAGGCCGCGCCCGCGGCGGAGCCCCGCTCCGAGTCATACCCGGCGCTGCCCCAGGACGACGCCACGGGTGGCAGCGGCATCACCGCGCCTCCGCCCTCGGACTTTCGTCCCTCGGCTGAAGCCGCGGAGCCTGTCGAGCCGCTCGAGGTGAAGAAGAAGGACAAGAACGACATGAAGGGTCTGAGCGTGATGCTGGGCGGCGGTGTGGAGGGTTACACCGGCGCGTTGGCACCGCAGCTCAACCCGGGCCCCACCGCGGGCGTGACGGCGGCCATCCGGCCGTCCAAGGTGTTCGGCATCGAGCTGGGCTATACCGGCGCCATCAACGACATCGATTCCAAGCGTGGCGAGGTGAGCGTGGACGGTCCTGACCTCGTGCGCAACGGTGGCACGGCCGTGGCGACGCTGGGTCTGTTCCCCTCCGCGTGGCAGCCGTACGTGCTGGGCGGCATTGGTATCAACGATTACAACTTCCGGGGCGGCCAGTCGCTGGGCTACCGGGATGACACCGTGGGCAGTGTCCCGGCGGGCGTGGGCCTGCGGGGCCACGTGGGTCACTTCACGGTGGACGCGCGCGCCAACTACAACTTCCTCTTCGACAAGGAGTTCGCCCCCGGCATCGAGTCCGGCGGCGGCGACTTCGACAACGGGGGTAGCTACCAGGGCGTCGTCAGCGTGGGTGGTACGTTCTGACGCGGGCGTCTTGAAGTCTTCACGCACGGCGTGAGTCGGTGGCGCGGTGCCCGGTAGCCAACGGGCCCGCGCCACTGTGCTTTCCAGTGCGGCGCCAGCGGGGTTGGCGAGTTAAGGTGGAACCTTCCACTGCAACAGGAGAGGGAATGAGCCTGGGTATCGAAGACGTGAAGGTCGGCACTGGCACGGAGGCCACCGCCGGCAAGACGGTCACCGTGCACTACGTGGGGACGCTGACGAGCGGCAAGAAGTTCGACAGCAGCCGGGACCGGGGCGAGGGCTTCACCTTCCGTCTGGGTGCGGGTCAGGTCATCAAGGGTTGGGACGACGGCGTCGCCGGGATGAAGATTGGCGGCGTGCGCAAGCTCACCATTCCTCCCGACCTGGGCTACGGCGCGCGCGGCGCCGGTGGTGTCATCCCCCCCAACGCCACCCTGCTGTTCGAGGTGGAGCTGTTGGAAGTCCGCTGAAGTCACGCTCCGCGCAGGCGGGGAGAAACGAGGGCCGTCATGGCGACGGTGGAAATCACCAAGGACAACTTCAAGGATACGGTCGGCAAGAACGGCATCGTCATCCTGGACTGGTGGGCGTCGTGGTGCGGTCCGTGCCGCATCTTCGCGCCCACTTTCGAGGCGGCGTCCGGCAAGCACGCGGACATCGTCTTCGGAAAGATTGATACCGAGGCGCAGTCGGAGCTGTCCGGAGCGTTCGAGATTCGCTCCATCCCCACGCTGATGGTGTTTCGTGACGGCATCCTGCTCTTCGAGCAGGCTGGTGCGCTTCCCGCCGCCGCGCTGGAGGACCTGGTCCGTCAGGTGCGCGCGCTCGACATGGAGCAGGTGAAGAAGGAAGTCGAGGAGCGCCGGAGCAAGGAAGCCCCCAAGGCCTGAGTCGGTGCGCCTGCCGGGCGGGCTTCGTGCCTGTCCGCGCCGCTGGCCGGAAGCGTCTCATGGTGCTTCCGGCCGGTCGGCGGTCCCCTCGCGGAGAGGGGGGCTACCAGTGGATGAGCAGCGAGAAGTCCTTGAAGGGCGGCTCGCCGGTCTCCAGCTCCACGCGGAAGCGCCGCTCCGGGTTCGTCTGGAGCAGGCCGCTGCGGACCAGGCCGCTGCACCACGCGGGGCCGAAGAACTCGTCCTTGAAGCGCACGCGCGCGGTGGTGTCGGAGACGCGCTCGTACTCCCGCTCGCCGAAGGTACTGGTGGCGCCCGCGAGCCCCGAGCCCACGGACAGGCCGCGGTGCGGGTCCTCGCCGGTGATGGCCATCACCATGGCGCCCACGGGCGCGGAGAAGACGTGGCTCGCGGCGGTGAAGGACAGCTGCTCCACGGCGTGGGAGTAGTCCTCTCCCAGGGTTTGCTCCACGGTGCTCGCGCCTTCGTGGAGCAACTCCAGGTACTCGCGGGCGGAGCGGTGCGAGGGGGCGCCCCGCACGGGGACGCTGGCGATGGGCGCTCCGGCGGCCCGGGCCAGGTTCCGACCCATCCGCTGGGCGATGCTCTCGCGGAGGCTCTGCACGAACAAATCGAGCACCATGTGCTCGGGACGGCAGAGGGCCATGCGGGCTTGCAGGTGCAGAGGAGAGTCCATGTGACTTTCCTAGCGGCGCGGGGCGGGCCAAGTCCAGCGGGGGTGGGGTGCCCGCGGGTCCACCTGTCATTTGGCGACCGTGCAAACACCTCCACCGTTGAGGTGGGCCTGGTCGACAATGCTCTGGGTGACGAATTGCTGGAGCGTGCGCACATCATGCGCTCCGGGCAGGTACACCACGGGCTGACCCGCTGCGTCGCGAAGCTCCCGACCTTGGGCATCCTTCAAGTCGGTGAGTTGCTGTGAGGCAAGCCCCTCTGGGGTGATGAGGTGGTCCGAGGTGGCCGTCGCGGCGATGGCGTCGAAGCGCAACTGCACGCCTCTGTGGGTGCCGAGCCTGTCGTAGAACATGTGTTCGGCGTGGATGGTGACCTCCACGTCCGCCCGGGAGCCCTCCGGGACGATGATGCCCTGGGTGCCATCCACCCCGTTGATGCAGTCCACCATGCGCGCATCGACGGGGAAGCCCATCCGGAAGTCGAAGATGCCCACGCCCGCCTTCACCGCGCGGCCCTCCACCCAGTAGCTGAAGCCGCGCTCGCGCATCATCGCGAGGTCCTCGGTGGAGACCTGGCCGTCCGCAAGCTCCGTGTCGTCGCGGGGGGGGCTGACTCGGAAGCCCACGTCCCAGCGGCCCGCCGGCAGGCCCGTCAGCTCCGTCAGCGGGATGTCTCCTTTCTGCACGTCCACCAGCACGTGGCGGCGGCTCTCACGCGCCTCGCCCGACGCGGAGGTCAGGGTGAAGTCTCCGAGCGAGACGAGGTACTTGGTGAACTGCACGGACCAACCGTCCTGGAAGAGCGTGTCCGGAAGACCCCGCTGGGTGCCGTCACCGCCGCTCATCGTCACGCGCACGTCTCCGGGCGGCACGGAGTCGCAGGCCGGGAGCACCAGTATCAGCGCGAGCACCGCGAGGAGGCCAGGTCCGCTCGATTTCGAATTCATGTTTCGCGGATGTATATGTAACCAAGTTGCAATTCAAGAGGTCCGTGTTGTATCTCCGGGCGGTCGACGTTCCGGTGGCGAGGTGTCCCGGGTGCCGCCGAACCCAGGAGTGAGGTCCTCGCCGTGTGGATTGCGATGCTGGTGTTGTGTGCGGTGGGGGCGCTGGAGGAGGCGCCCATTTCGCCGCCGGTTCCGGTGGAGGTGGCGGCGCCGGTGACGCCCGGTGACGCGCCGGTGTTGCAGGACACGGCGACGGTGGTGCTGCGCCTCACGATTGATGAGGTGGGCGCGGTGTCGCGGGTGGAGGTGCGCGAGTCGGCGGGAGCCGTGTTTGACAGGGCCGCGATGGGCGCGGCGGTGCGCTGGAAGTTCGAGCCGGCGCGTCGGAGCGGAGTGCCGCTCGAGGTGCAGGTGGACGTCCCGGTCCACTTCGCTCCTATGCGGGCGCGCGAGGCCGTCGCGGAGACGCCGCACGGGGCTACGGGGACAACACCGGCGCCACCCGTGATGACGGAACTCGCCGTGGACGATTCGACGTCGTCGGGCGCCTCATCCGAGGAGGAGAAGGCGGCCTCCAGGTCTTCGTCGCCGGGCTTCTCCACCACGGTCCGAGGAGTGGCCGAGGCACCACCGCCCGTGGCTGTCGGAGACTTTCACATCGAGGTGGGACAGCTCGCGGACGTCCCGCGCAATTCCGCCTCCGACCTGATGTTGCTCGCGCCCGGAGTGATGCTCGCCAACCACGGAGGCGAGGGTCACGCGGAGACGGTGTTCATCCGAGGCTTCGACGCGGGCGAGGGCAAGGACGTGGAAATGCGCCTCAACGGCGTGCCTCTCAACGAGGTCTCCCACGCCCACGGCCACGGTTACGCGGACACGTACTTCATCATCCCGGAGCTGGTGGACTCGCTGCGAGTCACCGAGGGGCCCTATGACGCCTCGCAAGGTGACTTCGGCGTGGCGGGGACGGTGGAGTACCAGCTCGGCCTCGCGCGTCGAGGGCTCACTGCTTCGGCCAGTTACGGCAGCTTCGCCTCACGTCGGCTCGCGCTGGTGTGGGGCCCACCCGAGTCCAGCGAGGCCACCTTCGTGGGCCTGTTGTTGCGACAGGGCGAGGGCTTCGGACCGAATCGCTCCTTCGCCAATGCGACCGCCATGGCGCAGGTGGAGCTGCGACTGGGAGATGACACGCGACTGCGACTGCTCGGTGCCAGCTACGGCGCGCGGTTCGCCTCGGCGGGCGTGGTGCGGGAGACGGACGTGGTGGACGCACGGTTGCCGTGCGCGGCGGACGCGGACTCGCAGTTCTTCTGTTTCTATGACGAGAACCAGGGAGGCGCGAGCCAACGCCATCTCGTCTCCGCGGAGCTCCAGTCGCGGCTCAAGCGCGGCGGACGGCTGGTGCAGCAGGGCTACGTGGTGCTGCGCCAGACGCGCATCCGCGACAACTTCACCGGCTTCATCCAGGACACGCCTCCCGGCGAGGACGCGCAGCGCGGTGACGGTACGGAGGGCTACTACCGGGGAAGCACCCTGGGCCTGCGCGGGCGCTACACGCCAGGGCTCACTCTACTGGGGCAGTCGCGCCCGCTGGAGCTGGGCTATGTGGCCCGCTACGACGACGTCCGCACGCGCTCGCGTCGGCTGAGGGACAGCGGTGGCGCGCCATACTCCACCCTGTTCGACAATCAGGTGCGCACCACCAACCTGGGTGGATACGCGTCCCTGCGCGTGCAGCCGCTCGACTGGCTGGCCCTGCGTGTCGGTGTGCGGCTGGATACGTTCCTGTTCGGCGTGGAGGACCTGAACCGTCCCGCCGTGGACCGCGATGGGCCGCGCATCCCGGAGGAGTCCCTGGATGCCTATGGCTTCTTCGCCAGCCCCCGGGCCAGCGCCGAGGTGAAGCTGTCACCTCGACTCACGTGGCTGACCAGCGCGGGACTGGGCGCGCGCTCCAGCGACGCCGCCGCGCTGTCTGATGCGGAGCTGGCGCCGTATGCACGCGTCGCCTCGGGTGAGACGGGATTGGGTTGGAGGCTGGAGGGCGCGTCACGGCCGTATTCGCTGGAAGCACGCGGCGCGGTCTTCGCCACGCGTGTGTCCCAGGACTTCGTCTTCGACGAGCGACTGGGACGCAACCAGCCCATCGGCGCCTCGCAGCGACTGGGGGCCTTCGCCACGGGTCGACTGCAATGGGAAGACTGGCTCGACACGCAGGCCTCCGTCGCGGGGGCTCGCGCGACGCTGCCCGCGCCCGGTGCATCCGCGTGGAAGCTGTGGGACGGCGCGGTGATGCCCTACATCCCGGCGCTGCTGGGGCGGGTGGATGCCTCGGTGCGAGGGCATGTCACCGTGGCGGGCGAGCGGCTCGGATGGAACGTGGCCCTGGGGCACAGCGCGGTGGGGCCCAGGCCGCTGCCGCTGAATCGCTACAGCGACCCCGTGTTCCTCTTCGACGTGGGGACTCGCGCGCGCTGGGACTGGATGGAGCTGGGCGTATCCGTGGAGAACGTGCTGGACGCGCGCTGGCGCGAGACGGAGCTGAACTACGTCTCCAACTTCCGGGGACCCGATGCCCCCGCGTCACTGCTAGCCACGCGCCACTTCTCCGCCGGAGCACCGCGCACCTTCCGAGGCACCTTCACGCTGTACCTGGACTTCGAGGAGGACGCTCCATGAGGCACCTGTCCCAGTCGCCCGAGAGGCCCGCTTCGTCGCGGGCAGTCCTGGCGCGACACACCGCCGCGCTGAGCCGAGGGCTCGCGGAGGGCCCCCAGCACTCCGCGCTCTCCATTCCACGACACGACACCTCGTTGAGTCGGGACCCCGGGAAGGGCACCAGGAGACATGAGGGCTCTCTTCCACGAGGCGAGGCCTTGCTGCGTCCGCGCCCTCAGGAGAAGGCCCTATGACTCGTGTGCTTCTTGGCTCCCGTCGCGCCTTCATGTTGTTCATGGGCGCGGCGCTCGTTGGTGGTGGCTCGGCGTGTGGACTGTCCGGTACCGGCGGGCGAGGCATCGTGTTCCGCATGGGCCTGCGCACCGCGCTCGCGCCCGGAGCGGCTCAGGTGGGCGAGCTCACCACCGATACCGGTTGGAGCGTGCGGCTCACCTCCGCGCGGATGGTGCTCGGGCCCATCTACCTCTTCGAGAATCCCTCTCCACTCCAGGCTCAGGCGCGCGGCGTCCTCAAGTCGCTGCTGAACGCGCTCGTGCCCACGGCGCATGCGCATGACGGGGACTTCTTCTCGGGAGGGACGGTGCTCGGGGAGTGGGACCGCGAGGTGGTGTTCGACCTGCTCGCCGGCGGTGAGGCCCAGGTCCTGGGGCGCTCACCGGGCATCGCGGGTCGGGCCAGGTCCTTCTCGCTGCTGCTCCAGCCTCCTTCACGGGCACTCGGAGAGGAAGCGGCGTCCCTCCAGGGACACTCGATGCTCCTGGCGGGTACGGCCTTCCGAGGAGAGGCGCGGGTGCCCTTCCGGGTGGCGCTCGACTTCCCGCCGCCCGTGGAACTCCAGCGCGTGGACTTCGTGCCGATTGATGCGGACCTGGACGACGACGGACTCTTCGTCGTGGAGGCCCGGCCGCATCAATGGTTCGAGGGCGCGCACTTCGACCGGCTGACGCTGCCCGCCGACGGAAGTCCGGTGGACATCACACCGGAGACGCAGGTGCACCGAGCGCTGTCCGTCAACGTGCGGCGCTTCACGGCCTTCTCGGGTGCATGGGAACCCGAGAAGGTCGGGTGAGCAGCGCGGCTCAGCTCATGCCGCGAGCCACGGGCGAGGGACTCCGGCTGCTCGCGCGCGCGACGCTGATCCACACGAGGGTGACGGCGAGCCACCCCACGGTGAGCGCCCGCCACGACAGCGGAGCGCCCGCCTGGACGAGCCACAGCGTCACGGCGCCGCCCATGGCGAACACGCGAGCCATCTCCAGCGGGAGGCCCCAGCGCTTGGACTCCATCATCCCGCCCCACGCGGTCGCCATGCCCCAGAAGAGGACGCTGAGCATCAGCTTCTGCCAGCCCACGAGCGGCGAGGCGTGGTGGCTGACCAGGAGCATGAAGGGCATCGACGCAATCATCTGGAAGACGAGGTAGCCGCGGATGTTGGGCAGCTCGGTGGACTGGAACTTCACCTCCACGCCATCTCGCTTCCACGGGGTCGACTCGCGTGCCGGCAGGTCCGAGGGGCGCCAGCCGGTGGGCATGACCCACAGGCGCAACCGGTCCCACCCACTGCGAGTCTTCACCGCGTCACTGAAGAGCTTCCCCCAGAACTGGAAGTTGATGACGGTGGGGTCCCAGGTGTTCGGCGGAGAGGTGACGCCGTAGGAGCACTCCTCCGTCTCGTCGGCGTAGGTGCCGAACATCTTGTCCCAGATGATGAGGAAGCCCGCGTAGTTCTTGTCGATGTAGAGGTCATTGCGCGCGTGGTGCACGCGGTGGTGTGAGGGCGTGTTGAGCCACGACTCAATCCACCGGGGCAGCTTGGGGATGACGCGCGTGTGGGGGATGAACTGGAGCACCAGGTGGAAGGCCACCATGGCCAGCACGGCCTCGGGCGAGAAGCCGATGACGACGAGCGGCCAGTAGAAGAGGAACGAGAAGATGCGCTGCGTGACGCTGGCCCGCAGGGCCACCGCGTAGTTCAGCTCCTCGGTGGAGTGGTGCGGCGAGTGCGCCGCCCAGCCGATGTTGGTGCGATGCCCGAAGCGGTGGAACCAGTAGAAGAGGAAGTCAACTCCCAGGAAGAGGCCGAGCAGCGCCCAGGGTGACGCGACGTCAATCTTCCAGGGCGCGAGCTGTCCCAGCAGGGTGAAGAGGGGCAGCATCAGCAGCGCCACCGCCACGTTGACGCACTGATTGAGGACGGCGGTGCCCACGCTCGCGATGGAGTCCTGGAAGCTGTAGTACCCGTTGCGCTTCGCCACGCAGTAGACGAACTCGCCCAGCGCCAGGGCGATGACGAAGGGTGTGGCAATCGCGTAGACGTTGATGGACATGTCCCCGGTGTACGGCGCCCGGCTCGATTGCCGCCTTAACCTGGGTTAACCTCCGTCCTTGTCCCCGTGAGATTCCCGAAGCTCTACGAGCAGCTGTCCCCGCTCGGTCCCATTCCCGAGAGTGAGTGGGAGAGGGCCGAGTCGCTCGCCAGGGAGCAGTCGGTCGAGCGCAAGGCCCACTTCCTGCGCCCCGGAGACGCGGCGGACCGCTTCGCGGTCGTGCTTCAAGGGGTGTTCCGGCTGGTGCGCGTGTCGGCGCGAGGCGGCGAGTCAGTGAAGGCGTTTCGCGCCGAGGGTGAACTGCTGGGCGCGTACGCGGAGATGCTCCAACGCATGCCGTCAATGACGGCCATCGAAGCGCTGGAGCCCGCACGGGTGTTGGTGTTCCGGACGCAGGACTTCCAGACGTTGGAAGAGGGCCATGGGTGCTGGGTGCGTGTGGCGCGCCGCGTCGCCGAGCGGCACTTCCTGCTCAAGGAGCGACGGGAGCAGGAGTTCCTGGAGCTGTCCGCCGAGGAGCGGCTGGACACCTTCTGGGCGGAGCACCCGCATCTGCGAGGGCGCGTACCGCAGCGAGACGTGGCGGCCTACCTCGGCATCACCGAGGTGGCCTTGAGTCGCATCATGTCGCGCAGGCGCAAGCGCACGGAGTGAGCTTCAGCGGGCGGTTACGGCAGGGGAATCACCACGAGCTCGCTGCGCACCGTCACATAGAGGGAGTCCCCAATCAGGCACAGGCCACCGAGGTCGGCGTGCCCGACGTCATGGACCGCGAGGCACTCGGTCGAGTCGAGCGACCAGAAACGCACGGTGCCGTCGGAGCTGCTGGTGCACAAGAGTCCGCGTCGCGGGTCGACGGCGACGGATTCGACCCAGTGCGCATGGCCGTGCCACTCGCGCACGACGTGTCCGGTGTGGCTGTGCACCATCCTGGCGATGAAGTCCCAGCTTCCACAAATCAGGTGCTCGCCATCGGGATGCCAGGTCAATGCCTCGATGGTGTTGGACGGGCGGTTCCACACGATTCCAAGCTGACGCTGGCGCTCTTCGCTGAGCGGCGCGTGTCGCGCGGTCGCCATGGGCAGTTGGAAGCTGGCGCGGACCTCGAGCGTGGGGCCGTCGAGCAAGGTGATGGCGCCTTTGCCACCGCCGACGGCGACGAGGCCGTGCGCCGGGCTCTGGGCGAGCGCGTAGAGCGGCGAAGTCTCGAACCTGCGCAGGAGCTCACCCGTCCACGCATCCCACAGCAGCGCGAAGCCATCGCCGCTGACGGAGAGCACCCGGTCTTCAGCGATGACCTCGGCGGCCCGCACCGGCTCACCGTGCCCCGCGAAAGCCTGGAGGCGGCGCCAGTCCGTCGAGTCCCACAGGGCGAACTCTCGAAGCTTGTGGCTTCCGAGCACGCGCCCGAGCACCGGCTCGCACGCCAGACGGAACATCGGTGGCTGGTGGATGGCGCTGGTTTCGAGCACCCGCGAGCACTCTCCAGTCGCGAGGTCCCAGAGGAAGATGTGCTTGCCGGCATTGGCGGCGACGTGACGACCGTCGGGCCAGGGCATCGGCGCGCCGAGCGGCTGATGAGGCTCGAAGTCGGGAGCGTCGTCCGGGTCGGGCCTCTGGCGGAAACGGCGCAACATCTCCGCAGCATAGGGCGTTCGCCGCGGAGATGAACCTGCTCAGTATCGCTCGAAGACGAAGGTGAACTTCTCCAGAGGAGTCGGGCCGTAGGTGAGGCGAAGGAAGCGGTCTCCGGCGGGCGCGGTGAACTTCAGCGTATGGGAAATCGCGGGGAGGCACACGGCGGGTGCCGGCGTCACGGCGGAGGCAATCACCGTCTCGCCTTCCGTCACGTCGTGCACCACCACGGGGACCTCGTGGCTCAGGTACATGATGACCGGCTCGTCGCGCTCCGCGGAGACGACCTCCGAGTAGCCGAGGAATGACGTCCCGCTCGTCGGCAGCGTCAGCTCGTAGAACTCGTGGGGCGAGTCCGTCGCGGGATACATCGTCGTCGGAGACGCACCCGCCCTCACGGCCACGGGGGCCTCCAGCAGCGCGTGCCCGCAAGCGTGCTCCGTGACGCGGTCCCGCTCGCCCGTGGTGAAGTCCAGCCGACCATCGCCGAGTCCCGCGTGCACTGTGTCCAGCGCGTTGCCCGCGATATCCCGCAGCGACGTGAGGTCCAGTGAGTAGCGGTTGTCCTCCTCCAGCGGGGGAAGGTCCGACTCTGGACGCGGAATGGAGAGCGACAAGGTCAGCGCGTCCTCGGACCAGGTGCCGGTGAGGACTCGCGGGGCGTTGGCGGGCGTGCTCACGTCCAACAACGTCACCTGCGCGGCGGTGGAGTCCATGGGCTCGCTGAAGGAGACGGTGACGAGCCGCCGCAGGCTCGTGTTCGTCGTGTCCACCTTGTAGGTCTGCACGGGCAGCACGTTCGTCGCGCCTTCCTCGGGGCTGGACGCGGTGACGTGGGGCTTCGTGGTGTCACCTCCCGCGTCGGGGCCCGCATCCGGTGAAGGCCCCGCGTCTGGTGGAGGCCCCGCGTCCGGGCCCGCATCCGTCGGAGTGCCCGCATCGGAGCTCGGGGTGATGGGGTCATCGTTGTCACAGCCCGTCAGGGTCAGGACAGCGCAGGTGGTGAGCAGGGCGGCGACGTGGGTCAGACGCATGTTCGGGTGTTTCCTTGCGAAGTGAGCGGAGCGAACGGGTGAAGCGCGGGGCGCCCTCGAACACAGAGGACGCCCCGCTGGAGGGGCCACGGTGGGCCTGGGGCTACGGTGGGACGAGGCTCAGCAGTTGAAGATGGCGGGGTTCGTGTCGTCGCAGTCGAACCGCTGCTTCACGTAGCCAGCGGGCGCCTCACAGGCGTAGCGGTACACGGGCGTGTTGGTGCCGTACCCGTCGCCATCCTGGTCCCGGTAGAAACGGTCCCGGTTGTCGTAGAGGTACTCGGGGACGAGGCCGACCTGGTTCCCCGTCGCGGGGCCCGTGGCGAGGATGTACTCGCGGCCCACGACGAGGTCATACACACGGGCCTGCGTCAGCGAGCAGGCGACTTCCGACACGGCCTCGCTGATGAGCGCCGACACGGTGGCGCTGGTGGTGGTGTCCACCACCGTGAAGGCCACGTTCTGCGACAGGTAGAACGAGATGGACTCCACCGTGGAGGTGCCCGACGTCACGGCGACGGGGGTGAACGTCACCGAGCCCTCGGCTCCGGGCGGCAGGTTCAGCGTGTAGTGCTTGTGCCGCGCGCTGATGTCCGGCGCGGTGGCGATGCGCGTGGCGCTCGTCGTCACTGTCACGTTGTCCGCGCTGTTGCTCGCGTGGGTGCAGGCATGGGTCGTCATCAGCGTGTCGTCCACCGACACGCACCCAGCCTCCAGCGGCGCCTCCAACTGGCCCACCGACTCCAGCTCCGCCTCGTCCATGGGGCCGCAGGCCGCCACGGACAGCCCGAGCAACGCACCGCAAAGGGTCTGCTTCAGCATCTTCATTGTGGGGTTCCTTTCAAACGCCGGGCGCGACGCGCGGGCACCGAAGCGGGCTTCCACCGCCACTCCACGGCGCGGTTACTCATGACGTAAATGTAATTGAGTTGCAATAACGGGGCGGACGTTTTCCACGGTCGGGTGTGGCCTGGCGTGCATGGCTATTGGAGGTGTTCGATGACCATGCCGACCTCGGGGAGCGAGGTGGGGCCGAGCGTGAGGGTGTACTGGACGCGGTCTGTCAGCTCGTAGCCGACCATGTGTCGAAGGCCCGAGCAGAAGTCGCCCGTGGGCTTCGTTCCCGCCGGCGTGAGCTGCGTCTGGATGGCGGTCTCCACCAGGGTGACGGGCACGTCGGGGGTGCTGAGGTAGACGACGAAGTCGCCGCTGGCGAAGGCCTTGTAGCTGAAGGTGCCCGTGTACTGGCCGTTCTCCTCGCGGAGCTTCACGGTGTAGTGCGTGTGGAAGTCGTCCACGCGAGGGTTGCGGCTGGTGGTGGCCGTCACGGTGACATAGGGGCCGTGCGCGACGTGCCAGCACGCATGTTCCCCGTCGTCGCCGAAGTCGAAGCCCTCGCTGGGGACGTAGTCGGGGTCCACTTCACAGGCGAGGCCCTGGGGCGCGGCGACGTGGCCCTTGTTGCAGTGGCACCAGTCGCCTTCGGCCTCACGGTGGATGTGGCCATTGGGAGCGCACGGGTCTTCGGCGTGAGGTTCGGGCTCGACGCTCGGGGGCGTCTCGCCACCACCGCAGGCGGAAGCCGCCACGGCGCACGAGGCCAGAAGGGCACGGAGGTTCAATCGCATGCGGGAGCGCTCCATGGGGAGGCGAGGGGAGGACGTCATTGAGAGACATGGGTGTGCCAGGAGTGGCGTGGACGACGCGGCGTGGGGCGGAATGCCCGGAGCGTTTCCGGGCACCCGCGTGGGTGGAGAGACGAGGAGCGCTATTCCTCGGGGTGGTGCGCGGCCTCCTCGATGACGAGCGAGAAGGCGGCGTTGCGGCTCAGGATGGAGCGGAACTCCAGGTGGTACTCGGTGTCGGCTTCGAGGTCCACGACGATGGCCGTCTTCAGCGCGCCGCATACTTCGGTGGGAACCTGGTAGCGGCACTCGCGTGCGACCTCAAGGCCCGTCGCCGCGTCGTAGATGCGCAGGCCGCGGTGGCGTGACAGCAGGAAGGCGAACTCACCGGACTCGTCGGGGAGGAAGGACACGCGGCCCGCCCAGCCCCACGAGGTGGCGCTCGACGGGAGGGTGATGTTGTACGCGGTGTGGGGCGTGCTGACGTCCACCAGCACGGGCGCGCCCAGGGCGGCGGCGGTGACGGGCTCGAAGGGGCCCAGCTCCGCGTGGATGCAGGCGTGCTCGACGACCTCGGCCAGCTCCTCGGGCTCCTCGCAGGAGGGCAGCATGCCGAGCAGCGCGGACTCGTCGGTGGACAGCTCGGACTGGGTGACCTCCTCCTCGGCGGCGGTGGTTCCGCAGCCGGTGAGCAGGAGCGCGACACTGGTGGCGAGCAGGGACTTCTGGAACAGGGACTGGGGCTTCATCGAGGGACTTCTCCTTGTGGGACTGCTGGGGTGAATCCGTGGCGAAGGGGTTCAGGGGGCGTCTGGAGGCAGGACGACCCAGGCGGCGGAGACCTCGCCCGAGGCGAGGTGTTCGGCGGGGAGTTGGAGGTGCGCGCTTCCACCAGGGAGCCGCAGCTCGGGTGTGAGGCCAAAGGCCACGTCGAAGGAGGCTGCGTCCGGGAAGGTGACGCGCGTCACGCAGCCCGCGACGAAGCAGCGCGCCGCCTGGGCCTGGACGGGCAGCACGCTCGTCGTCACCTGCTGGCGCCAGCGGTCCAGGGCCTCGCGAGCCTGATGCGTCCAGGGCGCCTGGCTCTCTCCCGAGGCGACCAGCGAGGCGAGCACGGCCTCGCGGCGCGCGCCCGGTTCGGAGGGCGCACCGCGCAGTGCCTGGACGAGGCGAAGGCGTGACTCCGAAGTTGGCCGACGCGCTCGGACAGGAGGCGAGGGGACGCGGGGCTCCGCCATCCCGGATGCCGCGAGTGTGGAAGGCGGGTCGGCGTCGGGGATTTCCGTGGGCTCCGCCGCATGCATGGGGCTCAGAGGCGGGCCTGCTTCGGAACGGCGCGGTGCCGGCGCGGTGGCTGCCTCCGTGAAGGAAGGCTCCACGGGGCGGCGAAGGAGCACGGACGTGAGGCCCGCGAGCGCGAGTCCCGTCACGCCCACGCTCCAGATGAATCTGTTCATGAAAGCCGCTCCTGCTCGGTGGCTGACGGGTAACGCGATGTCGCGCCCGACCCCGGTTCGTCGTCGAGCCCCGCAAATATGCAACTGATATCTAAAAGTAATCAAGTTGCATTTACGGGTCGGTCCTCGCGCCTTCCCGAGGTCGGCTGCGCCCATGGGTCCGGTGCGATGCGTCCGGGGGGCGGGCGCACGTCGCGACGTCGGCCTCACTCGGATGGCGTGGCGGAGGGCGCCCTTCGTCGCGGAAGAGCGCTCGGTCCGGAGTCGACTCGACGGGCTTATCCGAAGCCCGGAGTCACATCACTTCCGTGTCAGACGACGGGCTGCTTGGGCCAGGTGAAGCCGGCAGGCGTGGTGCCGTTCGTCTTCATCACCCGGATGAGGTGCGCATTCAGCTTCAGGAGCTCGCGCTTGCTGTCCGGGGTGATGTTCCGAGGGTTGGCGAGGTTCGTCAGTTCCTCGGGGTCCGCGTCCAGGTCATACAGCTCGTACTCGAAAGCGGAGCCGTCCTGCGTGAAGTACGCGGCGTACAACCACTGCTTCGTGCGCAGCGCGCGAATGTGGCCGGGCGTCGTCGCGGGCATGCCCTGGGCCAGCGCCGTGTCATCGAAGGTGAAGTGGATGGAGTCCTGGAGGGATGTCGTGGGCGCGGTGAACAGCGGCGACAGGTCGATGCCCTTGAACTGGCCCTGGAAGTCCCCCAGCACGCCGGCCACCGAGGCCAGCGTGGGCAGCAGGTCGATGTGGCTGACCAGCTCCTTCGTCACCATGCCCGAGGGGAACAGCACGGGGTTGGAGATGATGAGCGGGACGTTGATGGTTTCGTCGTAGGCGTTGAAGGTCTTCTCGACGAGCCCGTGGGACAGCCCCATCTCCCCGTGGTCGGCGAGTCGGACGACGAGGGTGTTGTCGGTGAGGCCGCGGCGCTCCAGCGCCTGGAGCAGCGTCGTGATGTCCTGGTCGACGAGCGTCTGGAGGTACGCGTAGAAGCGCGCGTAGCTCGTCCGTTCGGCGTCGCTCCAGGTGGGGACGTTCCAGTTCTTCCCGCTCGACTGAAACCAGCCCTGCACCGAGGGCTTCGTGGACAGGTCCTCGTTCCACGACGCCGGGGGCTGCTGGGGCAGTGACGCCCAGTCGGTGGGGTTGTAGCCCGCGGCCTCGTAGTTGAAGGGCGCGACGTAGACGTCATGTGGATTGACGAACGAGGCGACGAGGCAGAACGGCACGCTCGGGTCCACGCGCTCCAGGAAGTCGAGCATGCTGGGCCCGTCGAGTGGAGTGCCCGGAGGATTCTCCGAGGCGCCGGTGACGGTGCCCAGGTAGCGCGCGTCGTTGTTGTAGCCGCCCGCGCCCTGCGTGCTCCCGGCTTGCAGGGACGTGCCCGCGTCCGGCCCGTCCCAGGGCCCGAAGCCGTGCGTCGGAGGAGGATTGCCCAGGTGCCACTTGCCCCGGTAGCCCACCTGGTAGCCCGCCTTCGCCATCACCTGGGCCAGGGTGGTGATGTCGGGAGGCAGGGACTGCTCACCCGTGTCGACGACGCCGGTTTGCGCGGGGAAGAGGCTCGTCCACAGCGTCGCCCGACTGGGCGAACACATGCAGGTGTTGGTGAAGGCCCGCTCGAAGCTCAGCCCGGTGCTCGCGAGGCGCTGGAACGAGGGCAGGTGCTGCTCCGCCCAGCCCTTGGGCCAGTGACGGAACTGGCGCTGCTGGTCCGTCAGGATGATGAGCAGGTTGGGCGGCGTGGAGGCGTTGCCGAGTCGCATGGGCCACTCCAGGACGACGAGGGCCTCCAGCGTACTCCGCGATGTTCCTCCACGCCGGGATGAGAACCGTCATGCCGCGTTGGCGGTGACGCCTACGTCCTCCACGGCGGTGAGCCGGGGGTGAGGCGTGGCGCGCGTGCCGTCCGCGTCGGTCTCCTCGGCGGCAATCTCCTCCGCGCGGTTCCAGCAGCCCAGCGCTTCCACCCAGCCCTCGAGCAGGTCCATCAGCGCGCTGCGCTGCTCTCCACCCAGCGGCATCAGGAGGCGCGCCATGCGCTCCTGCACCACCGTGTCCGCGCGCTCCGCCAGGGCGCGGCCCTGCTCGGTGAGGCGCACGCGCACGCGGCGGCGATCATGCCGCACCGAGCGCTCACGCTGGACGAGCTTGGCGTCCTCCAGGCGGTCCAACAGCCGGCTCAGACGGGGCAGGGCGATACCACCCAGGCGGTCGGCGAGCACGTTGACGGGCAGCAGGCTCTCCGCCTTCAGCCACCAGATGGCCTGTACCTCCATGGGGTCCAGCTCCTGGTGAGGCAGGGCGCCCAGAGGGCTGCTGAGGGCGCCGCAGCGCGCCACGTCGATGACCAGGTTCCGCAACCGCGCCACCTGCACACGCACTTCCGCCGAAAGCTCGGACATCTTCGTGCCTCCGCCTTTCGGGCGCCGCCCCCGTCCGGCCTTGGGGGTTCATCGGTCGCCCGCCATGGATGGGGGCTTTCGCCCCGCCTGGGAACGGGAACGAAGGGGTGAAAAGGGCATATCGGACCCGTTGAATTAATCGGGGCGCCCGTCGCCAGGCCCCCGTGGATCCTCACCGCGTGTGGCCGTCAGCCCGCCTGTTGGTGGCGGTGGGCCTTGGCCTTGGCGTGGGCCTTGTCGAAGCCCTCGTAGAAGCGCACGGCCTGCTCCCCCACGCGCTGGATGTGCTGGTTGTTGAAGTAGGCCGTAATCGGCGCGGCCACCAGCGGCATGGCGCGCCCCAGCGTGTGCAGGCCGCCCTTCTCCAACATCAGCGCGGCGAGCTTCCCCAACACCTTGGGGCTGGAGCGTTGGATGGGCCCCAATCCGTTGGCGTAGCCGAACAGGTCGAGCATCTCCCCGCGCGCGCGCTCCGTCTTGAGGTTGACCTTGTAGAGCGTGGCCAGGTCGGTGAGCAGGATGATCTGCAGATACGCCATGAACAGCAGGTCCGCTGGCAGGGCGACGAGTCCGAAGACGCCGCTGACTCCGCCCACCATGCTGGCCAGGTTCTTCTTCTCGTCAATGAGGCGCTGCGCCAGCTCCTTCACTTCCGCGCGGGGGTAGCGCTTCTCCAGCTCCGCCACCCGCACCCGGGCACGCTTCGTCTCCTGGAGGACGATGTCCGACAGCCGAGCCGAGCCGAGCTTCTTGAGCTCCGCCGGGGTCAGCTTCTTCATGAAGGCCAGCCGCTCGGCCACGCTGTCGTAGAAGCCCATTGTCGACGCTCCTCCAGGGGGTGGGTTTCCCGCGTCCTCTAATAACCCCGCTCGGCGAGGTAGAGGTCCACCAGCGCGCCTTCTTCGTACCAGGCGTGCCGCATCTCCACGTTGAACCAGCGCGAGTCCGGCTTGGCTCCTCGCACCTCGAGCTTTATCTGGTTGGGGGACGTGTCGATGACGGCCGCGCGCGCCTTGCAGGCATAACCCGGCTCCTCGCCGTAGCCACCCTCCAGGCAGACTTCGTCACCCACGGACAGTCGCCGGGTGTACTCCGTGGCCAGGTAGAGCGCCTCGTCGCAGCTGGAGCGCACCGAGGACTTCCCGTGCGCCACACAGCGCGCCTGGAGGGGCGCCTTGACGACGGGGATGGCTCCGTAGAGCGGATCCTCATCATTGGGGTTGGGCCGGAAAGAGCCCACTGCGGAACAACCGGAGAGTCCCAGCGCGAGCACGCTGGCTCCCACCCACATCCGCCTCATCGTGGTGATTCCTCCGGGGCCATGGGCCCCCCTCTAAAGGTGGGCGGAGCATGGCAAAAGGCGCGCGGAGGGGAAAGCCGGCGGAGGGCCTGGACCGCCGGTTCAGGCGAGGCGGCGAGCCGGCCCCGGAATCTCTTCCGTCTGTCCGGGGACGATGCGGTTCTTCGCATCGACGAAGACGACGGTGGGCTTCCAGGCGCGGGCCTCGGACTCCTCCACCTCCGCGAAGGTGGCGATGATGACCAGGTCCCCCGGCTTGTTGAGGTGGGCCGCGGCGCCGTTGATGCAGATGACTCCGCTGCCGGGCTCGCCCTCCAGGGCATACGTCTCCAGACGCGTGCCCTGGGTGACGTTCCAGATGGCGACCTTCTCGTTGGCGATGATGTCCGCCGCGCGGAGCAGGTTCTGGTCGATGGTGACCGAGCCTTCGTAATCCAGGTCGGCCTGCGTCACCGTCGCGCGGTGAATCTTGGACTTGAAGAGGATGCGGCGCATGGCGTGTGTCCCAAAGGGCGCCCAACCGTAACGGCAAGGGCGCCCTGGGACAACCACGAGGTTGCCTCCCGCCCGCTTGCTGCCCGGACGGGCGTTATTTCACGATGTTGACGAGCTGGCTCAGGTTGAGCGGCACGGACTGGGCGTCCGAGGTCAACTTGCCATCCAGGCTCAGCTTGGCGTTGCCGCCCGAGCGCAGGGCCATGGCCGCGGAGGCCGCCCGCGCGAAGTGGATGGTGAGCGGCAACGTCACCTGCTTCGTCCCGCTGCCGTCGAGCATGCCCAGGTTGCCGGTGGACAGCGTGCCCACATCCGCCCCGGCGACCTTGAGCGCACCGGTGATGCCGGCGACGGGCAGGGGGAAGCTGTTGCGGTTGGTGATGGAGAGCGGGAACTCCACCGTGGCGCTGGTGAGGCCGATGTTGGTGATGCGGGGCGGCTGGAAGGACACCTGCGGAATCTTGGGCACGTCGAAGGTGCCTTCCTTTTCGAGCGGGAAGTTCAGCACGCCGATGGGCGTCTGCACGCCGACGCTGCCCTGGGCCTTGTAGGCGGCGCGGTCCTTGTTGAGGAAGGTTTCGACGACGGGGGCGATGTCCGCGAACCTCACGTTGGCGGGGAAGACCAGCTCGCTCCTGCCGTTGGCCTTGAGGTCCAGGCCCTTCTTGGGCTTGCCGGCCACCACCTGCTTGCCCTCGACGAAGAAGGAGTAGTCGATGCTCGCCAGCTCCAGTCCGAAGCCGTTGGGGTTGTTCACCTCGTAGACGAGGTCGACGGTGGCGTCGGAGAGCGACGCGCTGGAGAGCCGCGCCGTCTTGAAGGTGAGGGTGGGTTTCTTGAAGACCCCCTTCAGCGTCTTCTGCAGAGAGGCGCAGCCGCTGAACGTGGTGAGGGCAAGAGCGGCCAGGACGAGGACGGCGCGTTTCATCGTGGGCATGGGCGTATCACCAGACGGCCCCTCGCGGCGGGCATTCACGGCGTTGGCGAGGGGTGTACCGCGAACAGCACGGGTGCTATGCGTGGGGCCGCCGCACCATACATGGAGACGCCTGTGCCTGGTGTCTGGACCCACATTCCCTCCCTTGTCTGGCGTGGAGCCTGGCGCGCCTGGATGCTCGGGTTCGCGATGGTGGCGTTGGCCGCCTGCTCGCAGGGAAGCTCACCCTCCCAGGGGCGCAAGCTGGAGCTGAAGCCCTGCCGGCTGGAGGGCCTGTCGCTCCAGGCCCAATGCGGGACGTACGAGGTCTTCGAGAACCGCGAGGCGAAGTCGGGCCGCAAGCTGTCCCTGCGGGTCGCCGTGGTGCCCGCCCTGGCGGCCCAGCCCCAGCCAGACCCCCTGGTGTACCTGGCGGGCGGCCCCGGGCAGTCGGCCACGCGGACGGCGGAGATGCTGTTGGCCGTGGAGCGCATCCGCCGCCACCGCGACATCGTGCTGGTGGACCAGCGGGGCACGGGCGACTCGAGCCCGCTCGACTGCGAGCTCCGTCAGAAGGAGGAGGGGCTGTCGGCGCTCTTCGACGAAGGCGACGTCCCGCGACGCCTCCACGCGTGTCGCGAGCGGTGGGAGGCGGACGTGCGCCAGTACACCACGCCCATCGCGATGGCGGACCTGGACGAGGTGCGCGCGGCGCTGGGCTACGAAAAGGTCAACCTCTGGGGCGTCTCCTACGGGACGCGCGCGGCGCTGGTGTACATGCGCCAGTTTCCGGAGCGGGTGCGCACGGCCATCCTCGACGGCGTGGCGCCCATGGGGCTGTACCTGCCTTTGTACATGCCGCGCGACGGTCAGCGCGCGCTGGAGCTGTTGCTGTCCCACTGCGAGCAGGACGCGGTCTGCGAGAAGACCTTTCCCAAGCTGCGCGCCCGCACGGAGGCGTTGCTGGCGAAGCTGGCGGAGGCCCCGGTGCGTGTGCGGGTGCCGCATCCGCGCACCGGTGTGCAGGAGGACGTCGTCCTGACGCAACAGGCCTTCCTGGGGGCGCTGCTGATGCAGCTCTACTCCGCGGAGGGAGGCTCGCTGGTGCCGCTGATGTTGGACCGGGTGACGCGGGAGGACTGGGCGCCCTTCGTCGCGCTGAGCCTGGGGGGCGGCGACACCCTGGACCGGACGATGAGCCGGGGACTCCAGTTCGCCGTCATCTGCGCGGAGGACGCGCCCTTCTTCACCCAGGAGGATGTGGAGCGCGAGGCGAAAGGCACCTGGTTCGGCGCGCTGATGGGCCTGGAGATGATGGCCGCGTGCGAGGGCTGGCCCCGCGCGACGCTGCCTTCGGGCTACCGCGACGCGGTGGTGTCGGACGTGCCCACGCTGCTGTTGTCCGGAGAGCTGGATCCGGTGACGCCGCCTGCCTGGGGGGAGGAGGCGAAGCGCACGTTGAAGAACGGTCTCCACGTCGTGGTGCCCGGGGTGGGCCACAACGCGCTGGTCGCCGACTGTGCCCGCTCGCTGATGGTGGAGTTCGTGGCCAAGGGCAGCGGGGAGGGCCTGAAGCCCTCGTGCGGCGGGAGCCTCTCGCGGCCCCCCTTCTTCACCTCTTTCGCCGGCCCCGTGCCCTGAGGACGCAGCGTCGATGATACGAGCCACGAACCTGCACAAGCGCTTCGGGAAGGTGACGGCCGTGGAGGACGTGTCCTTCACCGCCGAGGACGGGATGATTACCGGCCTCCTGGGTCCCAACGGCGCAGGGAAGACGACGACGCTGCGCATGCTCTACACGCTGGTGCGCCCGGACCGGGGAACCGCGACGGTGGACGGCGTGGACGTGACGGCCCGCCCAGAGGACGCCCGGCGTGTGCTGGGGGTGCTGCCGGATGCGCGGGGCCTCTATCCGCGCCTCACCGCCCGCGAGCACGCGCGCTACTACGGCGAGCTGCATGGGCTGTCTGGCGCCGCGTTGGACAAGTGCGTGGACGAGCTGGTGGACCTGCTGGACATGAAGGAACTCGCGGACCGGCGCGCGGAGGGCTTCAGCCAGGGCGAGCGGGTGAAGGTGGCGCTGGCGCGTGCGCTGGTGCATGGGCCTCGCAACGTGCTGCTGGACGAGCCGACCAACGGCCTGGACGTCATGAGCACCCGCGCGGTGCGCACGCTGTTGCGGCGACTGAAGGACGAGGGGCGCTGCGTCGTCTTCTCCAGTCACATCATGCAGGAGGTCGCCGCGCTGTGTGAGCGCATCGTCGTGGTGGCGCATGGCCGCGTGGTGGCGGAGGGGACGCCGGATGCCCTGCGCGCGAGCACCGGCAAGGACAGCCTGGAAGAGGCCTTCGTCGCGACCATCGGCAGTGAGCAGGGGTTGATGCAATGAGGCGCCTGATTGGCACTGTCTTTCGCAAGGAGCTGAGGGACTACCTGCGGGACCGGAGGACGGCCTCCACCTCCCTGCTGTGGGCGTTGCTGGCTCCGCTCCTCTTCCTGGTGTTGATCAACGTGATGGCCTCCTGGAGGAAGGACAAGCCGCTGGAGCTGCCCGTGGTGGGGCGCGAGCATGCCCCCAGCCTGATGGCCTTCCTGAGTCGCCTGGGTGTGACGCTCAAGGACGCCCCGGAGGACTACGAGGAGCGCATCCGCGCGGGCTCGCTGGACGTGGTGCTGTTGGTGCCCCAGGACTACGGCCGGGACTTCTCCTCCGGGCGCACCGCGGATGTGAATCTCATCATGGACAGCTCGCGCCAGTCCGCCCAGCGGTCGGTGCAGCGGGCGCAGCGGCTGCTGCAGGGGTACTCGCGGCACGTGGGCGACCAGCGGTTGTATGCGCGCGGCATGGCGCCGGAGCTGGCGATGCCGGTGCGCGTGGAGGAGCTGGACCTGTCCACGCCGGAGCGCACCGCCGCCATGGTGCTCAACATGCTGCCCTTCTTCCTGGTGATGGCCGCCTTCGGAGGAGGCATGCAGCTGGCGAGTGACACCATGGCGGGTGAGCGCGAGCGGGGCTCGCTGGAGCCCTTGCTGCTCAACCCCGTGCCGCACGGTGCCCTGGTCACTGGCAAGTGGCTCGCCACCGTCGCCATGGCGGGGGTCACCGTGTTGGGGTCGCTGGCGTGCTTTATCGTGGTGGTGCGACATGTCCCGCTGGAGGACCTGGGCGTGAGAGCCCGCTTCGACGCCGCCGCCACCCTGGGCATGGTCGCGGCCATCCTGCCGCTGGCGCTGGCCGTCTCCGCCCTGCAGATGTGGGTGGCCACCTATGCGCGCTCCTTCAAGGAAGCACAGATGTACCAGTCCATGCTGATGGTGGTGCCCATGTTGCCGGGCATGATGTTGATGCTGTCGCCCATGCAGACGAAGTTGTGGATGTTCGCCGTGCCGGTGGTGGGCCAGCAGCTGCTGGCGGGCGAAGTCCTTCGCGGCGAGGTGCTGGGGCCAATGCCCTTCCTCATCGCCGCGGCCTCCTGTGTCGCGGTGACGCTGGTGTCCCTGCGTGTCACCACGGGGCTGCTCTCCCAGGAGCGCATCGTCTTCGGCCGGAGCTGAGAGGCCCACCGACAGTGTCGCCGAGGCGTCGGTTGGCGCCTCGGGTCGTCGAGCCTGGGTGACTTCGGCCGGCGGTTGGCTTCCAATGGGCGCGGATGACGCCCGAGAGAGAAGCCCTCCTGCCCCTGGCGCCGGCCTCCGTGGCCACCTCGCAAGGTGAGCCCCGATTTGGCACGTACCAGGGTGAGTTGCCCGAAGTGGACCTGCCCAAGCTGCTGGGACGGTGGGCTCCGGCCCGCGCCACCCGGCTGCTCAAGCGCAAGCGGTGGCACTACACCTTCGTGGCGACGCCGGAGGTGGCCGCGCTCTTCGCGGTGGTGGACCTGGGCTACTCGTCCAGTGCCTTCGCGGTGGCGCTCGACCTGGCCGCGCGCAAGCCCTTGTGTGACGTGAGCTTCCTGGGCGCGCCGGGGCCCATGTTGTCGCTGGGAGACAAGCCCGGCGCGGGACTGTCCGCTTCCTTCAGGACGCTGGGCGGCAAGCTGGCCATCCGCCGGGGCGAGACGGACGAGCGCTACCAGGTGGAGGTGGACGTCAGCCGCGTGCGCACCGGCAGCCTCAACACCTTCCAGTGGGCCGGCGAGCTGCTCGTCGCGGGTGGCCCTCCCGCGCTGACGGTGATTGCGCCCGTGCAGGGTGACGGGCTCGTGAATGTCACGATGAAGCGCAACGGCCTGTTGTCCTTTGGCAGCCTGGAGGCGGGCGGCAAGCGCTTCCGACTGGACGGGGGCGTGGGCGGCATCGACTACACGCAGGGCTATCTGGCGCGGCATACGGCGTGGCGCTGGGCCTTCGCCGCGGGCCGGCTGGCGGATGGCACGCCCGTGGGACTCAACCTCGTCGAGGGCTTCAACGAGAGCAACACCGAGGCCAATGAGAACGCGCTGTGGCTGGGGGACCGGCTGTACCCGCTGGCCCGCGCGCGCTTCGAATACGACACGAAGGACCTGCTCGCGCCGTGGCGGCTGACGACGGTGGACGGCGCGGTGGACCTGCGCTTCCAGCCCTTCTACGTCCACCGCGAGGAGCGCAACCTGCGCCTCATCATCAGCCACTTCGCCCAGCCCGTGGGCTTCTTCGAGGGCACGGTGACGGTGGGCGGCCAGACGCTCCAGCTCTCCAACGTCCCCGGCGTCACCGAGGACCAGGACATGCTGTGGTGAAGCTCACCCCTCCAGCGGCGAGCTGGTGATGCGCACCGCCTGCTCCTCCACGAAGTGGCGGCGCGCGAAGTCCTTCAGTTGGGCGCTCGTGGGGATGGGCGGAGGCTGAAGGAAGCCCAGGTCCGTGAGGGACTCCAGCCGGGGCTCCGCCGCCTGTGAGGCGACCGCGTCCGCGACCTCCGGCCCCGCCTCCCGCCAGCGCTCCGAGGTGCGCTGGCCGCGCTTCTCCAGGAGCTTCCGCTCGGCCGCGCTGGGAGGCTTCTTGGCGAGCGCGTCGAAGGTCTCCTGCATGAGGTAGGGCAACCGCGAGCCCTCGATGGAGCGCGTATATGCGAAGGCGAGCAGCAGGTCATTGCCGCGCAGGTTGAGGCAGAGCACGCGCATCGCGGAGACGATGGGCTCCTCCACATGCACCTGCTGCAACAGCCGGAGCTGGAGCAGGGACGCCACCGCGCGACAGGTGGCCCGCTCCTCGCGGGGGACGGGATAGCCCAGCGTGACGAAGGTGACGTGTGCCCGCGTCTGTTGCACCACGGGGTACTGCGCGCTCTGCATGGCGGGCGCGACGGCCTCCTCCGGGAGCGCGGGCGGCAGGCGGTAGGCCTCCTCCACGAGGGCTCGTGCCTGCTCGACGCTCACCGCCCCGGTGAAGACGAGTGACACGTTGGAGGTGACGTAGTTGCGCGCGTAGTACTCCTGGAGGTCCTCACGGGTGATGCGCGCTCGGGTGGCGGGCGTGCCGATGAGGGCGCCTTCGAGGGTGATGTCCTGGAACATCGCCTCCTCCACCTGGCTTGCCAGGCTCTGCCGCGAGAAGTGATAGCGGCCCTCGGTGGTGATGATGCCCAGCTCCCGCTCCAGTCGCTTGCCGCCGGGGAGCGTGGGACTGGTCACCATCCGCAGCACATCCCTCGCGAGCGGAAGGAAGCCCGTCCCGGGCGTGTCCAGTGCGTACACCGTGGACCGGGCCGACGTGAAGGCGTTGAGCGTGCCCCCGGCCGTGTCGATGCTCGCGCGCAGTGTCTTGCCCGGCACGTCCTGACTGCCCTGGAAGACGAGGTGCTCGAGCAGGTGCGCCAGGCCCTCCTTGCCGCTGGGGTCTCTCGACGAGCCCGAGCGCACCACCAGGCGCAGCGAGGCCGTGGCGGACTCGGGACGGGACAGCACCACCAGCTCCGTGCCGTCCTGGAGCAGCTCGGCATGGAAGAGGGGGGCGATGGGAGCGGCGGCGAGCGCCAGGGTGGACCCGAGAGCGCAGCACAGCAGGAGCCAGGAGCGAAGGGAGGACATGGCTAGCGTCGCCGCGAGCGGGTGCCCGCGTTGTTGAAGGTCTTGCGAGGGGGAGGGGAGAGCGCCCGGGGACTGAAGAGCAGGTGTACGAGGCGGTCCTCGCGCAACCAGGGTTCGACCAGTCGCGCGAGGCCCTCCGGCGACAGCGAGGAGAGCGAGTGCTCCACCTCCGCCGAGTACCACGCGGGCGTCTGGAGGCTGCCGGCGAGTGTCAGGGCCACCGCGCGCGGGTGCTGGTCTTCCAGGCGCAGTCGCGTGAGGGCCGCGCCCTGGGCCGCCGCGAACTCGTCGGCGGTCACCCGGCCCTCGCGCACCTCCGCGACTTCCTGGAGGAGATAGGGGCCCAGGTCCAACGCGGAAGGGTCGCTCGCCGGAAGCGTCAGCACCAGCGCGTCCATCCACGGTGTCAGCAGGGGCGACGCATCCTGTGCATATCCCACGCCCATGGTGCGGAAGCGCTGCTCCATGCGCCGGCGCAGCATGGGCCCCACGACGCGCAAGGCCGCTGACTCCGACGCGGTGGTGAGCTTCACCGGAAAGGCCAGGACGTTGACGTCGCTGTGCGCCGGCAGCTGCCGCTTCACCGGGAGCTGAATCTGCAGTCTCGCCACGGGCGAGGGGATTCCCCCCTTGAAGCGCGCCAGCGTGCGGCGCAGCGCGACGGCGTCGAAGGTCCCCGCCGCGATGACGGTGGCGTTGCGTGGAGAGAAGGCGCCCGCGAGGTGCCGCTCCACCGTCTCCGGGGAGATGCTCTGCGCGCTGCTGGGGTTGCCAGGCGGCGCGGCCGCATAGCGAGGGTCGTCCGAGAGCGCGATGGCGAGGCGCGTCTCCAGGAAGTCCTCCGAGGACGTCAGTCCCGGGTCCTGGGTGGTGCGCTCGGCGGTCGCCTCCAGTCTGGAGGGGATGAGCTTGGGGGCCAGCAGCGTCTCGAGCAATTGGCGCGCGAGCCGGTCGAAGTCCCCGGAGTTCGACTCGAGGACGAAGCCGCTCTGGCGCAGCCCGGTGAACAGCTCCAGAGACGCGTCCGCGCCGAAGAGTTCCCGCGTCAGCTTGCCGTAGTCGCCGCGCAGGTTGGCCTCCAGCAGCGCGTGCTGGGAGAGCCGCGTGAGGCCGGTGTCGCCGCCCTCGTCGAAGCGTCCGGTGGAGAAGAGCACCACGAGGGTGGCCGTCCTCGCGCCCTCACGCGGAGCCAGCACGAGCCGCGGGTGCTCGCTGGACTCTTGTGAGCGGAGGACCTCGAAGGGCGCGGCCACGGAGATTCCCGCCCACAGCAGGGGGAGCAGGGCCCAACAGCGCTGACGTGACTTCATGGTGTGTCCACCGAGACAGGGGTTTCCAGGTCGGGCGTGGCGACCAGCACCCTGGGCCCCGCGGTCGTCTCCTGCACCTTCAGGCCGTTGAGGCCCGCGCGGTGCACCGTGAGCGAGTACCGCGCGGCCCGGTCCGATTCCTCGCGCCGGGGCCACAGCTGTCGCAGCCGACGGTTCCACCAGTCCAGGGAACGTCCCCCGTAGAGCAGCTCGTCGGGCCCCCGCCGCGCGCCGCCCCGCGACGCGAGCGAGGTGCCTGGCTCATCCTCCAGCACCAGCGTGGGTTCGCCCTGGTTCCACAGCACCGACTCGAGGGGCGCCCCCGTCGTCCCGTAGCGCGTCCAGCTTCCATGCCGCAGGCCCCGCGCATACGTCCCCTCCACCTTCCGACCGCCCCCCGTGAAGTAGAGCGTGTAGGGACCGTCGAGCACGCCCTGCGAATAGTTCCGGCGCTCGTGGGGCAAGCCACTGTCGGCCACGTCCACCACCTCGCCATGCAGGAGGCCCTTCGACCAGGAGGCTCGGGAGAAGCGCATCCCTTCCTCCGTGTAGCGGCTCCACTCCCCGAGAGGCAGGTCGTCCTGATACAGCCCCTCGGTCCGCAACTGCCCCGTCGCGTCCCAGGCGTGATGCGCTCCCGAGCGTCGCCCCTTCGTCCACGCGGTCTTCTCGCGCAGTCTTCCTCGCGTGTCTCGCAGCCACGCGGCGCCATCCCGCTGTCCCGTCTCGTTCACGCACTGGCGAAGCACCCAGCCGTCCTCGCGCTCCTCGCGCTGGAGCGTGGTGCCCGGGTCACAGACGGGAGGCCGGGCACGCATCGTCACGAAGGCAGCGCCTCCGAACACGCACACCGCCACCACCACGCCGCTGGCGAGCGGAGAGAGCAGGGGCGGCATCCAGGGTTCGCGAGCGGGCGCGGGGACCGGACGGCGCGCCCGGGGACGGCCCTGCTGTCCCTGGGTGAGCCGGTGCAGCATTCCCGCGCGCATCCACACCACACCGCACGCGGTGCAGGGTGACACCGCGCCTCCAGGCAGCATCACGGTGGTGACGTACGCCTCGCACGAGACACAGCGGACCTGCCGTCCCGTCTCCTCGAGGGGAGTGCCCGTGGCGCCCAGCTCCGGAAGCCAGCGGGCCTGCTCCATGGGCGACAGCAGGTCCCCCTCGCAGCCCAGGCAGTGCGCGCCGATGCGTCCGGGGGCCCGGTACAGGCGGGCGGCCCAGACGCACTCGGGACAGTCGAGGCCCGTGTCCTCGGTGGGCGGAGGCTCCGGCGGGGCTTCGGGGGCGAGCTCCTCCTCGGCCCGGGGTTCCGGAGCGGGCGGCGTGGACGCGCGCTGACTCAAGACGCGATAGGCGCCGAGCAGCAGCACCGTCTGCGCGAGCAGCAGCGCCCCATCGAACAGGGGCACCGCCAGCGTCCACCCGCTCGTGGAGGTCCAGGCCTCCGCCACGAGCGCGCCGATGAGCAGGAGGTGAGGGCCGACGAGCCCCACCAGGATGGCCCACGGCGTGATGGCCCTGCGGGCGCGGGGCTCCACCAGCGTGGCGAAGAAGCGCGGCAGCCCCACGAGCGAATAGCCTGGGACGAAGGCCAGCGCGAGCACCTGGAGTCGCGAGCACGCCTGCTGCCCGCGCGCCACCCAGGACAGCTCCCGCCACAGCAGGAGCAGCACGCCCCAACACAGCGCGGGGAGCAGAGATGCCAGCGTCGAGGGCCGCCACGGCTCGAGCGGCGCGTCCCAGAGCACTGGCCAGAGGACCCAGGCCTGGAGCGCGTGTGGAAATGACCCAGGGACCGCGAGCTGAACCAGCCGCGCGACGAGAAAGACAAATCCTACGCAAGCCAAGGACTTCAGCAGAAAGTCTGGTTTGAGAAGCCGGGTTGTCAGGGATTGCTTGGGAATGTCCAGGGTTTCTGGATTTGCTGCGGATGGTGAGGACATTTCCCCCCTCGACGGCGAGCGGTGCGCACTCTAGCCGAATGAGCTGGTCTGTCATCAAACTCTGACAATCGTGGTGTGTCCCACGGTGCGTGAATTGGCATGGGATTGACGCGCCTGTCAGGTCGCGTATACGGCGGCGTCCGCCGAGGCTTCAGTCATTCAGAGGGGGAATGGACCCATGTTTCATCGACCTGCTGGTGTATCGCCGTGGCTTGCTCTCGTCCTCACGGTGGTGAGTGGGGGCGCGCACGCGCAGTACTCCACGTCGGGATATCGTCCGCGGAGCACGGTGCCCTTCAAGCAACTGCCTCCGCGCGACTCCAAGGTCGGTGTGACGACTGTCGACAGCGCCGTCGAGGGCGCGGCGCTCCCCAACCGCGCGGCCTTCTGCAAGGAAGTGAAGGCGGTGCTGCGCGGAGCCGGTCAGGGCTTCCAATCCCTGCGTGGCGCGCCGTTGAAGAGCTACTCGGAAGACGTCTCCGTCTGGGAGTCGAGGAAGGGCATCCAGGACTTCCGCTGCACTGTCTACAGCACGCGCGCGCTGGGGGATTATATCTACTGCGTGCAAGGCAACATGGAGTGCAAGCCTTTGCAGGACCGGTTCCATCTCTATTCCTCGTACCTGATGGAGACCTGTGCTCCGCGATGGAACTGGCGGGACTCGCGACTGAGCATCTACGACACGTATGACCCTCGGCGGATGACGAGCGCGACGGATGAAGAGGCCACGCGGATGACGCTGGAGGTCTCCCGGTCCAAGGACTCCTATTCCACCTGTGACCTGGTGTTCTCCGTCGAGCTGCTGTGACGTCGGGCGCGTGCCGGAGGTAGGCTGCCTGGGTCCATCCTGTCGTCAGGAGTGAGCCCATGTCCTGCCCGCACTGCGGTCAGCCACTTCCCGAAGCGCGCATCGCCGCGTGTCCCCACTGTGGCCGGGACGTGAAGCCTTCCTTCGACAAGCCGCTGTTCTCCGAGGACACCGCCGAGTCCGCCCGGCGCACCGCCGAGTCCGCGGGCCGCGCCGTGCAGTCGATTCTGGAGGACCCTCGTCTGCGTGAGCGGCTGCCGGGCGGCTCGCTGCCGCTGCTCGGCTCGGGGCTGGTCGCCGCCGCCGTGCTCCTGCCGGGCCTTCCCATCATCGGCGGGAGCATTGGCCTGCCGTGGTCCGTGACGATGCTCGCGGGCAGCATCCTGCTCGGTGCCCGTGAGTGGAGCGCCGCCGGCCGCCCCGTTCCCCCGCCACTGGAGAAGCTCGCCCAGGTGGCCTCGCACGCCGCCTTCCTGCCGCTCTTCACCGCGCTGGCCGTCACCTTCGCGTTCCTGTCCCTGGGCTTCGGATTGGTGCCGCTCGTCTGGGTGGGGGCCGCCGTCGTGCTGGGATACGTGCAGTGGCGCGTGTTCCAGGCGTCCTCCGCCTCGGCACCCGAGCTGCGGCCTTCACCGGAGGCCTCGCGACTGAAGCTCTGGGTGTGCGCGGGCGCCGCCGTGTGCGCGGTGTCGATGCTGTTCTCCTGGGGCACGGGGATGCGCTCGTCCACGTCCCTGGGCGGCTACGGCTACGACGACAAGCTCGTGTACGAGGTGGACAACACCGGCCGCTCCACGGGCCACACGTATACGGACAGCAGGTACACGTGGAAGCCCGGCCTCACCAACACGTCCTCCTTCTTCGCGAAGTCGGGACGCGCCCGGCCCGGTGCGCCGCTCGTCGTCCTGGCCCTCATGTCCCTGGGGCTGCTGGCCGCCGTGCCGCGTGCCCGCGACGCCGTGCCGCCCATGCTCCCGTACCTCCTGGCCGGCGTCGTCACCTTGTGGGGACTGCTCGGCCTGGGATTGCACGCGGGCCCGCTCCTCTTCCTACTCGGCGCGGTGGCCATCGACGTGGCCCTGGTGCGCGCGCACCGCGCGGCGAGCAGCGGAGCAGGCGACGCACCTCCGGGGGGCGAGGATGCGCCGCCGGGCCCGGGTTCCGCCGAGAGCTGAGTCGCCCTCGGCGGAAAAGGGCTCGCCCGGCTACGAGACTCGGGCGCGACGTGACTCGACGATGGCGCGGAAGGAGCGGCTTCGCAGCTCCTCCAGCGTGAGGCCGGTGGCCAGCGCTTCGTCCTGGCTGAGCGCGCCGCAGCTCAGGCCCCGGAGGAAGAAGTTGAGCAGGCCCTGGCCCGTCGCCGCGTCGTCGAACACGTCACCCACCAGCGTCGCCTGGGCCGCCTTCTCCATGAAGGCCTTGAGGCGCCGGGTGGCGGTGTCCAGGCCCTCCAGGAAGAAGGCATACACGGCCGCGTAGCGTACGGGCAGCTGCGCGGGGTGCAAGTCCCAGCCCTGATACCACCCACGCTCCAGCGAGTGACGGATGTGGCGATAGGACAGCTGCCACACCCGCTGCACCGCCTCGCTGTTCTCACGCAGTTGCGTGGGCAGCAGCGGCAGGTCGCCCTGCTTCTTGTTCGGCGGCACGGGCATCACGTTCGTCGCGCCGTCGGCCAGCTGGATGCCGGTGCCCGCGAGGCAGACCTGCACCAAATCCCGCAGGAAGTCGCAGGCGGGGTGCAGCATGCTCTGCACGTGGGCGCTGACGCTGAGCGCGGCGGTGTAGTCATACAGCCCCAGGTGCACGCTGGAGCAGCGCCCCTCACCCGCGGCCACCAGCGCGGGCAGGTGCAGGCTCCCTTCTTTGTTGAAGAGGGCCTGGGGCGTCTCCACCATCAGCTCCAGCCCGAGCGCGCCGCGCGTCAGGCCGTGCTCCGTCTCCAGCACTTCCAGGATGCGGGCGAGCGCCGCCACCTGCTCGGGCACGGAGACCTTGGGCAGGGTGACGACGAACGACGGCGGCAGCTTTCCGCCGCTGTGCTCCAGGAGCGTGGTGACGAAGAGGTCCAGGGTGCGAGAGGCCCGCTCGAACAGCTCCTCGGTGAAGGACTTCACCCGGATGCCCACGTACGGCGGCAGCGAGCCCTGGGCCAGTCCCCGCGCCATCTCCTGGGCGGCGGCGACGGCGTGCGAGTCCTCCTCCTCGTCGGGACGGTGGCCATAGCCGTCCTCGAAGTCGATGCGATAGTCCTCCACCGGCTCGCTTCCGAGCTTGTCCAACACCCGCTCGTAGACGCGCTGGGCGAAGCGCCCGCGCTGGGGAAGGCCCAAGCCGTGGGCCAGCTCCGCCGCGTCCGGCGCGTAGGTCTTCATGGCCCCCAGGGCGAGGTCCCCCAGCTTCCGCGCCGCCTCCGCGCGGAAGAGGTGGGCGCCGCCGTACACGACGTGCACCGGCTGGCGACGGGGGGACTCCCCCGGGTACTCGCGCGCGAGCTCGGCGTTGGCCCGCCGGAGGGACTCGCGCGCGCTGGAGAGGCTTGCGGGCGTCAGGGTGGTCTTCATCGGGAGCCTCTCAAGAGGGGTGCGTCAGGGCTGGCGCTTCAGCCACGCGGAGACCTCCGGGCCGCAGCGCTCGCGCAGCTCCACGTCCTGCGACAGCCGCTCCAGCGTCTGCGCGGTGGCCTGGTTCGCGTCGCTCACCGGGTTGTCTCGCAGCAGCGCCTTCACCGCCTCCAGGTGCTCGCGCGTGCGCAGCATGCCCAGCGATTCCACGATGCGCCGCACCAGCATGGGCGCGCCGCCCGTGCGCGCGACGACGTCCTTCCACTGCTTGCGCATCTGCGCCCACCACGCGTCGCGGCCGGTGCGGTTGGCCAAAAGCCCCGTCACGAAGCTGGCCACGTCCTGCGTCTTCACCGTCTCCGAGAAGAGCAGCCCCTGCGCGCGCTCGGCCAGCGCCGGGTCCTCGAAGGCGGTGAGCGCCATCAGGTAGCGGCGCTGCGTGGCCGGGTCCGGCTCCTTCGGCACCTTCTGGAGGAACGTGTCGAAGAGGGCCGAGTCTCCCGCGCGCGCCACCATGGCCACCGCCACGTCGAGCAGGTTGGGCTCCAACGCGTCACGCTCTCCCTGGAGCATGCGCGCCACGCGCGGGCGGGCCTCCGCGAGCGCCTCCGGGCTGCGAGCCAGGCCTCCCACCGCGCGCACCAGCGCGGAGCGGCGCAGCTTCACCCGGTCCGACTCACCGGATGCCGCCTGCCAGCCCAGCTTCTTGAGCCCCGGGCTCAACAGCTTCTCCACCCACGCACGCACGCGCGCCTGGTCCTCGCCATCCACCAGCCGGTTCTCCACGTACGCGAGCCTGCCCACCAGCTCGTCCAGGACGGAGTCGTCCTCCTCGTTCCCGAAGCGCGCCGCCAGGTCCAACAGGTCCGCCACCGAGCCCCGGCCCGAGCGCACCAGCGCCCACTGGTCCTCCAGCAGGGCGATGCGCTCCGAGGGCGCCAGAACCTGGAGGTTCGACGCCAGGGCCGCGAGCGACGCCTTGTCGTAGGCCATGCGGTAGAAGCCGGTGGAGCCCGCGTTGGCGCACAGCCACTTCACCGCGCCAGTGCCCTCCAGCTTCACGGTGGCCTGCTTGTCGCGGAACAGCACGCGCTGCTCCCGCACGCCGGAGGCGTCCTCGTAGCGCAGCACCATGGGCACCGGCCACTTCTCGCCGCTCTCCACGCCCGGCTCCGAATAGAAGCGCTGCTGCGACAGCGCCACCTCGCGTCCCTCCACATGCGCCGTCACCAGCGGGAAGCCGCTCTGGCCCACCCACGCGGTGGCCAGCTCCTCCACCGGCTGCTTCGCGGCCGCGCCCAGCGCGTTCCACAGGTCTTCCTTCACCGCGTTGGCGCGCGCGTGCTTGCGCATGTACAGGCGGATGCCATCGCGGAAGGGGCCTTCCCCGAGGAAGCCCTCAATCATCCGCAGCACCGCGCCGCCCTTCTCGTACGTAATCGCGTCGAAGCTCTCACCGGCCTCGCCCGCGTTGCGCACCTCGCCGTGGATGGGGTGCGTCGACTTGAGTGCGTCCAGGTACAGCGCGCTGGTGCGGTGCGAGTCGAAGTCCAGCCACATGCGCCACTCGGGGCGCCACTGGTCGACAATCTTGAAGGCCATCCACGTGGCGAACGCCTCGTTGAGCCAGAGGTCGTCCCACCACACCATGGTGACCCAGTTGCCGAACCACTGGTGCGCCAGCTCGTGCGTCACGACTTCCGCCACGCGCTTCTGCACCGACAGGGGCGCGGTGGCCGGGTCCAGCAGCAGGGTGACCTCGCGATAGGTAATCAGGCCGGCGTTCTCCATCGCGCCCGCCTCGAAGTCCGGGATGCCCACCTGGTCCAGCTTGGTGAAGGCATACGGCAGGCCGAAGTAGTCCTGGAGCAGGGGCAGCACCGCCAGCGCCACGTCCTGGCCAAAGCGCGTCAGGTGCTCCTTCTCCTTCAGCGACCAGGTGCGCACCGGCACGCCCCCCACCAGCTGCGCCGGCGTGCCCACCAAGGGGCCCACCACCAGCGCGACGAGGTAGCTGCTGAGCACCTCCGTCTCCTGGAACGTCACCTTCGTCAGCGCGCCGTCCTTCTCCTCCTTGACGATGGGGCCGTTGCCCAGCACGGCGAGCCCTTCGGGCACGCGCACGCTGAGCGACCATTTCGCCTTGAAGGCGGGCTCGTCGAAACAGGGGAAGACGCGGCGCGCGTCGGCGGCCTCGAACTGGGTGGCGGCCACCTTGCCCGCCAGGTACAGGCCGCGCAGGCCGTCCGTGAAGGACCCCGTCCACCCGAGCTCCAGCGTGGCGGGCCCCTTGGGCAGCGGGGCGTCGAAGCTCAACACCACCGTCTCGCTCACCTCCACGGGCCGGATGGACGTGGGCTGGTGCCGCGCGTTGCCCGAGCGGAAGGACACCTCGCCCAGCTTCAGGGCGATGGCGTGGAGGATGATTTCGCGCGTGGGCTCGGCCAGCTCCACTTCGATGGTCTGCTGTCCGGAGAAGGACTTCGCGTCCAGGTCCAGGGTCAGCGTGGCCGCGTAGCGGTGGGGGCGAACGGCGGTGGGGAGCCGGAAGTTCTTGTCTTCGGTCGGATGCGCCATAGGGAGGCGGAATCTAGCCTCGCTCGCGGCGCGCGTTCCCACTTCTGTCACGCGGGTGCAAGAAACCTGTCGTCCGCCGGGTGGGGTGTCGTCCGCCACACCCTTACCGCCCCGGCTCCCCGTCCGGGCCCGCCCTCCGTCCGCGAGGGCCACGGCCCGGGACGAGCTGCTGGAAGAGGCTGGACTCCCGCTGGAAGAAGCCGTCCGTGTGGAACGAGTGGGGCAGCTCCAGCAGCAGGAAGTCCAGGTGGTGACACAGCTCGTGGAGGAAGGTGCGCAGGTACGTGCGGAAGGCCACCACGCGCGCCTGCTTCGCGGTGCGCATCCAGACCTGGAGTCGCGGCCGGCGTCCCGGCTCCCAGGTGTAGAGGCCGTGCAGCTCGCCCTCCTCGGAAGAGGGGCGCACGTCCAGCACCTCCACCCGGACGCCGGGGACATCCAGCCGCTCGCACAGCGCCTTGCCCAGCCGCGTCGTGGCGCGCTCCAGCGGGCCGCGTTCACCCATGGCCAGCGCCTCCCGGACCTCGTCCACCAGGGGATGCAGGGCGGTGGGCTCCCTCACCCGGAGGGCCGTCACTCCATCGCTCATCCGATAGGTGCGTCGCTGCTCGGGATTGAGGCTCTCGTAGTAGGCGAAGGGCACGGGGCGGCGGCACTCTAGCGAGCACGGCGCGTGAGTGCCTGCCTCCGACTCCAGGCCGGCCTGGGCGGACGGGGGCCCTCCTGCTCCTTTGGCCCGGCCGCGCTTCCCCGCCCTGGCTGTTTACCTTGCGATGGGGGTCGGAATGGCACTCACGCTGGGGCGCGCCGCCTGGGAGCGAGCGGTACTGCTCGCGGTGTCCTTCGAGGTCCTGAAGGTCGTCAGCTCCCACTTCGTGTTTCCGCCCCTGAGCAGCGCCATCCTCTGGCTGCCCGCGGGGCTGACGCTGGCGTTCCTCATGCGCTCGCCCACGCGCATGTGGCCCGCCCTGCTGGCCGCCGTGTTCGCCGCGGAGCTGGGCTCGGTGCTGTCCCAGGGCCTGCCCTGGGGGCTTGCCGCGACGTGGGGGCTGGGCAACGTGCTGCGCACCTGGCTGGGGGCGGCGCTGATGCGTCGCTTGCTGGGTGGAATCGTCCGCTTCCATCGCGTGCGAGATGTCACGGGGCTGCTGGTGCTCGGGGCGGTGGTGGGGGCGCTGCCGAGCGCCACGCTGGGCGCGCTCGGCGCGACGAGGTGGTTGGGCTCCGCGTCGTTCGCGAGCGAATGGATTGTCTGGTGGCTGAGTGACGCGCTGGGCACGGTGCTCGTCGCGCCGCTGCTGCTGACGTGGTGGCCCGTGGCGCGCGCGACCTCTCCGCCGAGACGACTGGTGGAGTCCGTCTTCATGATAGCGGTGGTGGCGCTCGTCGGCGTCCTGGTCTTCAGTGTCGAGGGCACGACGGGGTCCGCGGCGCTCTCCACCACGCTGCCCTACGCGGCGTTTCCCCTGGTCATCGCCGCGGCGCTGCGGCTGGGGCCTCGGGGGGCGGCGAGCGCGTCCGCGGTGATGAGCGCGGTGGCGGTGGAGTACACGCGCCTGGACATAGGGCCCTTCGGGGCGCTGTCCGTGTCCGCGTCGGAGCGCGTCCTGTCCGTGCAGGTGTTCATGTCCGTGCTCAGCCTGACGGCGCTGACGGTGGCGGCCGTGGTGGCGGAACGGCGGCGCGCGGAGGCGGCGCAGCGCGTGTTGGCCACCGTGGGCGGGGTGCTCGCCGAGTCCCCTGAATGGAGCGTCACGCTGCCTCGGGTGGCGCGGCTGCTCGTGCCCGAGCTCGCGACAGGTGTCGCCATCTGGTTGCAGAACACCGACGGCGTGGTGGAGCGGGTGGCGGCGGCGGGCTGGACGCCCGCGCGCGAAGTGGGGCTGCGAGGACGGTTTCCTCCGTTGCCAGCGCAGGCGAGCGAATGGACGGGCCCGGAGGGCGCAGGGGTGCTGGTGCCGCTGCGAGTGCGCGGACAGGTGGTGGGCGCGCTGGCGGTGGCCATGGACCTGGAGGGGACAGGGCGACGCAGACGGGAGCATGTGCTGGCGGACGACGTGGCGCGCAGGTGCGCGATGGCGCTGGAGAACGCGCGACTGCTGGAAGAGGCCCGTGAGGCCGTCGCCGTGCGTGAGGACTTCATCGCCGTGGCGGCGCACGAGCTGCGCACGCCGCTGGCCACGCTCACCCTGCGGGTGCAGGGGTTGATGGCGCTGCTGCGCGGAGGCACCGAGAACGGCTTCCTGCTGGAGCGACTGGAGGCCATTGCCCGACAGTCGCGGCGGTTGACGCGCCTGGTGGAGAACGTGCTGGACGTCGGCTTGTTCAAGGCGGGCGGGCTGGAGTTGCGGCGCGAGTGGGTGGACCTCACCGCGCTGGTGGATGACGTGCTGGAGCGCTCCATGGAAGAGGCGACGCGCGCCGGGACACCGCTGCGACTGACGGCCACGGCCCAGCGGGTGCGCGGGTGGTTGGACCCGGGGCGCGTGGAGCAGGCCCTCTCCAACCTGGTGTCCAACGCCATCAAGTTCGGCGCGGGGGGAGAGGTGGACGTGGCGCTGAGTCAGGTGGGAGGCCGCGCCCGGCTCGTCGTCACGGACCGGGGCATCGGCGTCCCTCCCGAAGCGGTGGAGCGCATCTTCGGCCCCTTCGAACGGGCGGTCTCCACGCAGGAGTACGGAGGCCTGGGCCTGGGGCTGTATCTCACGCGCCGCATCGCGGAGGCACATGGTGGCTCCGTCCAGGTCAGCAGCACCCGGGGGGCGGGCGCTTCCTTCGTGCTGGAGCTGCCGGTGGAGCCGTCGCTTCCGCTCCTGAACGAAGACCCGGCGCGGCAGCCTCGCGCGGGCGCCTGAGGCGAGTCGCTGGGTGCCGGAGGCGCCAGTGGGGCGACTTCACGGCACAGGGTGGGAAAGGG
>NZ_VIFM01000289.1 GCF_006636215.1 Myxococcus llanfairpwllgwyngyllgogerychwyrndrobwllllantysiliogogogochensis | reverse complement strand
CCCCGAAGTTCTGCCCCCAGCCCACCTTCGCCGTCACCGCGACCTTGGGCGACACGAGGCCCGCCACGCCGATCAACGCGCGCAAAAGCGTGGCGTTGGGGCCCCCGTCGTTGAAGTAGCGGCGCACGTCCACGCCGGTGTCGAGCACCAGCGCCGTCTTCGGCAGGAAGCGCCAGCGGCTCTCCAGGCCCAGGTGCAGGTTGCCGTAGTTGAAGCGGTCCGCGCCGACGGGGTCGCACACGCCTTCGCCGCAGTCCGCCGGCGCCGAAGCGCCCAGCGGCTCGAAGAACTCCACCGCGTAGGCCACGCCCGGAGTCACCTCCACCGCGCCACCACCCGGCCGCCACGGAGCCTTCACCTTGGCCTCGTTGTAGAGGCTGAGGATGCCCGCGCCGATGGCCGCCGTGCGTGTCCGGTCCGAGCGCGTGAACTGGTCCGACAGCTCCAGCGACAGCGGCGCCTCCGGGTTGATGCGCGCCAGCAGGTCCGCTGCGCCCTCCATGTGCGAGGCCGCGTTCGAGCCCTGCGTCATCAGGCCCGTGAAAAGCACGTAGTCCAGGTTGGCGTTGAGGTTGAACGCCAGCCGGGGAGAGGGGATGTCCAGCCGGAAGCCCGGCCGGAAGTGCATCGCCAGCTCACCCGACAGGTCCGGCGACACGCCACCGGGGAACTCCTGGCCCTCGCGGCCGAAGTAGCCCACGCCGCTGTCCAGGCGCGTCTCCAGCTCGAAGTACGGATGCAGCCGGCCGTTGCCGACCTTGAAGCCGTTGCCACCCGTGGCCGGCGCGGAGACTCCGTCCTGAGCCATGGCCACGGTGACAGGCGCCATCAGCGCCAGCCCGCAGACCGTGCCCCAGAATGTCCCTCTCAGCGTCATGGCTCGCAGTGGCTTCCCAGGGAGAGGGCGTACTCACTCCCACCTTTCATGCGGACGGCCTGGGGCGTCATAGCACGCGCGATTTCAGGGGCCGAAGAATTGTTCGACACGGGACTTGGACTCGCCCGGAGGGCCGGAGGGCGCACGGGACTAGTTGATGGGGCTCGCGGGAGGCGGGCGCACGAGGATGTCGTCGGGAGGAGGCGGGCGCGTGGGGTCGCCGCCCGGCAGGTTCTCCGGCTCCTCCACCTCGATGAAGAGGTTCTCGTCGGTGCGGAAGGCGAGCTGACCGATGCACTCCTCGGCCTCCGAGCGCAGCTGGCCGACCTTCTGCCGGGCGATCATCACCTTGGTGTATTCGTGCTCGCTGGTGGAGACCTCGCGCCGGGTGAGGGACTCCTGGAGCGACACGTCCGCCTGCTCGGAGATGCGCAACAGGCCCTTGATTTGCGTGAGCTTCTCGTTGGCGCAGTTGAGCTTCACCACGTCCTTGGTGCGGCGCGCTTCTTCCACCTTGCCGAGCACCTGGCGAAGCACGTCTCGCATGACACTCAAGGCCTGGGTGCTGCGCTCCAGCTTCTGCGAGTCAGGCACTTCACTCGCCTTCTCCAGCGTGGTGGTGGCGGCGGGTGACCGGGGCGAGGGCACCGGTCCCTGCGCGACGGCCACGCCCGTGGCGACGATCACAGCGACCATTCCGACAGTGCGCATACGCCTCTCGGCTCTCCCGGCCCTTCCCATTGCAACAAAGCGTAGAAGGCGGGGGGTGGGGTGTCAACGCGACGAACCCCCAGTTATTCAGTGGTTACTGGAGAGGCGGGCATTGGCCTCACGCAGTCGAGCAGCCAGGCTTCGGGCGATATTGACGACGACGAAGGTGAAGCCGTCGGCGTACTCGTTGCGGAAGGCGCGCAAGTCCCCAGCGGTGAGCTGGAGCAGGTGGGCCTGCGCGCGCGCGCGCACGGTGGCGGAGCGGTAGTCCTTGTCGATGAGGCCCATCTCCCCGAAGAACTCGGGAGGTGACAGCACGGCCAGGGTGCGCGGCAACCCATCCGTGCCGTTCCGGGCCACTTCCACCTGGCCTTCGACGACGAGGAAGAGGCTGTCGCCCAAATCCCCTTCATGGAAGATGACCTCGCCGGGGACGCAGTGGCGCGTCCGGGCCAGCTCCGCCAGACGGTCCAGCTCCACGGGAGAGAGCATCTCGAACAGCGGTGAGGCGGCGATGACGGCCAGCTTCTCCATGGTCCCCTCGGAGCCCGCGCTGGGTACACCGGCGCCGGAGCCTACCCCGTCGGCGAGAAGACGAAGGGGTAGGAAACGGTGGCGGCGGACTCGGGTTTGAACGGGAACACCCAGCCGCGGATGGCGGCGCGGATGCAGCTGGCCACCGCCTCGCTGCCGAGGGTGTTCTCGTCGATTTCGAAGTCCCCCACTCGGCCGGACGGGGTGATGGAGAAGCGCACCACCACCTTGCCCTTGAGGTTGGGGTTTCGCTTGAGCTCCTTCTCGTAGCAGCTCTGGATGGCGCCCTTGCGCGCGCGGACGTAGCGGGCGAGCGCGTCGCGGTCCACGTCGGAGCTGTCGACGTCCGGCGTCGCGTCCTGCACGCGGCCCTTCACTTCGACTTCCTTCTTCGTGCCCAGGTCCACCTTGCCGCCGCCCTGGGTGCCCAGCTCGCCGATGCCCGTCACGGTGCCGGTGCCACCGCCGCGCGGGCCGGTACCCTTGCCGACGGAGGCCTCGTTGGCCACGCCCACGCCGCCGGCGCCCTGGAGCGCGGCGACGATGTCGCTGCCACCGCTGGCGCTGCCCAGCACGTCCTGGAACGCGCCGGTGCCAGAGCTCTTGGAGCCGAGCATCTTCAACAGGCCCTTGTCGGAGACCTTCTTCACCATCTCCGCGTGGCGCTCGGCGGCGGCGGCCGCGGGCTTCTCCGACGCGGGCTTGTCCGCGCCGTCCTTCGGCTCGGGGGGCTTGACGTCTTCCTTCGGCGTCTCGGCGGGGCCCGGCGCGGCGGGCTTCGCGGTCTCGATGGGGCGCTGGGGGATGATGGCGCGCACGAAGCGGTCATCGAGCTGATCCAACGCCAGCTCCTGCTCCTTGGGGGCCTCCGCGGAGAGGATGATGGCGGCGCCGGAGAAGTGGACGAGCAGCGAGGCGGCGAGGATGCCGAAGAAGACGCGGTCCATCGTCTTCCAGCGGCTGACGCGGATGTCCGAGGGCATCACCGGACGCGCTTCCTCGGCCTTGGGCGCGACGAACTGGAAGAAGAGGGTGGCGTCGCCCAGCTCCACCTTGCCGCGCGCGGTCTCCTGGAGGGGGAGGACGTAGAGGTCACCCCGGCGCGAGGCGAGCCCCTGGGAGCGCAGGGCGTCGAAGTCCACGTCGGAGGAGCCGAGGTTGACGCGGCCCTTCATGAACTCGTTGATGACGAGCAGGAACTGGTGGCCCTGGTTCTCGAACACGCTGAAGCGCGCGGGCCTGTCGTCCGAGGCGGGCAGGACGATGGTGTTGCGCGCGTCATGGCCGATGGTGACGCTCTCGCGCCGGACGTGGTGCTCTTCGACAATCTGGCCGTTCTGGATGAGGCCGACGCGGAGCAGCTTGGAAGGTGACGGGGCGGCCATGGCCTAGAAGGGCTCCTGCTCGACGCTCTTCTCGACCTTGGGCACGAAGCTCTCCGTGCGGTTGAGGTCGTCGAAGCTCAGGTTGGAGCGGGGGAGGATGTAGAAAGCCTGGGGCTTCTGGATGCGGCCCTCGACGGTGAGCGCGTCCAGGCGGATGACCTTGCGAGGCGCCTTCTTCGCGGGCGCCGCTTCGCTGCTCGACGTGGCCCCGCCAGTGCCGGGCGCGGCGGACTTGCCAGCGTCCTGCGCGAGCACGGGCGCGGTGGTGAGGAGCACGAAGAGGGCGAAGGTGGCGCGCATGGCGATCCTAGTTCTTGTCGGTGGCCAGCTTACCCGAGCCGCTCTTCGAGGGCGCGGTGCCGGAAGCGGGCTCGGGCTGGGACACCGGCGCGGGGGGCGGAGTTCCCTCCGAGGGTGCTCCGACGTGCGCGGAAGGTGCTGGGGTGGGGGCCGGCGGAGTGGGCACCGCGCCGGGGTTCTCGGAGCCTGATGGAGCGGTCTGCTTGGGTGGGCTGGCCGGAGCGGATGCGCCCTGCACGGGCGGCGTCGAAGTGGAGGCCGTTCCCTTGTCCGCGGGGGCGGCCTGCGCGGGTGGGGCGGTGGTCGGCGCGTTGTTCTCGGCGGCCTGTTTCGCCTGCTCCTGCTGGGCCTTCTCCTGCTCCGCGGCCTTGCGGAGCTGGTCCTTGCGCTCGCGCTCCAGGCGGCGCTCCTCGCGCTCGATGCTCTTGCGCGCGTCCTTCGTGTACTGGGGGGTGCGGTTGTCGCGACCACCCTGGGCTTCGTAGCGCTCGAAGTAGGTGAGGGCCGTCTTGTACCGCTGGATGGGGTCGACCCCCGGGGGCTCCACGTCGAGGAACAGGATGGCGAGGTTGAAGAACGGGTCGGGCTGACCGGGGAGCAGCACGAGCACCTGCTCGTACTCGGCCTTGGCGCGCTCGAACTCCCCCTGTCCCCGGTAGGCATTGCCCAGGTTGAGGCGCGCGGCGGCGAAGTCGGGAGCGGCTCTCACCGCCGCTTCGAGCTCGGTGACGGCGGCCGGGTAGTCCTGGGCCTCGTTGAGCAGCGCGCCGAAGTTGTTGCGTGCCTCGGCGAAGTCGGGCCGGAGCTTCGCGGCCTCCTTGAACTCCGCCAGGGCCTGCGGGCCCACCTTCAGCGCCAGGTACACCAGCCCCAGTGCATTGCGTGTGGCGGCGTCGCCTGGCGCGATGTCCCGCGCGTTCTCCAGCACCATGCGCGCCAGCTCGTGTTTGCCCTCGCGGTAGTACACCTGCGCGAGCACCTGCATGGCGCGAGTGTGGCGCTCATCGAACTTGAGGGCCTGCTTCGCCTCGGTGGCCGCGGGCCCCAGCTTCTTCTGCTGGAGCAGGGTGATGGCCAGCGCGGTGTGCAGCGGCGCCGAGTCCTGCTTCGTCTCCACCAACCCGCGCAGCTCCGTCTCCAGCGCAGCGGAGCGGCCCGTGCGTCCGTACAGGCGCGCCAGGCAGTCCCATGCGGACTCCTGCTCGGGAGCCACCGCGAGCGCCTGACGATACGAGCGCTCCGCGTCCTCGTGCCGTCCCAGCCGCTCCTGGACGATGCCGAGGTTCGTCCACGCGTAGTCGAGATTCGGGTTCTGCGTCACCAGCGCGCGCAGCGCCGTCTCCGCCGCCGTCAGCTCTCCGGCCCGCGCGATCGCCACGGCCTGCTCGAAGTCCTGCGCCGTGCTGCGGGGCGGAGGCGCGACGACGGTGGGGACGGGCGCGGCCTTGGAGTCCGCATCGGCCGTTGCCTCGACGGGCGCCTCGGCTGTGGGGCGCGTCTCCGGGCCGGAGGCACACGCGGACAGCCACAGGCCCGAGGACAGGAGTAGCGCGGTGAGGGCGGAGGCCCCCGGCGTGCGTGGAGAGAAGCTCACGGCTTGGCTCCCCCGGTGATGCGGCTCTCGTCCGCCGACGCGGGGCGGGCGGGCCCGCTCACGCTGCCGATGAGCCCGTCCGGATAGGCGGCGTCGGACGCGAGTGCCTGCTTGGGCTCCTTGAGCACCGGGTACTCCTTGGGACGGAAGCGGTTGAGGGACTCCAGCGTGCGCCGCGTCCACTCGTTGGAGACGCGATTCTTGCGAGCCTCCGCCAGGGCGACGGCGTAGCTCTCCACCGCCGCGTCCTCCAGCTCCGCCGTGTTCTGCGCGAGCAGGTCCTGGTACGTCACCACCGCATCCTCGCCCAGCCGCTTCACGTCGGGCGGCACAGGCGTTTCGATGATGGTGTTGGCGAAGCGCTCCAGCGCGTAGCCGGAGCGGTAGGCCGCCGCGAGGGACCACTCGAGCTGCTTGTACGGATAGACGCGCGAGTACGCGTCCTTCACCGTCTTCACCGCCGCGCGCTTCACCGCGAAGCTGCGCACCAGGGCCTTGCCCCAGCCGCCAATCTTCAGCTTGTCGAACCTCTGCAGCTCCGCCTCCGCCAACTGGAAGCGTCCATACGCCGCCGCGTTCGCCGCGAGGGGATGGGTGTCCGGCTTGAGCTTGCGTCGGTCGAACTCGCTCGCCGCCTGGGTGTACGCGCGCTGGGCTTCCTTCTCGTCGCCGAGCTTCTGGTGCGCGTCACCCATGCGCCGGTGCGCGTCCACGACCAGCTCCACCTGGCCGGGCTTGTTGGCGAACTTGCGCACGAACTCCTGGAGCGCGCGGACCTCTCCGCGAGGGTCGCCCTGCTTCTCCAACAGGATGGCCGCGCGGTACTGGTTCTTCGGCGCGTCCTCGGCGGTGGGGAACAGCTCCGCGTAGCGCAGGAACGTGGCCGCGGACTCCGCGTAGCGCTGCTGGCCTTCGAGCAGTCGAGCGGTGTTGAAGAGCGCCGCCTCCCGGTCCTTCGATGCGGGGTAGTCCTTCACCAGCTTCTGGTAGCTGACGACGGCCTTGTCGAAGTCGTAGGACTTCTCCGCGTTCACCGCCACGCGGAACAGCGCCGCGTCCGCGAGCGGGGAGGACGGGTACTCGCGATAGATGCGCTCGTAGAGCTTCATCGCGGAGTCGAAGCGCCGGGTGTTCTCGTGCGCGACGGCGGCGTTGTTGAGGGCCTTGTCCGCGAACTCGTGCCGGGGCTCCTCGTCGACGAGCTGGATGTACTTGCGCGCGGCCTCCTCGTGCTTGCCCTCGGCCAGGAGCTGGTCCGCGAGCTTGAAGCGGCCCGCGAGCTTGAACTTCACCAGTTGCTTGTGGAGGTCGCTGGTCGGGTCGATGACCTGCGTGTTGCTGGCCAGCCTCGCGCTGACCTCCTCCACGCTGCGCCAGTCCTTGTCGATGAGGAACGTCTCGACGGTGAGGTTGGTGGCGTAGCGGGCCACCTCGCTCTTGGGCCACGTCTGGATGATGCGCTCGAAGCGCTTGCGGGCCTCGGGGAAGTCGTCGTGCGCGTAGTACAGCTCCGCGGCCTTGTAGGCGATGCCCGCGGCCTTCGCGTCGCGCGGCAGGAGCGCCACGTACTTGTCGGAGGCCGACACCAGCTTCTGCTCGGTGGGCGTCAGCGGCACGGGCTTTACCGCCGAACCCTCGGGCCGCTCGGTGGAGCGCAGCGGCTTGAGGTCCGGCGTCTTGCCGGACTGGATGTCCTTCGCGAGCAGCTGCTGCCAGGCGAGCACCGCGCTGTGCGCCGCCTCGTCGCGGTGCTTCTCGCTCACGCCGGTGTCACGCACCAGCTCGTAGCTCTTCGCGGCCTCGGCGAACTGGAAGGAGAAGTAGAGGCACTCCGCGTAATAGAAGCGCATCTCGCCCGCGCTCTTGCTGCGCGGGAAGCGCTCCAGGTACGTGCCGTAGGCGCGCGCGGCGGTGGCGAAGCCCGTGCTGGCCTGCTCGAACTTGCCCTCCTTCTTGAACACCAGCGCCTGCTGGTGGTGGAAGGTGGCGCTCGTATAGAGGCTCTTCTCGACGAGCGTGTTGGCTCGCGAGAGCGCGTCGGGGTCTCCCTGGTTCTTCGCGTACCAGGCCGTGCCGGGTTGATAGAGGCTGGCGAGTCGCTCCGACTCCGTGAAGGACTCCGCGAGCAGCCGGTCTCGCTCGTAGGCCAGGGCGATGCGCTGCTGGAGCTCCGGCGCGTCCGGCGCCATGGGTTCCTGCTGGAGCACGCGCTGATAGGCCGCGATGGCTGCGGGGTGGTTCGTCTGGTCGAAGTAGACGTTGCCCAGCCGGCGGTAGACGTCCGCCTCGTAGGGCTTGGGGCCGCGCTTCGCGAAGAGGGCCTGGGCGCGAGGCAGTCCACCCCACGTCTCGTCCGCCAGCGAGATGGCCACGTACTGGAGGGCCTCGTCGCGCAGGTCTCCGCCAGCCTCGGCCTCGCCCTTCGCGACGCGCTGGGCTTCGTAGAAGTCCACCAACGTGAGGAAGGACTCCACCGCTTCGTCGAAGCGGTCCATCCGGTAGTACGTCCAGCCCAGCTTGTAGAGGGCCTTGTCGTAGAGCGGATGCAGCGTGTCGCGGGCGGCGGCCTCGAAGGCCTGCGCGGAGCGTGGCAGGGCCTGCGGGTCCTTGTAGTTGTCGAACCAGTACTCGCCGATGCGGACCCACGCCTCGGTGGCGAAGCGGCTTCGCGGATAGCGGGCGATGAGCTGCTGGTAGGTGCGGAAGCTCTCGTCGACCTGCTCCTGCTCTTCCAGGCAGTAGCCCAACAGGTACCAGGCGCCGTCGTTGAGGCGGTAGGTGGGGTAGTCCTTCAAGAGCCGGCGGTACAGCGCGATGGAGTCCCCGTAGTCCTTCTTCGGCTCCACGGGGAAGGCCGAGTCGGGGTTCTTGTCGTGGGCCTCCAGCCGGTCTCGGTACTCCTTCATCGCCAGCTGATGCTCGTCCTGCGAGCGCTCGTAATAGAGCTCCGCCAGACGGAACATCACGTCCGGCGTGTAGCGCGGCTCCTGCGGGTAGCGGCGGAGGAACTCCTCGAAGCGGACGATGGCCTCCATCCGCTCCTTGCGCTCCTGGGCCTCGAAGTCCCGGATGACCTTCTCGTATGAGGATGCGAGCGAGTCGCGCTTCTGCTCGTACTTGCGCTCCATCAGGAGCTGCACCTCGCGGCTGAACTCGCGAGACTCCTCGTCATACGTGCGCAGGGCGCGGCTGACGTCCTGGAGCAGCGCCTCTTCCTCGGGCGTGCGGCCCAGGCCCGTCAGGTAGCCCGCGGCCGGTGTCCCGGAGGGACTCTCCGCCTGGGCGGGGGAGGGGGCTTGCGCGGCGGTGTCCGGCGCCTGGGCGGCGGCGGGCAGCGAGGCCACGGAGAGCAGCACCGCGAGCACGCGCCGCATCACCGTCCCTCCTCCGACAACACGTCGCGGAAGTCGGCGTCCAGCGCGCGCAGCGCCTCGGCCTTCTGCGCGGACACCTTCTGGATGTTCGTCGTCTTGTCCTGCTTCTCGGTGAAGGCCACGTCCACCACGCCCACGTCCGCCTTGAGCACCAGGTCGTAGAACTGCCGACGCACGCGCCGGATGCTGTCGTAGGCGATGCGGCCCACCAACTGCTTCGCGTTGCCGGACACCGCGGCGACCTCGGCCTCGTAGCGCTCCAACAAGTGCTGCTCGGCCAGCACCTTCGCGCGGATGCGCTGTCCTCGCTGGTCCACCTGGGTCCGCAGCGCGGACTGGGCCTCCGCGACGCGCTTGCGCAGCGCCTCGCCTCGCTCCCGCACCTGGTGCGCGTGCGTCAACACCGCCGTGGGAGACTGTCGACGCTCCGCTTCACTGAGCACCTCGTGCTCGGAGCGCAGCGCCGCCGCGTAGCGGCCACGGATGGCCTGTTCCCCGGAGAGGGACGCCGCCGCGCTGTTGCGCTCATCCGCGAGCCGACCGCGCGTCCGGTCCAGCTCCAGCTGGAGATCATTCAGCGTCTGGACCTCGGCCTGGAGCTGCACCAGGAACTCTTGTTCCTCGTCGGGTGGCGTCTGGCGAAGCAGCCGCGTGTCATCCACCCACTTGCGCACCGCCGAGGCGATGGCATGCAGTCCCTGAATCTCCGTGCCCAGCCGGAAGGCCTCGCGGTCCACCGCGTCCACCCGGGTCTGCATGCGGCGCAGCCGTTCCTCCAGCCCCTTCTGGGTGGTGGGGAGCGTGGCGAAGCGGGCGGCCAGCGCATCGCGCTCGCGGCGCAGGGGCGCGAGTCGGTCCCGCTCCTGTGAGGTGAGCGACGGCTCCAGCGCGAGTCCCTCCACTTCCACCAGCGTCGACTCGGCGTGCGTGACGGCCGTCTCCACCGCGTCCGCGCGCGTGAAGCCCTCTTGCAGCTCCGGGAAGGTCTCCAGCTTCCGCGAGTCCAGCGCGCGAAGGATGCGGGCCGCCAGCTCGCGTGCGTCGACGGCGCCCTTCTTCCCGGTGTCGATGTCGCCCACCATCTTCACCGCGCGGCTCACCTCGCGCTCGGTGGAGGCGTATTTCAGGGCCAGGGGCGGCAACAGCGTGCGCACGTCCGGGACGGTGTCCGTGCGCGCCAGGAGCCGCTCGAAGTACGCGACGGGGTCCCGGTTGGCGTTCAAGAGGGCGTCCACCTTCTCGCGCACGGGGCGGAAGGTTCCGATGAGTTCGTCGTAGGACGCGATGGCCTCGTCGTACCGCTTGAGCTTCTGGAGCAGGTGTCCCTGGAGGAGCTTCGCGTCGGGCGCGAGCCGCGAGTCGGGGGCGACGAGCAACAGGATGTCGACGGCGTTCTTCGCCTCCTGGTGGTTGCCCTTGCGCACCTGCGTCCACGCGATTTCGTAGAGCGACTCCGGAAAGGACTCGCTGTCCTGCGACACCTGGCCGTAGCGGTCCAACGCCTCGTCGAAGCGGCCTGCTTCGTACAGGAGCCGTCCCAACGACATCAGCGACAGCTCGCGGATGCGCCGCGTGTCCGTGTCAGCCGTCGAGCGGGTGACGGGCTTGCCCGGCGTCGCGGTGGGCGCGGAGCCTCCCTCGTTCGACAGGGGCGTGAGGAGCTGCTGGAACTGGAGGATGGCGAGGGGCAGCTCGCCGGCCTGCATCGACAGCACCGCCATGTGGTAGCCGGCCTGGAGCTGATACGGGCCGCCATGGGCCTGGGCCAGCGGCGAGAAGGCCGAGCGCGCACGCGCGATTCGCTCGGAGGCGGGCAGGTCGGTGCGGCGGAAGAGCCACTTCGCCTGGACGTACTGCACGTCGGGAGGAAGCTGGCCGCCGAACAACGTGCGCGCCTGCTCGACGTAGGTCTCGACGTCGTCGAACAGGTTCAACCGTCCGGAGATGGCCAGGTAGCGCGTGAGCGCGTCACGGTGGCGCGCGGTCGGCGTGGGCTGCGACAACAGCTCGCGCAGGTAGAGCCGCGCGCCGATGTCGTTCTTCTGCTGGTACAGCGAATCCGCGAGGAAGAAGAGCGCGTCCGCGTAGCGCGGGTGGCTCCGGAACGCCGGGTCGCTCACCAGGTCGTAGAAGTGGACGGAGGCCGCGCTCCAGTCGCCGAGCAGGTACTGGATTTCCGCGTCGGAGTAGCGCCGCGAGCGGGCCTGCTCTTCATCGGGCTCCGGGCGCTGGCTGTACTGTGTCTCGACGAAGCGCAGGCTCTCCTCGGCGACCTGGAGCTGCTGCTCCACGGAGGACAGGCGCTGCTCCAGCTCCTGGGGAGTCGGAGGCGGCGGGGGAGGCTCGGCGGCAAAGGCGGAGGCGCCCCCCACGAGGCTGAGCGCGAGGGCGAGAGCGCGAAGCGACACGTTCACCGGCGGACCCCTACCGCGCTTCAGTGGAGGTGGCGGCCGGAGGGCTTCCGCCCGCTTCGCCGTCGATGCGCGGCGCCGTGTCGCGCGACAGCTCGATGTCGTAGCGCACCGCGGGCCGGTCCTTCATGTCCAGCGTGAGGCCGCCCTGCTCGAAGCCCACCACGCGCACCGTGGACACCTTTCCTGGCTCCGCGTTGAAGGTGTAGCTGGATTGCACCTTGAACTTGTAGCCCTCCAGGTAGCTGAACACGCCGAAGCCGCCGCCGCGGTAGACGAGCCGCACCGCGAGCTGGTGCTGCCCCGGGACGATGCGCCCGTTGAAGACCTCGAACTGCTCGCGCTTGCTCAGCTCTTCGCCCTGGATGTCGACCTGCGTGAAGATGGGCGCGCCATCCAGCGCGTACGTCACCGACTCCAGGATGAAGGAGCTGCCCATCTCGTTCTTGTGGACGATGAGCGCGCGAGCCCCGGTGGTGACGTCTCCGCCCAGCACCGTCTCCTGGAGCAACAGGAGTCGGGCCTTGGAGCGGTAGATCTTCTCCTTCAGGTCGACGACCTGCTCCTCCAGCGTCTTCACCCGCGTGTTGAAGGCTTCATCCGCGGTGCTGTCGCCTTCGGAAGGGGCCACGGGAGGCGCCTCGGTGCTCGAGGCGGCGGCGGGCGCCGTGGGGCGCGGCTCCTGCGCGAGCGCCGCCCCACAGAGGGTGGCGCTCACGAGCGCGAGGAGGCGGAGGGTGGCGGCTGCGACACGCACTGTGCGACCTCAGGAGGCGGACGGCCCGGCCCGTCGGCAGCAGGTTGTAACACCCTTGGCCGCGAGGCGTCTTCTCACCCGCGGTACGGGAGTTGACTGCCCGGCTGCTCCCGGCTCAGCCGCCTTTCTTCAGCTCCGTGAGCACCAGCTTCGCCACGGCCTTGAGCGTGTCGAACACGCCCACGCCCGTGGGCGCCACGGCCTGATACTCGGGGATGTTGCGCGGGTTGATGGCCTTGCGCATCTCCTCCGGCGTCACCGCGTTGGGCAGGTCGCGCTTGTTGTACTGGAGGACGTACGGAATCTTGTTCAGGTCGTAGCCCTGCTCGGCCAGGTTCACACGGAGGTTTTCAATCGACTCCATGTTCGCCTCCATGCGCTCGATCTGACTGTCGGCCACGAACACGACGCCGTCCACGCCCTTGAGGATGAGCTTGCGGCTGGCGTCGTAGAACACCTGGCCGGGCACCGTGTAGAGGTGGAAGCGCGTCTTGAAGCCGCGGATCTCACCGAGCGACAGCGGCAGGAAGTCGAAGAAGAGCGTGCGGTCCGTCTCGGTGGAGAGGGAGATGAGCTTGCCCTTCGTCTCGGCCGCCGTCTTGTTGTAGATGTACTGGAGGTTGGTCGTCTTCCCGCAGAGACCCGGCCCGTAATAGACAATCTTGCAGTTGATTTCGCGGGATGAGTAGTTGATGAAGGACATGGCTTCCCGGGTTACTCGCTGAAGAGGTTGTCGATATCGTCGTCGGAGATCTCGGCGAACGGCGACCCGGCACCCGGGCTGTCCGTCTTCTTCACCAGACTCTCGAAGATCTTCGTCAGCTCGTCGCTGGCCTTCTTGATGCGCAGGCGGACGAGGCCGAGGCTGGTGCGGTTGTCGAAGATGACGACCAGCACGACCCGGCTGCCGACGATGGTCATGTAGAGCGAGTCCTTCGCCCCCTCATGGAACTGGTTGGGGAACTCGTTCTCACCGATCAGCTTGGCGAGTCCGCCCATCGCCGCCACGTTGCCGGCCGTCAGCGAGGCCAGGGACGTGGTGTCGATGTTCTGCGTCTGCCCGGCCGAGGAGATGAGTTGCCCGTTCTTGTCGACGAGGAACACCACCTTCGCGTTCGCGTCCTTGGTGAGCCGGTCGCAAACGGCGTTGATCTTGGTGAACTCCTCTTCGTACATCACCAGTTGCGTGCCCATGGGCGTATGCGCTCCTCAGCGTTCGCTCGCCCGTCTCACGGCAACACCCCGATTGTTTCTGGAGTGAATCCCGGAGGTTAGACGAGGCGCTACCGACCGTGAGGATGCTTAGCAAAGCCCCTCCACTCCAGCAAGAAGCCATCCGTTCCTCCCGGTGAGAACGCGGCTCGTCCGCTGCCCCCGCCACCCAGGGGGTCCTCGTCAAGCCTCTTTCTGGGTCCCCGGATGACGCCGGTTTGGGAGTGTTCGCGGCTTTCTCTATACTCCGCCGGGCTTTGACGCCCCCACGCCCCCTTGCCCCCATCCTGGCGCGTCTGGCGCCCTTGCTGTTGGTGCTGGTCAGCTCCCCGTCCGTCCGGGCGGAGGAGGTGCGCGAGCGAGCCTCGCTGCGCCTGCGCTACGGCGTGGCCCTCCGCAATGGTGCCCAGGCGGATGTAGGGCCTGGGCTCACCTACGACGGCTTCACCCCGAATGATCTGGCGGCGGTGGGCTCGGTCTGGGCG
>NZ_VIFM01000288.1 GCF_006636215.1 Myxococcus llanfairpwllgwyngyllgogerychwyrndrobwllllantysiliogogogochensis | reverse complement strand
GGGGAGCCGAGGGTGGGCTTCGACCTCCCGGAGGACGCCCCGCCGGCCGGGCCCGGTGAGCCGCGCGCGTGGCCCCGGGGGCGGGCCACCTCCAAGGGGCTTCCGGCGGTGGTACGGGCATGAGCGGCAGGACTGGAACGGCGATGGCCGAGAGGAACAACTCGATGAGCGACAAGGCCGAGGACCGGCGCGACTCCCCCCGGATTCCCATGCGCCTGAAGGTGCGCCGGGCGGGCAGCTCGGCGGACTTCGAGGCACGGGATGGGGACCTGTCCCTGGGCGGCTGCGCCTGGAACGGCCCCGGATTGGAGGCGGGCGCGCAGGTGGAGGTGCGCTTCACGCTGCCCATCCTTCCCGATGAAGTGGAGGCGAAGGGCGAGGTGCTCCACGTGACGGATGGCCCGCAGGGCCCCGCCGCGCACGTGCGCTTCGTGGACCTGCCGGTGGAGGCGGAGCTGGCCATCGCCCGCCACCTGGACGACATGCGGCTCGCGGGCGAACCTCGCTGAGGCCCACCCCGTCACCTAGGAAGGCGGCGACATGGCGGATGAGATTCCCTGGGAGCGGCTGTTCGAAGAGGCCACCCGGGTGCGCGAGCGGGCGCACGTGCCGTACTCCCGCTTCCCGGTAGGGGCCGCCGTCCTGTACGCGGACGGCTCCGTGATGTCCGGCTGCAACGTGGAGAACGCCACCTACGGGCTGACGGTCTGCGCCGAGCGCAATGCCTTCGCCGCGGGCGTGGCGCAGGGCCGCTCCCTGCCGGTGGCGGTGGCGGTCGTCGCGAACACGGCCACGCCCGTCCCGCCGTGCGGCATGTGCCGGCAGGTGATGGCCGAGTTCGGCACGCCGCAAATGCAGGTGCGCAGCCGCACCCCTCGAGGGGACGAGATGCGCTACTCCCTGGGCGAGCTGCTGCCGCACGCCTTCACCAAGGACTTCCTCTAAGAGAGCCTGAGCACCCGTGGATCTGCTTCTGACCGGCGGCACCGTGGTGACGATGAACCGCGAGCGAGAGGTGCTCGTGGGCGCTGATGTGCTCGTCCAGGACGGGCGCATCGCGAAGGTGGGACGGGGCCTGAAGGCCCGTGGAACGCGGCGCGTGGTGGACGTGGCGGGGAAGGTGGTGCTGCCGGGCCTCATCCATGGCCACCTGCACGCCTGCCAGACGCTGTTCCGGGGCCGCGCGGATGGGATGGAGCTGCTCGACTGGCTTCGCGAGCGCATCTGGCCCTTCGAGGCGTCCCACGACGCGGCCTCCATGCGCGCGTCGGCGGACCTGACCTTCGCGGAGTTGATCCGCTCGGGCTCCACGGCCGCGCTCGACATGGGCAGCGTGCATCACTACGACGCGGTCTTCGAGTCCGCGCGGGACTCCGGCTTCCGGCTGGTGGGTGGCAAGGCGATGATGGACGCGGGCGCCAACGTACCCGACGGCCTGCGCGAATCCACCGCGGAGTCGCTGGCCCACAGCCTGGCGTTGCTGGAGCGCTGGCACGGCACGCACGAGGGGCGGCTGCGCTACGCCTTCGCGCCCCGCTTCGTGTTGTCCTGCACGCCGGAGCTGATGCGCGAGGTGGCGAAGCTGTCGCGCGAGCACAACGTGCGCATCCACACCCACGCCAGCGAGAACGCGAAGGAGACGGACGCGGTGCGCCAGTACTCGGGCGGCCGGGACAACGTCGACTTCTTCCACACGCTGGGGCTGACGGGGCGGCACGTGACGCTGGCCCACTGCGTGTGGCTGTCCGCGGAGGAGCAGGAACTCATCCGCGAGACGCACACCGTGGTGTGCCACTGCCCCGGCTCCAACCTCAAGCTCGCCTCGGGCATCGCCAAGGTACCGGAGCTGCTGGAGGCCGGCGTGACGGTGGCGCTGGGCTCGGATGGCGCGCCCTGCAACAACACGCTCGACATCTTCCACGAGATGCGGCTCGCGGCGGTGCTGCACAACCCTCGTGTGGGGCCTCGCGCGATGACGCCCCTGCGCGTCCTGGAGATGGCCACGCTGAACGGCGCCCGGGCGCTGGGGCTGGAGGACGAGGTGGGCTCGCTCGAGCAGGGCAAGCGCGCCGACATCACCGTGGTGGATGTGAGCGGCCTGCACTGCGGTCCCTCGGCCGAGGACATCCTGGCGCCGCTGGTGCACTCCGCGCGCGGCAGCGACGTGACGCACGTCTTCATCGACGGCAAGCCGGTGTTGAAGGACGGCGTGCTGACCACGCTGGACGCGTCGTCGGTGATGGCCAGCGCGAAGTCCAACGTCGAGCGCATTCTTCGCCGACGGCAGCGCGCCCGGGGCTCAGGCGGTCGGTAGCCGCAGCACGAAGGACGTGGGCCAGTCCGGGGTGTCCTCCACGGAGAGCGTTCCTCCGTGGGCCTCCGCGGCCAGTCGGGAGAAGTACAGCCCCAGGCCGTAGCCCCGGCGGTTGTCTCGCTCCTGGTCGCCCTGCACGTACTTGTCGAAGAGGCGCGCGCGCAGCTCGCCCGGAATCGGCGGGCCGTCGTTGCGCACCGCCAGCCATGCGCCCTGGGCGTCGGTGCCGCCCTCCAGCCGTACGCGGCCGCCCGTGGGCGCGTAGCGCAGGGCATTGGTGGCCAGGTTCTCCACCACGCGGACGAGCAGCTCCGGGTCTCCGTGCAGTGCCAGCGTTCGGGGCGCGACGACGTCCAGGGTGAGCTTGCGGGCGCGGGCCACGTTCTCCAGCGAGCGGCGCACGTCCTCGAGCAGGCGGCCCATGTCGAGCGGCACCTTGCGGGGCTCCAGCCGGCCCTGCTCCAGCCGGGGCACGTCCATCATGTCGGTGATCATCCGGTCCAGGCGCGCGGTGACGGCCAGGCCCGTGCGCGCGGACTCGTGGAGGTGGCCCTGGGGGAGCTCCTGCTCCATCCAGGCCAGCGTCATGGTCAGCGCGGACAGGGGCGAGCGCAGGTCATGGACGAGGAACTGCGTCAGCAGCTCCTTGTCGTGCTGGAGCGCCCGGAGCTCGTCGTTCTTCTCGTGCTCCTCGTCGAGCATCCTGGCGATGATGCGCCGGGCCTCCTCGACCTCCTGGAACCGGCGGGCCTCCAGGGCGCTGTCCACTTCCGCGCGGGTGAGGGCCACCGCGAGCACGCGCACCCTCCCGGTGCCGTAGTGCTTCACCGCCGCGACCATCATCAGGGTGACGACGGCGATGACCACCGCGCCCCAGCCGACGCCCGCCTCGCGCATCAGCGCCGCCTGGGCCACCGACGACAGCGCGGCCGTGCCGTAGACGACGGTGGGGCGCAGGGCGAGCCCGCTGAGCGTCACCACGAGGGCGAAGAGGCCCAGGCTGAAGCCCGCCACCCCGGCCGGAAAGGGCGAGATGGGGAGGGCCAGGTGTTGCAGGCCATAGACGAGGGCGACGTCCACGGGGGACTGGACGATGCCCAGCCAGCTGGCCTCGGGGCGGTTGCGCACGACGAAGAGCACCGTCGCCACGCCCACATAGGGCACCAGCAGGAGCGGGTAGGGGCTCCAGTCCTCGCCGCCGGTCAGCCACAGCGTGGTGGTGAGAATGAGGAAGAGCGTCGCGCCGACGAGCCGCACCGCCGCGCCCGTGCCCAGCACGCTTCGTCGCTGGGCGTCCACGGCGCGCGCCAGCGAGTCATCGAAGGAGGAGTGGGTCCAACCCAACGCACTGTCCACTGGGGCAGGGTTTTCCCCGCTTCCCGGCGCCGGGGCAAGTCCCCCACTTGGGGGAGGCCGCCAGGGGACGGCTCGCGGGCCCTCACTGGCGGCGTGCGAGCAGGGAGGCGCGATGGGACTTGTGGGTGGTGGGCAATCGCCTTAGGTGAGTTCGCGTAGCACTGATCAGAGGGGTGGATGCGGCTGCTTGCTCCCCCCTGAGTTCGTGTAAGGTGGCTGGAAGTAGGTCTGGACGGAGGTAGACCGGCGATATGTGGGACAGACTCAAGAGGGCGTTGCGCAGCTTCGCGGGCTTCTTCGTCTCCTCCATCGAGGATCCGGAGCTCATCCTCGAGCAGAACATCCGTGACCTGAACGACCAGGTCCCGAAGATGAATGAGTCCATCGCCATGGTCCGGGCGAATGTGACGCTGCTGGAGAAGGAGAACACCAAGTACAAGGACGACGTGCGCGGGCTGACGGCCAAGGTGAAGGCCGCCATCCAGGCCGGTCGCGACGACCTGGCGGCGCAGTACGCGACGAAGCTCCAGGTGGAGAAGGAAGCGCTGGCGCGCAACGAGGCGCAGCTGGAGACGGCGCGGCTGGCGTACGAGAAGGCGCTGAACGTCAAGAAGGCGTTCATGCGGGAGAAGGACAAGAAGACGGCGGAGGCCATGACGGCCATTCGCGACGCGCGACGCGCCAAGTGGCAGGCCAAGGTGGCCGACACGATGGAGTCCTTCACCGTCGCCGGCATCGACTCGACGCACGACGAGATGCTGCGCAAGGTGGAGGAGCGGACCGCCGTGAACGAGGCGCGCATGCAGATGGCGCTCGAGTCGGTGGACCACCAGTCCGCGCAGATTGAGGAAGAGGCCGAGAAGATCCAGGCCAACGAGTTGGTGAAGCAGTTCAAGATGGAGATGGGGCTGATGGAGAGCCCCGCCCCGGTGTCTGACGTGAGTGGACAGACGGGGAAGACCATCGGCAAGAAGGTCGGGGTCGAGTAGGCCCCGGCGGTCGGCATCATGATGAAGGGAAGAGACCTGGGAACTGACGGATGAAGCTCCACCGTGGGCCAGGTCTCTTTCTCTTCCTGTTCCTGTGCGCGTTGGGCGCGGGCTGGGTGCTCGCATCCCGCATGGGATATCTGGACACCCTCCAGGCGCGCTTCTTTCCCTCCGTGCGCGAGGCGATCCGCCTGTCTCCCGGAGACTTTCCCGCGGGCGTGTCGGCGCCGGTGGCGGACGTGGCGTCCGTGCCGCTGCGGCCGGTGCTCATCGGTTTCACGCCGCGCGGCTCGGCGGCGGGGCTGCTCGTGGCGGCCGGTGGGGCGACGACGCTGGACAACCCCGCGCCCCCGCCGAACGCGGCGCAGGGCTTCCTGAAGACGGCCTATGCGCTGGACGCGCGGGCGGTGCTCTTCGGCCGAGAGGAGGAGCTGCGGCAGGCCCTGGCCATTGGCGCGGAGAACGGCGGCGTGGACATGGCCATGCTGTCGGTGGACCGGCTGGCGTCGTGGGCCCCGGGCCTGCGGGACGCGGCGCCGAGGACGATATTGCTGGCGGGACGAAGCCGGGGGCAGGAGGCGCTCGCGGCGGTGGGCGTGACGGACCTGGCGAGCCTGCGAGGCAAACGCGTGGGCGTCTATCCGTTCAGCTCCACGCACTACTTCGCGCTGTGGGTGCTGGCGCGGGCGGGGCTGCGGACGACGGACGTGCGCTGGGTGGACCTGCCCTCCACGCTGGATGCCGGGCGGGCACTGCGCGAGGGCCGCGCGGACGCCGTGGTGGGGCTGTGGGGCGACGTGGAGCTGGCGGCGAAGGACCGGGGCGGCGCGGTGCTCGCGACGACGGCGGATGCGCCGCACCTGGTGGCGACGGTGCTGGTGGCGCGGGGGGATTTCGCGGCGCGCTATCCGGACGCCGTGAGGCGGGTGCTGCGCGGGATGCTGGACGCGGGGCAGAGCGTGCTGAAGGACCCGACGGCGGGGGCTCGGATGCTGGGCGAGGTGGCGCCGTACCTGGGTGACCCGATTGAGGCCATCCGCAGCGCGCCTCCCGCGACACTGGCGGACAATCGAGCGTTCTTCGGCCTTTCCGGCGAGGCGCCGGTCACCTATGACGAGCTGTACCAGAGCGCCGCCGCGCTCTTCCAGAAGCTCAAGCAGGGACCCCAGGTGCCACTCGCGGAGGATACGAGGGACCTGGGAGCGTTGAAGTACGTGTCGGAGGCGCGCGGTCCCTGAGGCAAGTCGACCGGGCGCCGGGAAGGGGAGGTCGGACGTGGCGAAGAAGTCGCCGAACTACATCAAGGCCGCATTCATGCTGCCGGCCAACCTCGTGGGGTTGGGTACGGCGGCCGCTTCGGCGGCGCTGACAGGCGAGCCGTTGCCCGCCTTGCTGGCGCTCGGGCTGGAGGGGCTGTACCTGGGCCTCTTCTCGTCCATGCCGCGCTTCCAGCGGGCCATCCGCTCGCGGGAGCCCACGGACCCGGAGGCCGCGCGCAAGGCGGTGGACTCGCTGCTGGCGGACCTGGCGCCGTCGCAGCGCGAGCACTACCAGCAGCTCGTTGGCCTCAAGGAAAAGATTCTCGCCAACTACCGCAAGCTGCCGGGCGGCAAGGTGCTGGAGTCCGACAGCGAGCCGCGCCTGGACGCGCTGCTGACATCGTTCCTGCGGCTCATCTCCACGCTGAATCAGTACCGCTCGTACCTCAACAGCTCCGACCGGGGACACCTGGAGAAGGACGTGCGGGAGCTGGAAGAGGACGTGGCGCGCGAGACGAATCCCCGGCTGAAGGACGTGAAGCAGAACCGGGTGGATATTCTTCGCAAGCGGCTGGCGCGCTTCGAACAGGCGAGCGAGAGCCGGGAAGTGGTCAGCCACCAGCTCGCTGGCATCGAAGACATGATGCGGCTGACGCACGAGCAGTCGATCGCCATCCGGGACCCGGAGGTCGTCAACCGGCAGCTCACCATGCTGAGCGCGGAGGCCGAGGCCACCGACGAGTCCGTGCGGCAGATGGAGCAGTTCCTGGAGTTCACCGAGGAGACTCGCGGCCCGCTGCCGCATGGCTCACGGGTGCGCTGACGCGTCGTCGCGGAGCTTCGCCTGGGTTGCGCATCAGGGGGGCTGCTCGTCCCTTCCTCTGTCTCGCGGAGGAAGGGGCTTCTTCCAGAACGCAATGACTCCGCGGGGGCCCTCCGTCATGAGGATGCCGACGGTCACTGCCCCCATGAGAAGTCCCTGGCAGGCGTAGATGCCCAGCCCTCCGCCGACGAAGAGGCCCACGAGGCTGACGGCGGGATGGATACGCCACCCGAAGACGGCTCCGACGACGGCGCCCGCGAGGGCACTCAGAACCGCCAGCATCTCGATGAGCGTCATGGGGACTCCTCGGCGAATGGGCATCGCTCGTGTTTCAAGCGCCGTGCCCTCGCGCCCCGTGACGGGTCACGTTGGAGTGGCCCTCGGGACTCCGTCAGATTGGCAATCTGGCGGCATGGCTTGCTGTCGCATTGACGTCGCGGGTTGCTGGTGGGGACTCCCCTCCGAAGCCTCTGTGGCGGGCATTGAGTCTCGTGGAAGTTGCCTGCCCATCATCCGGGTCCCTTGGCCGGGAGGCGGACGTACGCCGCGCACAGGAATACATTGACTCTCCGCCCCAGCCGTCCTGTCCTGCCGTCATGTTCCGCCGAGCCTGGCTTCCGACCCTCCTCCTCGTGCTCGCCATCGCGGGCTGCTCACGCTGTGGCAAGGACGAGGGGCCCGTCGCCCCGACGGCCTCCGGCCCCGCGCGCTACCTGCCTCGCGATGCGCAAGCCTCCGTCGTCATCCACGACCTGGGAGCGCTCGGAGAGAAGCTGGCGCGCTTCCAGAACCTGAAGGTCGCCTCCTTCGCCGCCCAGCTCCAGAGCTTCTCCTCGGCGGAGGGCTATGTGAATGCGGTGATGCGGCAGGTGGGCGTCGACCTGCGCAGCCGTCAGGCCCTGGAGGCCGCGGGCCTCGCTCCCGAGCTGGGCGCTGGCGCGGCCTTCCTCGGTGACGGTCGCGCCGTCTCCGTCGTGGGCGTCAGGGACGCGGAGAAGCTCGAGGCGACGTTCGCCGGCTTCGCGCGCACCCGACTTGGAGCCTCCGAGAAGAAGGAGGAGAGCGGCGTGGGCGGCAAGCTCGTCACCTTCAACCGCCCGGGCCACCCCGCCGCGGCGCTGGGCCTGCTCTTCATCAGCGGCGGGAAGTTCGCGCTCCTGGGCGCGGGGCCCTCCGTCGCGTCGCTGCGCCCCCTGGCCAGTCAGGCCGAGGAAAAGTCGCTCGCGAAGGAGCCCGTGCTGGCCGCTTCGCTCCAGCGCCTGCCGTCGAAGCGAGACTTCCACGTGTTCATCCCCGGCGGCGCGGGCCTGCTGCTCCCCGCGGGCACCGTGCAGGGGCTCACGCTCACCGGGCTCGTCGACGACCGTGCCGTCACCGTCCACGCGGACGCGCCGTGGCCGGACACGAAGGAGTCGCTGGCCGCGCTGGACCCGGTGAAGGATGCGGCGGACCTGCGCGGCTTCCTGCCTCCGGACAGCTTCTTCGTGGCGCGCTTCCGGGGCGACCCGTCCCAGCTCGACGGCGTGTGGCCCTACCTCGTGGGCGACTACCTGACGCGCGCGGTGCAGAAGAGCGGGCTCGACGTGAAGGCGGAGGTGCTCGACAACTTCAAGCCGGGCACGGTGCTGGGGCTGTCGCTGTCGCCCAAGGTGCAGCTGGGCTCCGGCATGCCCGCGCTCGATTTGCGCCGCACCAACCCCTTCCGCTTCGTCAACCTGGTGGCCCTGTCGGAGCTGGAGGACGCCACGCGGACGCAGGCCCTCCTGGAGAAGCTGCCGCAGCTCTCCAGCGACTTCGGCGCCAAGGTGGAGGCCTCCGACCTGAAGGGCCAGCGCGTGTACCTCACCTCGTATCGCGCGGGAGAGGGCGCCCACTTCGCGCTCGGGCCCAATGGCAAGCTGCTGGTCGCCTCGCCCCAGTCGCAGTTGGAGGCCTCGCTCACCGCCCTCGCGGCGAAGGCCGGCGAAGGGCCGCTGACCTCGGACCTGAAGGACGTGGGCCAGGACGCCGCGTTCAGCGCGGTGCTGGATTTGCGCCGGCTGGCGGAATCGGTGAAGAACCTGCCGTCGGAGGCGTGGGGCATTGGCGGCTTCGCCATCAAGGCCACCACCGTGCGCTGGCTGGAGGCCACCGATGACCTTCGCGCGGTGACGCTGTCCGTGTCTCGCAAGGAGCGCGCGCTCCAGGCGGAGATGTCCCTGCGCCTCACCCCCACCTCGCCGTCTTCCACCACGACCCAGCCGGCCACTCCGTGATTCACGCTCGAGACGTCACCAAGGAATATCTGGATGGAGATGGCACCCGGGTGCGGGTGCTCGACGGAATGACCCTGGACGTCGAAGCCGGGGACTTCGTCGCGGTGGTGGGCCCGTCCGGCAGCGGCAAGTCCACGCTGCTGCACCTGTTGGGCGGCCTGGATGTCGACTACCGGGGCGAGGTGAAGGTGGGCGGAGTGACGCTCGGGGGCCTGAAGGACAAGGACCTGGCGCGCTTCCGCAACACGCACGTGGGCTTCGTCTTCCAGTCCTTCCACCTCATCCCCAACTTGTCGGCGCTGGAGAACGTGCTGCTGCCCTCGTACTTCGGTCCGCGCACTCCCGACGCCATCAAGCGCGCGGAGGCCCTGCTGGAGCGCGTGGGCCTGGGCGCGAAGAAGGACCGCGCCCCGGTGCGCCTGTCCGGCGGAGAGCGTCAGCGTGTGGCCATCGCCCGCGCCCTCTACGGCGGACCTCGGCTGCTCTTGTGCGACGAGCCCACCGGCAACCTGGATGCGACCACGGGCGACGGGGTCATCCAGCTCTTCCGTGAGCTGCATCGCGAGGGACTCACCGTGCTCGCCGTCACGCACGAGGAACGGATGAGCGCGGCCGCGCGGCGGGTGTTGCGACTCAAGGAGGGCAAGCTCGTGGAAGAGCCCGCACCGGAGCGCGCGACCCTGGGAGGTGCTCCGTGAGACTGGACGCGCTGTCTCGACTGGTGCGGCTGAGCCTCGCGCGCGAGCGCCGGGGGGCCTTCTTCTCCGCGTTCGGCGTGGCGATGGGCGTGGGCACGCTGGTGTTCTTCATCGGTCTGGGCCTGGGCGTGGGCCGCGTCATCCGCGAGAAGATCTTCCCCACCGACGCGCGACTGCTGGACGTGGTGCCCCCGGCGGTGTCGCTGGGCTCGCTGCTAGGGGGCGGCAAGCTGGACGCGGAGGCGGTGGAGCGCCTGCGCTCGCTGCCCGGAGTGGAGGCGGCGCACCGGAAGATGAGCGTGCGCGTGCCCGCGGTGACCCGCTACGACGGGGCCTTCTTCGGCACCAAGCTGCGCATGGGCATGGAGGTGCTGGCGGTGGGCGTGGAGCCGGCGCTCGTGAAGGGCGACGTGCAGATGGGCGAGTTCAAGGACCCGGGTGAGGGGCAGCCGATTCCGGCGCTCGTCTCCACGCGGCTCCTGGAGCTGTACAACAAGACGTTCGCCCCGGCGCGCAAGCTGCCGCAGCTCTCCGCGAGCATGCTTGTCGGCTTCGGCTTCCCGGTGGAGTTCAACCGCTCCTACGTGGCGGCGAACTCCGCGTCGGGACCCAGCCGCTCCGCGCAGACGCAGGTGGTGGGGGCGTCGGACCGGGCCATGTTCGCCGGCATCACCATTCCGCTGGAGACAGCGATGCGCATCAACCGCGAGGCGGGCGTGGACGCGGACACCTTCACGGGTGTCACGCTCGTCGCCACGGACCCGTCCAAGGTGCCCGCGCTGGTGGACGCGGTGAAGGCCATGGGCCTGGAGATCGACGACCAGGAGCGCCGCATGGCGGAGAACACGGGCGCGGCCGTCGCGCTGACGACCTCCGCGCTGGCGCTGCTGTCCATCCTCATCTGCATCCTGGCGGCGGTGAACATCGCCCACGCGCTGTCGGCCTCGGTGCGTGCGCGCGCCAAGGAGATTGGGGTGATGCAGGCGGTGGGGGCGTCGCGCTCGGACATCCGGGCCATCGTCCTGGCAGAGGCCGCCGTGGTGGGACTCGTGGGCGGGGCCATTGGCACCGCCGTGGCGCTGCTCACTTCCTTCGGCGTCAACCGCTTCGCCGCGGGCTACCTGCCCAACTTCCCGTACAAGCCCGACAGCTTCTTCTCCTTCCCCTGGCCGGTGGTGCTGGGTGGGGTGGTGCTGGGACTCCTGGCCGCGCTGGCCGGGGCCTACTTTCCCAGCCGCCGCGCCGCCGCCACCGACCCCGCACGGACACTCGCCGGATGAAGCTTCCCTCCCGAAAGACGCTGCTGGGCAATGTGCTCAGCCTGGCCGCCATCGCCTGGATCTACGGAGGGGACCTCGCGGACGCGCTGCGAGCTCGCACCGCGGATGTCTCGGCCCTCGTCGAACTGCCCTCGCCCGTGCGCCCCGCGGTGGTGCTGGCGCTGGCCGCCCTGGCGACCGCCGTCGTTGTCCTGGGCGGACTGGCGCGGGGCAAGGTCGAGGACTTCAAGGGCTACCGGCTCCTGCCCATCCTCCTGGTCGGCGCGCTCTTCGCGGACCTGGTCCTGTCGGAGAGCCGCATCCCCATCGACTCCACGGACATGGCGTCCATGAGCCTGCAGCGCTTCCACAAGCTCGCCCAGGCGCTGTCCACCCAGGACGCGGTGGCCGAGGACCCTCGCGTGCTCCAGCCCTTGCTGGAAGAGCTCGGCCGCCCTCCCTACCTGGTGCGTGGGGAGCCGCTCACGGCCTATGCCCTCCAGGTCCGAAAGGACTGCGAGGGCCCGGTGCGGGATGCCCCAGGGGTGCGGCCCGGAACGCTGCTGTACTGTGTCGCGCCGGAGCGCAAGGGGGCCTGGGTGACGATGGTGGGCCTGGCCGAGGAGAATCGCTTCGGCGCGCCGGAGCTGCTGTCCGCGGGCGGCAAGCTGCGCTTCCTGCTCGTCCAGCCCGCGATTTCCGACGAGGAACAGGCCGAACCGGGGGACGCGTTCCGGGAGGTTCCGGGGCCCGCGGCCGAGGACGGCACGGACGGCGGCACCTCCAGTCTTCAACCTTGAGAAAAATGGCGCTGCTACGCGCCTGTTGCCTGCTCGCCTGGAGAGCGCGTGAGGGTCGCCGCGAGGTTGACCCTACAGAGGGGCGATCGCTAGGCTCCCGTCGAACGGACCCTCCCCCACGTGACGACCTCTCAACCGAAGCGTCAGCCCATCCCATTCGGGAAGTACCTCCTACTGGACCGCGTCAACATCGGCGGCATGGCGGAGGTGTGGCGCGGCAAGCAGTTCGGCGCGAGCGGCTTCGAGCGGCTCGTGGCGATCAAACGCATCCTGCCGAACATCGCGGAGGACGAAGAGTTCATCTCGATGTTCATCGATGAGGCGAAGATCAGCGTTCAGCTGAGCCACGCCAACATCGCGCAGATCTACGAGCTGGGGCAGATCGCCAGCAGCTACTTCATCTCGATGGAGTACATCCCCGGCAAGGACATGCGGGCCATCTTCGACCGGTGCCGGAAGAAGGGTGAGCCCGCGCCCGTGCCGCTGGTGGCCTTCTGCCTGTCGAAGATGTGCGAGGGCCTGGACTACGCCCACCGCAAGAAGGACGGGATGGGGCGGGACATGAACATCGTCCACCGCGACATCTCGCCGCAGAACGTCCTCATCTCCTTCGAGGGCGAGGTCAAGGTCATCGACTTCGGCATCGCCAAGGCGGCGGGCAAGGCGACCAAGACGCAGGCGGGCATCCTCAAGGGCAAGTTCGGCTACATGAGCCCGGAGCAGATCCGCGGCCTGCCGTTGGACCGGCGCTCGGACGTGTTCGCCATCGGCGTGTGTCTCTACGAGATGCTCACCGGCGAGCGGCTCTTCGTGGGCGACAGCGACTTCAGCGTGCTGGAGAAGGTGCGCAAGGCGGAGGTGCCGCCGCCGTCCACGTACAACCGGCGCATCCCGGAGGTGCTGGAGAAGATCGTCATGCGTGCGCTCGCCAAGGACGTGGACGAGCGCTACCAGTACGCCAGCGAGCTGGGCGACGACCTGCAGCGCTTCCTCATCACCAGTGAGACCATCTTCGGCCGCAAGGACCTCATGCAGTACATGAAGTCCACCTTCGCGGAGGAAGTGGAGCGCGAGAAGCAGCGCCTGTCTGACTACGCCGACATCCGTCCTCCCGATGGCATGCTCGCCGCGCTCGAAGCGGCGACGGGCTTCAGTACGGGAGGCTCGGGCGGGATGATGGCGATGCCCGCGGCGGCTCCGCAGCCTCCGCCTCCGCAGGCGGTTCCCGTGGTGCAGCCGATGGCCGCGCCGCCCCGGGCCACCGCGACGATGGGGTCCGTGTCGCCCACCGGCGTGCGGCGCTCGCCCACGCTGGCCGCGCTGCCCCGGTTGACGGCGGCCACCGCCGCGCCCGCGCCGAAGGAGGACGAGATCCAGGCCACGCAGTTGGTGTCCAGCGACCACGTCTTCGACGACAGGCCGGAGCCGACCACGCAGCCTGGAGCGACGGTGGGCCGCACCGTCACTCCGCTGGAGACGCGCGCCCAGTCCCAGGGCGACGAGGACGAGGAGCCCACCACGGGCAAGACGTCGATCGTCCCACCCCAGGCCCCCCCGAGAATGTCCCAGCCGATGCCCGTGCTGACGCCCGCGGGCGCGCCGCCACGTCCCTCGGTGACGGTGCCCACGCTGATGCCCTCGGAAGTCGCCGCGTCGGCCCCCGGGCCGCGTAGCAGCCGTGGCGGAAATGATGGGCTGCCCCGCATCGTCCGGGACGGGCCCGCGCCGGACACCTCGCAGGGGATTTCGCGCTCGGCGCTCCCGCCGGAGGTCTCGCAGGGGCTCTCCCGCGCGGCGCTGGCGGAGGGGCTGCAGAACAACTCGCGTCCGCCTCCCATGCTTGGCGCGGGAACTCCGCCGAGGCCGCCTCCGCCACGTCACGTCGAGCAGGACGAGGACGACGACCAGGAGGACCGGCCGACCGCCGCCGTGCCCGCGCTGGGCCGACGGAGCCTGGACAAGCGGGTGCTCTATGGGGTGGGCG
>NZ_VIFM01000287.1 GCF_006636215.1 Myxococcus llanfairpwllgwyngyllgogerychwyrndrobwllllantysiliogogogochensis | reverse complement strand
GGGTGGGGGTGGGGAAAGACTGATTGCCGTGGGTCCTCGGCGAAGGCGCGCAGCAGGGCCTGGAGTTCTCGGGCCCAGCCGGTGACGGTGTCGGGGTCGATTCGGTCGCTGTCGTGGATGAGCTCTCCACGCAGCCCCGTCGGGGTCTCTTCCAGATACAAGGTGAGGTCGAGCAGCGCCGTGTCGTGCGCGAGCGCCAAGGGGGTCGCCTCGAGCGCGGACAGCTCGGGTTGGGGCGCGACGCCCTTCAGGACGAGCATCACGTTGGGCGTCGGGCCTCCAATGGCCTCGGGCGGAACGTCGGGATGGGCATAGGCGCCGAGCGCGACCGCTCGTGCATGCGCGAGCAGCTCCAGGAAGCTCGGTGCGCCCTCGGGACGCAGGCGCAGCGCCAGCGTGTTGATGAACGTCCCGACGAGCGGCTCGAGGTCCGTGTGGCCCCGATGTGCGGCGGGCGTGCCGATGAGCAGGTCTCGCTGGCCACACGCTCGCGCGAGGAGCACGTACAGCGAGGACAGCAGCACCATGAAGAGCGTGCTGCCCGCCTGCTGTCCCACCACCCGCAGCCGCTCGACGACCTCGTGCTCCACGCTGAAGTCGACGGAGCCACCGTGGTAGCGCCGCTGCTCCATTCCTTTCGAGCGAGTGGGCCACTCCAGCCGAGGCGGCGGGGCCGCAAGCTGCTGCTTCCAGTACCCGAGCTGTCGTGGAAGGACCTCCTCCTCGACCCATCGCCGTTGCCAGCGCGCGTAGTCAGCGTACTGGAGGCGCAGGGGCGCGAGTGGACAGGGCTCGCCCGCGAGGAAGGCCGCATAGAGCACCGTCAGCTCATGCACCAGCGCTCCCCGGGATGCGCCGTCCACCACCGTGTGGTGCATCATCAGCACCATCACATGGCGCTGCTCGGAGAGGAGCAGGAGCCAGGCTCGGAACAGCGGTCCTCGGGCCAGGTCGATTCGCCGCCGCTGCTCGTCGTGAAGGAGGCGGCGAAGTGCTTCCTGCTGCGCCTCGGCGTCGAGCGCGCACAGGTCCACAGGCTCCATTGCGGTAGACCCCGGTGGCGCGATGACCTGGACGGGAGTGTCTCCCCGGAGCTCGAACGTCGTCCGCAGCACCTCGTGGCGCTCCACGAGCGTCGCCACGGCACGCGTGAGCGCATCCCGGTTGAGCGGCCCCTCCAGCCGCATGGCGAAGGTGGCGATGTGGGCTGGAGCGAGGTCCGGCTCCTTCACCTCGGCGCGCCACAGCCGCTCCTGGGTGAGAGACAGCGGCGGTGGCCCGTATCGAGGCAAGGGCTCCAGTCGAATGGACTCCGGCGCCCCCCGCGCCTGCTGAAGCAGCTCCAGCAAGCGCGGCTTGTGCTCCACGAGCGCCGAGCGGAGCGTCGCGTCCACGACGCCCTCTTTTGCTCGGACGCGCAGCTGCTGCCCCTCCGCCCAGAGCTGGACGTGGCGCTCCGTGAGGCTGGAGAGGAGCTGCTCCAGGTTCATAGGGTCAGCTCACTCATTCCCGGCGTGGAGTCCGCCGTCAGCGCCTGCGTCGACGCGAGCTGATTGACGGTGAGCTGCTGCTGGGTGAGCTCCGCCAGTTCCTGGAGGCTGGCGCCGTCGATGAACTTCGCGATGGGCAGGTCCACGCCCAGCGCATTCATCAGGTGGTTCTTCAGCTCGATGGCCATCAGCGAATCGAGACCCAACTCGGTGAGGGGCCGCTCGGGCGCCAGCCGCGATGGATTCTTGATGCGCAGCACCTTGGACAGCCGCTTCTGCAGTTCGGTCACCAGCAACCGGCGAGCCTCCACGGGGGAGACCTCCGAGAGCTTGCGGAGCAGCGCATCGTCCCGGGCCGAGGCTTTCGCACCACCACCGCCCTCCCGTGCGACGAGCGCGGACAGCAAGAGCGGCACCGCGCCCTGCACCTCGAAGCCACCTCGGGCGATGGGCATGACCGCCACTTGAATCGCGGCGCTCGCCGAGAGCAGCGACGACAGGACGACGAGCCCCTGGGCCGGACGGATGGGATTCATCCACCGGTCGGCGAGTCGCTCCTGGACGCGCTCGTTCGCCGCGGCGCCCACTTCCGACCACGCTCCCCAGTTGATGGTCAGCGCGGGCAGGCCCTTGGCGCGCCGGTAATGGGCCAGCGCGTCCTGGAACGTGTTGGCCGCGGAGTGGTTCGCCTGACCGCTGTTCCCCAGCAGCGAGGCGATGGACGAGTAGAGGACGAAGAAGTCCAGCGGCTGTCCCAGCGTCAGTCGGTGCAGGTTCCACGAGCCGAGCACCTTCGCCGCGAACACCTTCTTGAAGCGCGCGTGCGTCTGCTGCTCGAGGATGCCGTCGTCGAGTGCTCCCGCGGAGTGGATGACCCCTCTCAACGGAGGCATCCCCTCCAGCCCCGACGCCAGGGCCCTGGCCAGCGCGTCTTCCTGCGACACATCCGCGCGGGCCACCACGACGCGCACATTCGCGCTCTCCAGTTCCTGGAGCTGCTCCGACGCCGCCGCTGTCGGGGCCCCGCGTCCAAGCAACAGGAGGTGACGGGCCCCGCGCTCCACGAGCAGTCGGGCTGTGAGCAGGCCCAATCCGTTGAGTCCGCCCGTGATGAGATAGGTCCCATCTTCACGGCACTGGAAGGGCACCTCCGACTCCATCCGCGAATGCCGCATGACGCGAGGCACGCGCCGGATGCCGTCCCGGAAGGCGACCTGCTCGTCGGAGCGCTCCGAGAGCAGCTCGGTCACCAGCCCTTCCAGGTCATCGCGCCGAGGGTCCAGGTCGATGACCGTGCCTCCCAGCTTGGGGTACTCCATCGCGATGCCTCGACCGAGGCCGTGCAGCGGTGATTGCGCGACGCCCGGGGCTCCATCCCCCAGCACGTCGAGCGCGCCCCGGGTGACGAAGCTCAGCGCGGGGGAGAGCCGCGTGGCCAGCAGTGCTTGGAGCAGGTCGAGCGCGCTGCCACAACCATTGCGGTACGCCGCCTCCAAATCGAGCTGCGCCATGTCGTCCGGTCCCGAGGAGTCGAGGCTCGTGAGGTGGACGACGTGCGTGGGGGCTTGCGTGATTGCGAGCTCTTTCAACAGCTGGGTGAAGTCCGCGACGGTGGCCCCCGTGCCGGAGATCACCGCGCACAGCTCGCCTCGGGCTTCCAGTCGCTCGGCCAGCCTGTATCCCGTGCCTCGTTCGTCCGCGACGATGAGCCACTGCCGCCTGCTGGCGCGCGCGTCCTCGTCGGGCAGTCGAGCCAGGATGACCGCCGCCTGGAGACTGGCTTCGTGCTCCTCTTTCGCCAGCGCCGCGCTCGCGGAGAAGCCCTCCTGCGCGAACAGCGTCTTCCACCCCGCGCTCGAGATGAGCGGGTGCGTGGGGCGCAGGTCCGTGTCCGTGTAACGCCACCAGCCCGACGTCAGGCCGAACGTGAGGTCGACCCAGCGCCGCTTGGACGTGGCCTCGACGACGAGCAGCATCCCCGAGGGCGCCAGGAGCCGCCGCGCGTTTCTCAGCGTCTCCTTCAAGCTCTCCGTGGCGTGCAGGACGTTGGCCGCGACGATGATGTCGAAGCCGCCGGCCTCGAAGCCCTGGATGGCCGGGTCCTTCTCGATGTCCAGCGTCCGGTACGTCACGAACGGATGCGCGCGGAATTCCTGCGCGGCGCGCTGGAGGAAGAGCGGTGAGATGTCCGTGAAGACGTACTCGGTGCGCTCCGCGGGCAGCTCGGGCAACAGCAGGGCCGTCGTGCCACCGGTGCCGGCGCCAATCTCCAGCACCCTGATAGTGCGCTCCGCGGGCAATCGCGAGACAGCCTGCGCGAGCGCCGTCTTCGCCTGCGCGTTGAGCTCCCGAGGGCCTGGCGAGTCACGGTACAGGCTGGCCGCGACCTCCATGTCTCCCTTGGGGAACAGCAGCTCCAGCGGGTCGCAGCGCCCGCGAAGGGCCTCCCCGAGTCCTTCGCCGCAACGCTGCACCAACGCCTGCTCCGAGCGATGCGCCGGGTAACGCTCCGCCAGGGACGCCATGCGCGCCGCGACGTCCATGGGCGCCGGACAGGTGACGACCTCCAGTGTCTCTCCCGTGGCTCGCAGCAGGCCTTCCTCGGTGAGCATCTCGAGCAGTCGCCGCCACAGCCGTTGGTGCAGTGGAACGACCCCTAGCCGCGCGGCACGCTCATCCGCCTTGAAGCTCGTGCCCGGCGTGAGGTCGCAGCCCAGTCGCTCCATGGCCTGGAGCACGTAGGGGACGCACAGCGACTCCAGCTCCTGGAGGAACACGCCGTAGGCCGCCAGGTCTTCGCGGCCGGACAACGCCTCCAACTGGGGGAGGACCGCGTCACGCAGCGAGTTCGGAGTCGGAATCCAGGATGGGGGCACGCGGCGCCCATGGGGCAGGGCGGGGTGCCATTCGAGTGCGTAGAGCCACTCCTCGAGCAGCTTGTCACCCTGGCCCAGCAACGCCTCCAGTCGGACCTGACGGAAGCGCAGTCGCTCCGCCTCCGCGAGCAGTCGCCCATCCGTGCTGAACACTCGAAGCGATGCAATCGCCTCCACGCCTTCCTGGCGACGCTGGAGACTTGCCCAGACCTCTCGCTCCATTGGCGCGTGAAGGCGGAGCCCTTCGACACCGGCGGGGAGATACGGCACGTCCTTGCGCTTGGGGAACGTCACGCCCAGCGCCTGGAAGCACGCATCCAACATGACTGGATGCACGGTGTACGGCTCCAGCTTGAGTCCCTCTGGCAGGACGATGCGCACGAGGGCCTCGCCCTCTTGTCCGTACATGGCCTGGAGTGCCTGGAACATCGACCCGTACACCAGCCCTCCGCTGGCCAGATGCGCGTAGTAGTCCGCGGGCGCGATGGCCTCCGTCATCCGCGCTCGCAGGGACGCCAGGGACTCGCCCGCCGCCTTCGACGGTGACGCCGCTCCGAATCGCCCCGTGGCCACCTGTTCCCAGGTGGTGACCCGGTCTTGCTCCCGACGCATGAACACCTTGAGGACCTGCGTCGCTCCCTCCTCCTTCACCAGTGTCGATTGAAGGACGACGGCCCCCTTCTCCGGCAGGGCGACAGGCCGCTCGAAGGTGAGCTGGAGCAGCTCCAGCGGCTTCTCACCCGGAACGCTGGAGAAGCGACCCGCGGCCAGTGCCAGCTCGACATGGGCCGCTGCCGGCAACAGCGCGGTGCCCGCCGCGCGATGGTGGTCGAGGAAGAAGGGCTCCCTGGCGCCGAGCGCTCCCTCGAAGCGCACATCGTTCGAACCCGCCAGCTCGACGCGCCGGCCGAGCAGCGGATGGAGCACTCCCGCCTGGGAGGGCAGAGGCTGCGCGCCAGCAGTCTCCGGACCTGTCTCCACCCAGTAGCGCTCGCGCTCGAAGGGCGTGGTGGGCAAGCGCACCCGCCCACGAGACGTCTTCCCGTGTACCTGCGACCAGTCGACGGCGACGCCGCGCGTGTGGAGCGTGGCCAGGCTCTCCAGCATCCGTCGACGGTTCCCCATGCCCGTGTGCAGCGACGGAAGCCACTCGCGTGACTCGCCGTCCTCCGGAATGCACCGCTGCGCGAGGCCGAGCAGCACGCTCGCGGGGCCCACCTCCACGAAGTTCCGCACACCCAACGCGTGGATGGACTCCACCGCTCGCGCGAAGTTGACGGGCTGGAGCAGGTGCCGGCACCAGAAGTCCGGCTCCGACAGCTCACCCTCCACGAGCTGGCCCGTCATGTCCGAGACGATGCGCAGCCTCGGCGTGTTGAGCCGCACCCGGGAGAGGTGCTCGCGGAAGCGGTCGACCATCGGATGCATCAGGGGCGAGTGGAACGCGTGCGAGACGTTGAGCTTCTTCGCCTGGATTCCCTCCGCCGCCAGGGCCTCCACCACCGCGTTGACGGTTTCACTCGCACCGGAGATGACCGTGCTCGTGGGGCCATTGATGGCCGCGATGGACAGTCGCTCGCGATAGGGCTCGATGGCCGCCGCCACCTTCGCGTAGGGCGCGAGGAACGACGCCATCTCGCCCCCCGGTGGCAGCTCATGCATCAGTTGTCCACGCAGGGCGACCAGTGGCAGCACGTCTTCGAGGCTGATGACGCCCGCCACGCACGCGGCCGCGTACTGCCCCAGGCTGTGCCCCACCACGACGGAGGGCTCCACGCCCCAGGCCTTCCACTGCTCGGCCAGGGACACCTCCAGCGCCACCATGGCGGGCTGGGTGAACACCGCCTGCTCCAGCGGTGAGCCGCTGCCCTCCTCGGCGAACAGCACCTCCAGCAGGGGCTTCGGAAGATGCGGTGCCAGGATGCTCGCGCACCGGTCCATCGCCGCGCGGAACACCGACTCTCGTGTGTACAGCTCCCGCCCCATGCCCAGGTGCTGCGAGCCCTGTCCGCTGAAGAGGAAGGCAACCTGCGCGGCGCGTGATGCGGCCTCCTCGGAGACGATGAGCCCGTCGATGGGATTGCCACTCGAGAACGCCTGGAGCTGCGCACGCAGTTCGTCACCCGAGGTGGCGACGGCGGCGAGGCGGTAGGGCATCGTGGAACGGCTCGCGGTCGCGCTGTGACACACGTCGGAGACGTCCTGCTCCGCGTTCCGCGTCAGGTGGGTCGTGTAGCTCCCGGCCAGTGTCGACAGCGCCGAGGCGGTCTTCGCCGAGAGGACCAGGACGTGTTCTCGTCCCGGTTCGGAGGGCGTGGCGCGCTTCTCGGTGATGGGTGCGGCCTCCAGCACCACGTGGGCGTTCGTCCCGCTGTAGCCGAACGAGCTCACCCCCACGAAGTTCCGAGGGCCGCCGGGAAAGTCGCGCCGCTCCGTGACGACGGACACGGGCAGCTCGTTCCAGCGAATCTCCGGGTTCGGTGTCTGGAAGTGCAGGTTCTTGGGAATCTGCCGGTGCTGGAGGCTCAGCGCGGCCTTCATCAGCCCCGCCATGCCGGCCGCGATCTCCGTGTGCCCGATGTTCGTCTTCACCGAGCCGATGAGCAGCGGCTCCTCGCGGTGCCGCTCGTCCTGGAAGACGCGGCCCAGCGCTTCGACCTCGATGGGGTCGCCCAGCGCCGTCCCCGTGCCGTGGGCCTCCACGAAGTCGATCTGCGAGGGCTCCACGCCACCGTTGCGGAGCGCGGAGCGGATGACTCGCTCCTGGGCGCTGCCGTTGGGCACCAGCAGACCGCTGCTGTGGCCGTCGTGATTGACGGCGGAGCCTCGAAGCACCGCGATGACTTCGTCACCGTCCGCGAGCGCGTCCGACAAGCGCTTGAGCACCACGACGCCGCAGCCCTCGCCCCGCACGAAGCCGTCCGCCCTGGCGTCGAAGGTCTTGCAGTGTCCCTCCGCGGAGAGCATCCGCATCTGGCATTCGACGATGGTGCTCATCGGCGAGAGCATCAGGTTGACGCCCGCGGCCAGCGCCACGTCGGACTCTCCGTTGCGCAGGCTCTGACAAGCCAGATGCAAGGCCACCAGCGAGGACGAGCACGCCGTGTCCACCACGAGCGTGGGACCTTCCAGCGCGAGCAGATGGGCGATGCGTCCCGCCGCCACGCTCAGGCCCGTGCCCGAGCCGGTGTGCGAGTCAATCTCTCCGGAGGCATGCACCAGATAGGCGTAGTCGCGGTGCATGATGCCCACGAACACGCCGGTGGCCGTGCCCCTCAGCCTCGACGGCGAGAGCCCCGCGTGTTCGAGCGCTTCCCAGCTCGTCTCCAGGAGCAGGCGCTGCTGCGGGTCCATCAGCACCGCCTCACGCGGAGAGATGCCGAAGAACAGCGGGTCGAACCGGTCCACCTGGTTCACGAAGGCGCCATGCCGCGTGTACATCTTCCCCGGCGTGCCGGGGACGGGCGAGTAGAGCGCGTCCAGGCTCCAGCGGTCCGAGGGCACCTCGGTGACGGCGTCGCGCCCCGCCGCGAGCAGCTCCCAATACGCCTCCGGACTGTCCACGTTCCCAGGGAAGCGACAGCCCATTCCGACGAGGGCGATGGGTTCCGCCGGGACGAGCCCCATCTTGTTGCGAAGCTGCTTGGCGGCATACGCGAGCTGCGTCGCGCTCATCTGGGCCAGTTCATGCGCGTTCATCGGTCACCTCGGGGCCCTGCTTCGTTGGACCGCCCGGCGGCGAGCGCCGCGGTCACATCGGCTTCGGACATCTGATTGACCTCCATCAAGAACGATTCGAGCTCGGCGTCTCGCGGGGCCGCGGACACCTCCTGTGCCTCGGGCGCGGGCACCAGCTCGCGCGCGAGGTGATTCGATAGGGCCTGGACACTCGGGTGGTCGAAGATGAGGCTCACCGGCAGCGAGCGACCCAGCGTCCGCTGGAGCGCGTTGCGCAACTCCGTCGCCATCAGCGAGTCCATGCCCGCCTCGAAGAGGCCTTGCTCCGGGTCCAACGGACGGCTCGCATCCAGCCCGAGCACCCGCGTCGCCACCGAGGCGATGTGCTCCCGCAGGAGTCGAGGTTTGTCACCGGGAGGCGCGCTCTCGAAGCGGCGCAGGAAGTCCGCGCCCGTCGCGCCGCCCGTGGGTGTCACTCCCGCGAGCTCCGAGAAGTACGGCGCCGCGGCGAGCCGCCCCATCGACTGCCAGCCGATGGCCACGACTCCCACCTGGGGCCTTCGCTGACCCAGCAGTTGCTCGAAGGCGGCGAGCCCCTGCTCGGGACTGATGGGGGTGACGCCCATGCGGCGGACTCGCTCCATCACCCGTTCCGTCGCGGCCACGCCCACCTCGGACCAGGGGCCCCAGTTGATGGAGAGCGCCGGCAGGCCCGACGCATGACGGTGATGCGCCAGCGCGTCGAGGAAGGCGTTGGCGGCCACATAGCTGGCCTGCCCTGACTGCCCCAGCAGCGAGGCCACCGAGGAGAAGAGGACGAAGAAATCCAGCGGCTGTCCCAACGTGTGACGGTGGAGATGCCACGCGCCGAGCGCCTTGGGGCCCAGCACTCGCTCGAAGCGCTCCAGGTCCTGCTGCAACAGCATGCCGTCGTCGAGGACCGCCGCCGCGTGGACGATGCCGCGCAACGGAGGCATCGTGTTCGCGAGGCGCGCGAGCAGCTCCGTGACTTGTGCCTCCACGGAGATGTCGACCTGCAAGGTGACGATGCGCGCACCTCGTGCTTCCAACTCGCGCAGGCTGTCCCTCGCTTCAGCCGAGGGGGCGCGCCTGCCAAGCAACACCAGATTCCTGGCGCCACGCTCCACCAGGCGGCCCGCGAGCTTCAGGCCCAGTCCGCCGAGTCCGCCCGTGACGAGGTACGTCGCGTCGCCACGGAGCTTGAGCGTCGTGGTGCCTTCCGCTGCCTCGGCGCTCCTCGCGAGTCGCGACACGAGTCGCTGGCCGCCTCGGAGGCAGACCTCGTCCTCGGGTGTGCGTTGCTGGAGCTCCGCGACGAGCGCCTCGACCCCGTCCGTTCCTTGCGCCGGGTCCAGGTCCACTCGCAGGCACCGCAGCTCCGGGTGCTCCTGCGCGATGGCCTTGCCCAGGCCGGACAGACACGCCTGCACGGGCGTTGGAAGGGGATTTCCCTGCGTCGCCTGGGCGCCTCTCGTGACGAGCACCAGCCGGGGACTGACGCCTGTCTCGGCCGCCGCTCGCACGAGGTGGAGCGTGCTTCCCAGGAGGCTTCGATAGTCCCGGGCGAACGTGTCGGGCTCTCCGTTTCGCGACGTACGCACGTCCAGCGCCGCGAGGTGGAGCATCCCCGTGAAGGGCCCCGCCTCCGTGAGCAGCCTCCTCGCGCTTGCCGCGAGCGTCAGATCCACATGCCGAGTCCCAGCGTCCTCGGGGCCTGTTGCTTCTCCTGGGAGGGCCACGATGCAGTCCGACCCCAAGGCGCGCAGGCGGCGTGCGATATCCGTGGCCCGTCCACCCGTGTCACCGACGATGAGCCACCGCTCGCGAGGCGGCGTGCCCGTGGCGGGCGGCAGGGGCAGAGGACGCCATGCCACCTCGTACATCCAACCGCGCGGCACCCGCTTCGAGTTCCCGAGCAGGGCCTCACGCGGTGCCTGCTGGAACTCCAGTCGCTCCAGCTCCGCGAGGACTCGGCCGTCGGGCGCCAGGAGCGTGAAGTGCGCGGTGTGGACGCGCTGCCCCAACTCCGGCCCACCATCGAGTCGCGCGTGGACGAAGACCTCACGCCCCAGCTTGTCGTGGACCCGCAGCTGTCCGATTCCCACGGGCAGGTAGATGCTGCCTGGAGGCCCCTCGGGAAACACGGCGCCGAGGACCTGGAAGCAAGCGTCGAGCAGCACGGGATGCAACACGTGCTCGCTTGCTTCGAGCGCGTCCGGAAGCGTGAGCTGTCCGAAGGCTTCCTGTCCGCCTCGGCCGAAGCGCGTGACGGCTCGGCACAGCGGCCCGTAGTCGATGCCGTGCTCACCGATGCGCCGGTAGAAGTCCGCGACGGAGACCTCCTCCGCGCAGCGCCTCGCGAGCACCGTGACATCCTGATGCAGCGAGGCCGAGGGCTTCTCCGTCGAAGACAATCGCCCCGAGGCATGGAGGGTGAATGCTCCGTCGGACAGGCTGTGCACCTCGAAGGTGCCCTTGCGCGCGCCCTCGCCGTCGTCCGGCGTGACGAGGACCTGGACCGTGCGCGGCTCGCCTTCCTCCAGCCGCACGGGCTTGTGGAAGCGGACGTCCTCGAGACTCAGCGCGCCCTGGCCGAAGACCTCCTGGCCCGCTGCCACGCCCATCTCCAGATACGTCGCACCCGGGACGATGACCGAGTCGTAGACGCGGTGGTCGGCGAGAAAGGCGGGAGACTCGGTGCTCAGCTCGCCCTCGAACTGGATGACCCGAGCCGCGGAGTTCAGCCTTCGTCCGAGCAGCGGATGCCGCGCCTGCTCTTCTTCGCTCCTCGCGGACTTGAGCTTCATCCAGTGGCGCTTGCGCTGGAACGGCTGGTTCGGCAGGGGCACCCGGGAGCGCCGGCCGTGGGTCGCAATCCCCGTGAGCCCACTCGATGCTCCTCGCACCCAGAGCTCCGCGAGACTCGCGCGCATCTGCTCCACGTCCGAGTGCCCGTTGCGGAGGCTCGGCAGCCAGACCAGGCGCTCGTCGGGCAGACATGTGCGCCCCATTCCGAGCAGCACGGGGGTGGGGCCGAGCTCCACGATGAGGTCCGCCCCCTTCGCGTGCAGGGCACGTAGACCCGCCGCGAAACGCACGGGCTCCCGGACATGGCGACGCCAGTAGGCCGGCGTCGTCGGCTCGTCACGCACCAAGGCGCCGGTGAGATTGGAGATGAGCGGCAGCTCGGGTGGGCGCAGTCGGAGCTTCGCCACCATGCGCTCGAAGGAGTCGAGCATCGGCTCCATCAGCGGTGAGTGGAACGCGTGGGAGACGTTCAGGGGTTTGACCTCCACGCCCTCTCGCTGGAGGACTTCCCCGACGACCCGAAGCCGCTCGCTCCTGCCCGCGATGACCACTTCCGAGGGCCCATTCACCGCGGCGATGGAGAGCTCCCGGGGATGCGCGGCGACGAGGGCCGCCACTCGCTCCTCGGGTGCGCGTACCGCCAACATGCCCCCCACGCGTGGCAGCTCCTGCATCAGCCTTCCGCGCGTCGCCGCCAGCAGGAGCGCATCCTCCAGCGACAGCACCCCCGCGACATGCGCCGCTGAAATCTCCCCGACGCTGTGTCCCATCACCACCGAGGGCTCGACGCCCCAGTGCTTCCACTGCTCCGCGAGCGCCACCTCCAGCGCCACCAGCGCGGGCTGCGTGTACGCCGTGTCATGCAACGCGCTGTCACCCGGCTCTCCCGCCGATGGGTAGAGCACCGACAGGAGAGAGACGCCCAGATGCGAGCGCAGCAGTTCGTCACACCGGTCCATCACCTCGCGGAAGCGAGGCTCATGGGCATACAGCTCGCGCGCCATGCCGACGTACTGCGAGCCCTGACCCGTGAAGAGGAAGGCGACCCGGGGTTTCCTTCCCGTGGGCACCACTCCCGCGCTCACCCCTGAAGGCCGCTGACCCGAGGTGAACGCCTGGAGTCGCTCGTCGAGCTGTGCTCCGCTGGAGGCCAGCACCGTCAGCCGATGCGGAAATGATGCGCGCCCCGTCGCGGCGGTGAAGCAGACATCCGCCAGCGGAACGTCCTTGCCCGGCCCCTGCCTCCAGGTGAGGTAGCGCCGCGTGAGCTCCTGCAGCGCCTCCTCGCTTCGTGCGGACAGCGCCAGCAACTCCGGACCGGGTCCCGGTGTCTCCGGCACTCTCTGCTGCGTGACAGCGAGTGGGGCCTCCTCGATGAGGACGTGCGCGTTGACTCCAGAGAGTCCGAAGCTGCTGACGCCCGCGATGCGAGGTCGGGTGCCGCGCTTCCATGGCGTGCGCTCCGTCGTCACCGCGATGCGCGCCGGGTCCCACGCAACTTGCGGGTTCGGCGTGCGGAAGTGCAGATGCGCGGGGAGCTCTTCGTTCTGGAGTGAGAGCACCAGCTTCATGATGCCCGCGACACCGGCCGCTGCTTCCAGGTGACCGATGTTCGTCTTCACCGAGCCGATGAGGAGCGGCGCGCCCGGCGCTCGCTCGGGACCGAAGACCGCGTCGATGGCGCGGACCTCTATCGGGTCTCCCAGCGGCGTCCCCGTGCCATGGGCTTCCAGGTAGTCCACGTCGCGCGGCGACAGCCGCCCCGAAGCCAGGGCCTTGCGAAGCAGCTTCTCCTGCGCCGGGCCGCTCGGAACCGTGATTCCGCCGCTCTGCCCGTCGTGATTGACGGCCGAGCCCCGCACCAGCGCCAGCACCGGGTCTCCCGCGCGCACGGCGTCGGAGAGGCGCTTGAGCACCAACATCCCGCAGCCCTCGCCACGGCCGAACCCGTCCGCCGACGCGTCGAAAGTCTTCGAGCGACCATCCGGCGCCGTCGCGCGCATCTTCGACAGGACGATGCTGGTGTCCGGGAACACCATCAGGCTGACACCTCCCGAGAGCGCCAGGTCGCACTCGCGAGCGCGCAGGGCCTGGCAGGCCAGGTGCGTCGTCGCCAGTGTGGAGGAGCAGGCCGTGGCGATGACCATGCTCGGGCCCTGCAGGCCGAGCACGTACGAGAGCCGCCCCGCGGCGAAGCTCATGTCATTGCCCGTGCCCATGTACGGCAGGTCGGGCGGGTCGATGCGCTGGAAGGGGACTCGGCCGTAGTCGCCGGTGATGACGCCCACGTAGACGCCGGTGGCGCTGCCGCCCAGCCGGTCCGGAGCGATGCCCGCGTTCTCCAGCGCTTCCCAGCTCGTCTCCAGCAACAGGCGCTGCTGCGGGTCCAACATGGCCGCCTCGCGCGGCGACATGTTGAAGAACGGCGCGTCGAACAGGTCGATGCGCTGGTCCACGAAGCAGCCGTACCGCGTGTACATCTTCCAGAACCGGTCGGGGTCCGGGTCATAGAGCGCGTCCGCGTCCCAGCGCTCCAGCGGCACCTTGCGCGTCGCGCACTGCCCTTCCTGCAGCAGACGCCAGTAGCTGGCGGGGTCATTGGCTCCGCCCGGATAGCGGCAGGCCATGCCGACAATGGCGATGGGTTCTTCCTGGACCGCCTGGAGCGCGTCCAGCCGCGAGCGCATCTCCTTCAGGGCGATGGCGGCCTGTTGAAGCGGCGTGGGGACTTCGCGGGGAGGGGAGGAAACCGTCATGGGTCTGCCTCAACGGGAAACGAGTTGGAACTCATGGGTGATGAGCGCCTCCAGCTCCTGGTCCGACATGCCCTGAATCTCCTGGGCGTGCGGAATGGGAGGCTGTCTCTT
>NZ_VIFM01000286.1 GCF_006636215.1 Myxococcus llanfairpwllgwyngyllgogerychwyrndrobwllllantysiliogogogochensis | reverse complement strand
GGCGCCCTCCCGCCGAAGCCGACATGCAGCGATATTTCGGCACCACTCCTCCCACCGTCCACCGCATGGTGCTGGAGCTTGAACGCCGGGGGCTCATCCGGCGCAGCGCCGGACAGGCCCGCAGCATCGAACTGCTGCTGGCCCCGGAACTTCTGCCCGTCCTACGCTGAGTCGCTCAAAACCAATCGGTCAGAACCTCTGTGCCGAGGTACTAGGTCAAAGTCCCAGCCGGCGGTCCAGGGGCAACCCCAGCGTTCCCATTTCCGGGACGCATGGGCGCGTGCGTCCCGTGCGCAATTTTCACCAAGTGGCCTTGGGGTCATCTGGTTACAAGTCCCGCCGTTGCACGGCATCACACCCGCCGCGCCCCACACCCCTTCAGGAAATGACTTCGGGAATGAGCTCCAAGGACTTCGCATTGCCCCGCAACCCCGTAGTGACGCACGGACTGCGTCGCAGGGAGTTCCTCGCCTTCACCACGGGAGCCCTGGCGGCCAGCACGCTCTCCGGCTGCATGCCTCGCGCAACCGGTGGGACCTCCGCGCAACAGGGTGGCACCTTGGACGCGGCGGCCTACCACGCCTCCCGGCGCTACCTCGACAGTCGCTTCGGGCGAATCGCCTACGTCGAACGCGGCACGGGTGAGGCCGCGCTGTTCCTTCATGGCTTCCCGCTGAACAGCTTCCAGTGGCGCGGCGCCATCGAGCGGCTGTCGCCGTACCGGCGTTGCGTCGCTCCTGACTTCATGGGGCTTGGGTACACCGAGGTCGCGGAGGGGCAGAGCTACGTGCCCGAGGCCCAGGTGGACATGCTCGTCGAGTTGCTCGACAGGCTCGCCATCAAGTCGGTCGACGTCATCGCCAACGACAGTGGAGGCGCCATCGCGCAGCTCCTCGTCACCCGGCATCCGGAGCGCGTGCGGACGCTGCTGCTGACGAACTGCGATGTGGAGAGTGAGTGCCCTCCCGCAGCGGTGCTGCCCGTCATCGAGATGGCACGCAAGGGCGAATACGTGGATGCGTGGCTTGCGCCGTGGCTCGCGGACAAGGCGCTCGCGCGCTCGGAGAAGGGCTTCGGGGGCATGTGCTACTCGAATCCCTCCCAGCCCACGGACGAGGCCATCGAGTACTACTTCGCGCCCCTCGTGCGTTCGCCACGCGGCAAGGCGCAGGCGCATGCGTACACACTCGGGCTCGAAGCCAATGCACTGGCGGGCATCGGGCCGGCGCTCCAGAAGTGCACCGTGCCCACGCGCATCCTCTGGGGAACGGGCGACACCATCTTCTCGCAGTCGAGCGCCGACTACCTGGACCAGACGTTCGGCGCCTCGAGAGGTGTGCGGCGCGTGCCCGGCGCGAAGCTCTTCTTCCCCGAGGAGTACCCGGACCTCATCGCCGAGGAGGCGCGTCGCCTCTGGGGCGTGGGCTGACGCGACACGCGAGAGCCCGGCGCGGATGAACGCCGGGCTGCCGCGGTGCGCTTTACTTCACCTGGAAGCGAGCCTCGGAGGGGCTCGCGCCACCCGAGCGCTGCACGCCGCGCCCCGGGTTGGCCGCCAGGTGCTCCAGCACCTTGAACACCGTCTCCACCTCGTCAGGCTGGCCGATGTCGTTGGCGAGCTGCTCGGCCGAACGCGCCGATGCACGCGCATCCAGCAGGCGCGCCGTGAGCTTCTTCTGCAGCTCCAGCACGCTCGTCGCCGCCTTCTTGCCCGCCTCCACGCCCGGCTGGTGGTACGCGTTGATGTGCACCAGGCTCGCGTACAGACCCACCGCGCGCTCGTAGAGGGCAGTCAGCGCGCCCACCGTGCGCGCGCTCACGTCCGGAACCGTGAGGGTGATGGACTCGCGGCCCTTCTCGAACAGCGCGCGGCGCGTGCCCAGCATGAAGCCCAGCAGGTAGTCCCCGCTGGTGATGCCGCGCTCCACTTCCATCGACTCGCCGTCGCGGTCCTTCAGCACCTCGATGAAGGTGGCGAAGAAGTTCGGCACGCCCTCGCGCAACTGCTGCACATACGCGTGCTGGTCCGTGGAGCCCTTGTTCCCGTAGACGGCGATGCCCTGGTTCACCACCTTGCCGTCCAGGTCCTTCTCCTTGCCCAGCGACTCCATGACGAGCTGCTGGAGGTATCGCGACATCAGGAGCAGGCGGTCCTTGTACGGCAGGATGACCATGTCCTTCAGGCCCTTGCCGTCGCCCGCGTGGAACCACATCAGCGCCAGCAGCGCCGCCGGGTTCTTCACCGCGTCACGCTGCCGCGTCGCCACGTCCATCTCCCGGGCGCCCGCCAGCATCGCGTCGATGTCCAGGCCCTGGAGCCGCGCGGGCAGCAGGCCCACCGCCGACATCACCGACGTGCGTCCGCCAACCCAGTCCCACATCGGGAAGGTGCGCAGCCAACCCTGCTTCTGCGCGTGCACGTCCAGCTCGCTGCCCGCGCCCGTGACGGCCACCGCGTGCTTGCTGAAGGTGAGCCCCTGCTCCACATAGGCGCGCTCGGCCTCCAGCATGCCGTTGCGCGTCTCCTTCGTGCCGCCGGATTTGCTGATGACCACCGTCAGCGTCTCGGCCAGCTGGGCGCCGAGCTGTCCCAGCACCCGGTCCATCCCATCCGGGTCCGTGTTGTCGAAGAAAGACACCCGCAGCTTGTCGTCCCGCGACGTCAGCGCATCCGCCACCAACTGCGGTCCGAGCGCCGAGCCGCCGATGCCCACCAACAGCAGATGCGTGAAGCGCTGCGCCTTCTGCGGTTTCAGCTTCCCGTCGTGCACGTCGCGCGCGAAGGCGTGGACGGCGGCCACCGTGTCGGTGACGTCCTTGGAGAGCGCGGGCTCCGGGGCCAGCTCGGGGGCGCGCAGCCAGTAGTGGCCCACGCGGCGGTTCTCATCCGGGTTGGCGATGGCGCCCTTCTCCAGCGCCTCCATCTGGGAGAAGGCTTCCTCCAGGCGCGGACGCATCCGCTCCAGGAAGTCCGCGGCGAAGCCCATGCGCGAGACGTCGAGGGAGAACCCCAGCGACGGGACGACGCTCAGATACCGCTGGTACCGCTCCCACAGCTCACGCTCGGTCATGACTCGTCCTCCTCCTGGGGGTGCTCGCGCGAAAAAAGTGCCGGCTGGCTTAGCGCCTCCGCTCGCGTGAGGGAAGCCGAACACGCGCGCGACGCGAGGACTCGACACCCGGGGAGGGCGCAGTGCTCAACACCCCCCACTCCCGAGGGAGTCAGGGGCACCCCTGGAGGGTCTTCACCTCAGGCGGAAGGGCGCACCGGCTCCGTCGCCGGAGGGCTTCCGGGCGGCGCGCTTCGCTCATCCGGTTTCCACGCGGGATTGCGGAAGACGTAGCTCAGTCGCTGCTTCAATGAGCCCGGCTTCATCGCGTCCCTGGCGATGGCGAAGAACTCGTGGAACGCGATGCGCAGCGGGTTGTACGTCTGGAGGTTCTTCGTCAGGCCGTAGACGGGCTTCTCACCCTCGGGTTCGAAGGTGCCGAACAGCCGGTCCCAGATGATGAGGATGCCCGCGTAGTTCTTGTCGAGGTAGCGCGGGTTGGACGCGTGGTGCACGCGGTGGTGCGACGGCGTGTTGAGCACCCACTCCAGCGGACGCGGCAGCCTGTGGATGGCCTCGGTGTGAATCCAGTACTGGTAGAGCAGGCTCACCGACTGCTGGACGACAATCATCACCGGGGAGAAGCCGAGCAGCGCCAGCGGCGCCCAGAACACCCAGCCCGTGGGGTTGGTCCACGTCTGCCGCAGCGCCGTGGTCAGGTTGTAGTGCTGGCTGGAGTGATGCACCACGTGCGATGCCCAGAAGAAGCGGCTCTCGTGGTGGACGCGATGGAACCAGTAGTAGCAGAGGTCCTCCGCGAAGAAGAGCAGCACCCAGGCCAGGATGCCGGTGCCCACGCGCAGCGGCGTCAGGTTGTAGAGCGCCAGGTAGCCGGCGAAGGCGATGCCCTTCCAGACCACGTTGATGAACACGTTGCCCAGGCCCATGGAGAGGCTGGCGGCCGAGTCCTTCAGGGTGTGTCCCGCCACCTCGCGGCCTTCGTCACGGAGCTTCTTTACCCACAGCGCCTCGGCCACCACCGTCAGGATGAAGACGGGGATGGCGGGAGTGATGAGGTCGGGAATGTGTACGGCGTCCATGGGACACCTCCATCGTGATGCTCAGGAGCGGTGGCGTTGGCGCGGTCGACGTGTCGAAGGTGGAGAGAAAGCACTGCGCATGAAGCGGGTGAGGGCATCGAGCATGCGGCGGTGGGCCGGGTCATCCGGACGCGCGCTTCCCCCGACGGCCGCGCCCTGCACGGCGTCCAGCGCCAGCTCCACCACGGAGTCGAACTCCGGGTAGGCGGTCGCCGCCTCGGGGAACAGCTCGCGCGCCACCCGGTGCAGGTTCTCCCGGTGTGGCCCATCCACCGCGGCCAGCGCCACCTGGAGCGCCGTGTCCGTGCGCGCGGCCACATACAACTCGATGGCCGCTTGAAGCTCCGGCCGTTGGTACGCGGCCCACAACATGTCCACGGCGGAGGCGATGCGGTCCTTGCTCGACGGCCGCGCGCCGACACCGGCCAGGTAGTCCTGGATGATTCGCGGGAAGAGGTGCTCCACCGCCGCGGCGAGCAGCTCCTCCTTCGTATCGAAGTGCGTGAAGAGCGCGCCCTGGGACACGCCCGCTCGCTTCGCGACCTCCACCGTCGTCAGGCGCGCGTGCCCCGCGTCCACCAACGTGTCGATGGTGGCGTCCAGCAGCTTGCGGCGCGTCGTCTCGCGGCGCTCCTGCTGCGTGCGGCGGGGAGGGCGGGGTGGCCCTTCAGTAGGGGATGCGCTCTTCACGGCCATCTGCCGAAAGCATAACTCCGATGTTAATGAGTGACCAGTCACTATGTCGCGGCTGCTGGTGAGGGAGGGTGATCCACGGTGCCACCCACGGTGGCGCAGGTGAGACACGAGGGCACCGTCGTCCGCGCGAGGCTCGCCTGGCATTTTCGCGGCGCCTCGTCGAGCAGGCGAGGAGACAGGTGCCCGCCCGCTGGCGGCGGCCTCGTCACTCGACGGCGAGGGCGTCAGGCCCCACGGACGAGCGAGCGGGCCATGGGGTCCCTGGTGATAGGCCGCGCGGGCGCGAGATAATTGGTCCAGGAAATACCCCTGCCACTTGTCTCCGTTGTCCGCCGGCCCGATATGAACCTTTCCTCCGCTCTCCTTGTCGGCTCCCTCCTGGCCACGGCGCCAGCGGTTACCAACTCGATTGCCTCCCCTGTGGGCGACATGCCCGAGGTCGGCGTTCCGTTCGCGTGTGGGCGCATCCACACGGTGAGCCAGGGACACGACACAGGCAGTCACCAACACAACGACACGTTTGCGTGGGACTTCCGGATGCCGGAAGGCACGCCCATCGTCGCCGCGCGTGAAGGTGTAGTGCGGCTGGCTCGCGGCGACAGCACGAAGGGCGGGTGCGACGAGAAGTTCGCGCCCTACGCCAACTACGTCGTCCTCTCACATGGGGACGGGCTGGAGACGCAGTACCTGCACTTCAGCGCCGTGGTGGTGAAGCCCGGCGAGAGTGTGAAGGAGGGGCAGCTCATCGGCTTCTCCGGCTCCACCGGCTGGGCGTGTGGCGCGCACCTGCACTTCAAGGTGGCGCGTGAGGTGGGCAAGGGTTGGAACAATCCGTCCGTGCCCGCGCGCATCGCTGGCTATGGAGACCCGGTGCGCGAGACGCGCGTGGCCGCGCCCATCTGCCGAGAGTCCGGTCGCGACACGCTCATGGCCGCGACGGAGGGCTCGCACACGCCGGGTCAGCCGGTGGTGTCCATGTCACCGGAGCGCCAGGATGCGCCGCGCGGCCTCCCGCCCGGGGCGAAGGCCATCATCGACGGCCTCTCCCAGCCGCCCGCCCAGGGTGGCCAGGGCCTCGACGAAGCGCGTGCGCCCGCCGGCGCCCGCACGGCGAGCGGCCCCAGCGAGACTCGCTGAGGCCAGCATCGCGCCTGCTCCGGCGAGCAGCGCGAAGAGGGCTCCCGCGTTGACGAAGTAGTCGAGCGGCAACAGGGGGCCCTCCACGTAGGCACGCACCACGCGGTAGCCCACGTGTCCCAGCAGCACGAGCAGCGGCAGGTTGATGAGCGGCAGCACCAGCCAGCGCGCGGTGCGCCACCAGCCCGCCACCGCTTCCGCCACGCCCGTCGTCGCCGTGTAGCGCCACGCGGCGGCCCGAGCCGCGCGCACCTCCTCCAGCATCGCGTCCACATCCGGCACGCCGAGCACCGACGGCTCCAGGCCTCCGGCTCGCGCCACGCTGCGCGCCTCGGCCAGCGCGGTGCGCGCCGCGGACTCCACGCCGAAGTCGTCGTCGAAGGGCTCAATCACCGCGCTTTCCGCGGCCCGCGCGCGTGTGTGTCCGCGCACCGCGTCCACCACCGTGGAGGCCGCCGCCACCGCGAGTCCCGCGGGAAGGCTGCGTCGGCTCACCAGCGCCGCCGCGCCCAGGCCGCTCGCGCCCCACAGGGACAGGCGCAGGCCCCACGCCGCCGGGCCCCAGAAGCGGCCTCCCGCCTGTCGCCGCACTTCCGCCGCGAGGTGTCCGTGGGCCAGGCGCAGTCGCGCGTCGAAGTCCTCGCGCAGTCCGTCGGAGGCCTTCGCAAGGCCGGAGTCCAGCGCGGCGCGAGTCCGAGCGAGCAGTGCATCGGTCTCGTCGAGCGCGGCCTTCACGCGGGTGGACACTTCCTCCAAGGCGCCCATCGCGTTGCCACGTCGCACGCGCGCGGCGATGGCCTGGGTGGCGAGTCCGCGCAGGTGGAAGAGCAGCGGGCCGAACTCGCCGGACACGTCGCGGCCTTCCTTGGCGGACAGCGCGCTGATGGCGAAGACGGGGACGTCTTGAGGGGGAAGGCCGAACTGCTCGGCGGCGACGCGGCGCACCTGTGCCTTGAGCGTGTCGCGAGACTCCGGTGACAGCTCGTCCGCGAAGTTGAGGATGAAGACGAGCGCGCGGCGGCGGGCGAACTCCGCGAGGAACTCCACCTGCGTGGCCTCCGCGACGCTGCCCCGGTGCATGACGACGAGCGCCACGTCCGCGCGCTCCAGCGCGGCGCGAGCCACGTCGCGATGCGTGGTGGCCACGCTGTTGAGGTCGGGGGTGTCGATGAACACCTGTCCGCCCCAGAGGGCCTGGGGGCCGGGCACGTACCGCGCCACGCGAGCGCCCGTCTGGGCGAGGGTGTCCGCCGCGGCGCCTTCCGGGGCGAAGACGGTGGCGGCGGTGCTGGTGGGGCGGTCCACGCCCTCGCGGGACAGGGGTTGTCCGGCCAGGGCATTGAGGAGGGTGGACTTCCCCGCGCCGGTGGCGCCCACGAGCGCGACGGCGAGCGGAGCGTCCCTGCTCGCGACGCCGCGCGCGTAGTCGTCCACGAGGCGCTCCAACCGCGCCGCATGCGGCTGGAGCGGTGGCAGTTCCAGGGCGGTCTTCAAGAGGGACCGCAGGGCTTCGGGTTCGGGCAGGCTCGTCTCGTCCACGTGAGGGGCAGCCTGTCCTGGCGTCGTGCGGAGGGCCAGCGCGAATGTGACGAGGCGTGCGCCAGCGTTCAATGGCGGGACGTGGTGTGGCGGTCATGCGTGGGGGAGGGGTAGAAGCGGAGGGGTCATGGAACTCTTCCTCATGTCGCCCCCGGGGCGAGGCTGGGCGTTGCGAGGGCGGAACAACTTCCGCAGTCGCGAGGCAGGGCAGGTGGATGCGCGCAAGGCCCGGCGTGAGTGGCTGGAGCTGGCGCGGGCCATCGAGGCGCGTGGCGGCACGGTGGTGGCGCTGTCGTCGCCGTCGGAGCTGTTGACGGGCATGCCGTACGCGGCGGAGTGCGGCCAGGTGGTCGCGCGCGAGGGCGCGGCGCCGGGGTTCGTGTTGCCTCGGATGATGAGCGCGCACCGTCAGGCGGAGAAGGAACACTGGGCTTCATTGGCGCGGCGCATGGGGTTCGAGGTGGTGGAGCCGGGCGAGGGCATCTGGGAGGCCCATGGCGACGTGGCGCACTTCGACGGGGCCACGTTGTTGTTCTGGGGTGGGCGCACGACGCTGGAGGGGTTGGAGGCCGCGTCGCGCTGGATTCCGGGCGAGGTGGTGCGGGTTCGGGTTCGTGAGCCCGCGTTTCACGGCAACATGGCCTTGCTGCCGTTGCCCGCCGTGGACCGGATGCTGGTGTGTCCGGACGTCATCGCCGCCGAGTCGTATGCGCTGCTGCGCGAGCGCTTCGGTGAGCAGCGGTTGCTCACAGTGACGGAGGAGGAGATTCGTCGCTATGCCACCAATGGGTTGCCGGTGGGGAGGGACTTGCTTGCGCCGTCCGTGGTGCCGGAGTCGGTGAAGGCGCGGGTGGAGGCGTTGGGGATGGGTGTGGTGTCGCTCGACATGAGCGAGCTGTGTGAGAAGGGCGGAGGTTCCTCGCGTTGTCTCGTGTCGCGGGCGTGGGTGGACGACGGCGCGGTGAGGATTCCGGACGAGGCGAGACTGTCAGCCGTGGCGAAGGACATCGAAGCCGATGCGTGACACCGAAGCACTGGCGAGGCAGGCCGAGGCATTCTTCTCCGAGCATCCGGGTGTGTCGCTCATGGCACTGGGCGCGGGTGAACACGCGGAGTCGATGGACCTGTCGCCCTTGGGGTTGCCGGCGACGTATCTGCCCGCTGAGCGCAATCTGGAGCTGGCGACGCAGTATCTGGCGTTGAACCAGTTCGCCTTTGGCGGGATTGGGGTGCCGCGTTGGGTGTTGTCGGATCTGTATCTGATGCCGGGAGCGATTGGATTGCTGCGCTGTCCCGCGCGGATGTTGAAGCCGGAGCTGCGCGCGCACCTGGGGCTCGCGGATGAGGAGCCGGCCATCGGCGCGGCGTACTACGCGGCGCCGTCGATGACGCCGGGGCTGTTCATCGGCGTGTCGTTGTTGAGCTTCCTGCCGGGGACGGGGGCGGGGGCCTGGGTGAAGACGCTGACGTTGCGCATGCTGCGTGCGACTCGGCTGCGTGGCGTGGCTCAGTGGGACAATCCGAGTGTGCGAGTCCACGCGCGTCTGGGGCCCTTGCGACTGGTGGGCCGTGTTCCCGGAGGCCACGAGTACGGCGAGCGGACGTTCGTGTATGAGACGGACCTATCCGACGGCGCGCGCGTGGCGGAGGCGATGGAGCGTCGACTGTCGTTGGAGCCCACGCGGCGCATCGCCGTCACGGACCTGCCGGCACTGAGCGCACTGCTGGACCGCGCGGAAGCGGGAGAGGCGCTGTACCTCGTCCCGCCCGGTGTCCAGGACGGCCACGTGTTGGTTCGCGAGGGCGCGCACTGAGCCGTCCTCGTTGGTGACTCGGGGACTTCAGTCTCAGGGCGACGGCGCGGCGGGAGCGTCCATGTCTTCCTGCAGCGCACGCCGCAGCGCATTCGCGCCATCCGAAAGGATGGGCTCTCCGTGCGCGAAGCAGACGATGTCTATGACGGCCAGGTGGTCCAGGATGCGCTGGACGCTCTGCCGGGTGCGAAGGGGCTCGTCCTGGTACTCGCTGGGGATGAACTCCGGCGTGCCGTTGCCCTCGTGGGTCAACAGGTCGGAGATGAAGGCGATGCCTCGCGGATGCTTCTGCATCCACAGCGTGTACATGGCCACCGCGGGACCGGGCGTGTGGAACGGGAGCAGTCCCCCCGGAAGCGTGTCGCCCGCCACGTAGATGAAGTCGGGCTTGTCCTCCAACCCGTATGCATTCTCCGGAGCCCACACCGGAGCGCCGAACGCCTTGCGGAAGCGCCACGCCGAACGCTGGTGATTCCCCGCCGTCAACAGGATGGCGGAGATGTCACCCAGTCCCCGCAGCACCGCTTCGTCGATGGGCAGCGGGTCGATGAGGATGACCGCCCCATCGTCATCCACCACCGCGTAGGCATCGCTGCGCGTGCCGCCGATGCGGTTGTCATTCAAGGTCCAGTGGTGGATGCCAGGCGCCACCTCGACCAGTCGCTTTGCCTTCCCCTTCGGCTCGCTCATGCCGTGAAAGCTAGGCACCCCGCTCCGATGTCCAGGGCCTCCCACGAGATGCCGCGCTTGCTCGCTCGGCACCCCGGCCCCGGAGCGGCCACCGCCTCCGTGCCAAGGGGCGGCCAACTCCACCCGCCGACTCCATGCTTCAGCCATGGTGGGTTCACACACGCACGGACGTGTCGCCGCCCGGGGGCGGCTCACGCGTCCGCCACCGCTGCTGCTCTACGACGCCGACTGCGGCTTCTGTCGCCGCTGGGTGGCGCGCTGGGCATGGCGCACCGAAGGCCGCGTCCGTTTCCTCCCAGGCCGTAGTTGGCTCCTCCTGCTGCTCGGCATTCCGCGACGGAACATGCGTCGCGCCACGCAGCTCGTGGAGCCTTCGGGCCGCGTGTCGCAAGGCGCGGAGGCGGTCTTCCGCGCGCTTACCCGGTCGCCCCGCTGGCTGACGCGCGGCATGGCGAGAGTGGGTCTGCTGCCCGGAGTGCTGGGCCTGTCCCAGGCCGCTTACGGCGTCATCGCTCGCAATCGTCGCGCGGCATCACGGGTGGACCGCTGGCTCTTCGGGCGCACCGTGGCACCGCGAGACCTCCGCCAGGTGCGCTGGCTCTTCCTCCGGTTGATGGGAGGCACGTTCCTCATCGCCTTCACGTCCTTGCGAGGACAGGTATTGGGTTTGTTCGGCTCGCGAGGCATCCGCCCCGTGAAGGACCTGGTCAGCGAGGAACGGCGACAGGCCGAACCCGCGCGCGAGCGCTGGCGACGATTGCCCACGGTGTTCTGGTTCGGCGCTTCGGACGCGACGCTGGTGCGGGGCTGCACGCTGGGTCAGCTCCTCTCCCTCGCGGTCCTCTTCAACGTCGCGCCCCGCAGCGCGCTGGCCCTGTTGTGGGGCCTGTATCTCTCCTATGCGGCGGTGGGCCGGGAGTTCCTCTCGTTCCAGTGGGACGTCCTGTTGCTGGAGATGGGTCTGCTGTCCGCGCTCACCGCTCCGCCTGGACTGCGCCCGGGTCTGGGCCGTGCGTCGCCCGGTGCATTGGACGTGTTCCTCTTCCGACTGCTCGTGTTCCGTCTCTACTTCGGCTCGGGTGTCAGCAAGTGGCAGTCGGGGGACAGGACGTGGCGCGAGCTGACGGCCTGTCGGCACTACTACGAGACAGCGCCCCTGCCCACGCGCGGCGGCTGGTACGCACACCACCTGCCCGAGCCACTCCAGAAGGCTTCGACAGCGATGGTGCTCGCGCTGGAAGCCGGTGTGCCGCTCCTCGTCTTCACACCCCGTCGACCCAGGCAGCTCGCCTTCGGAGCCTTCTCCGCGTTGCAGGCCGCCATCGCCGCCACGGGCAACTACGGTTTCTTCAATCTCCAGTCCCTGGCGTTGGGAGTGTGGCTGCTCGATGACGCCGCCTTGCGACGAATGCTCCCGTTCCTTCCCGAGAGCCCACCTCCTCCGGCGCGCTCGCGGACGCACTGGAGTGGAGTCCTGCTCACGCCGCTGCTCCTGCTCGGCGCCGCCGACATCCTCCTGCGCTTCGAGCGAGGTGCACGACTCCCGGAGCAAGTGCTCCGTCCCCTGACGTGGCTGCACGGCTGCGCGCGCCCGCTGCGCTCCGTGAATCGCTATGGCCTGTTCAGCGTGATGACCGTGGAGCGACCGGAAATCGTCGTCGAAGGGTCCAACGACGGCGAGCACTGGGAGCCCTATCGCTTCCGCTACAAGGTGAGCGACGTCGACCAGCCGCCGAGGCAGGTAGCCCCGCACCAACCCCGCCTCGACTGGCAGATGTGGTTCGCCGCGCTCTCTTCGCCGCCGAGCTGGTTCATCGCCTTCCTGGCTCGACTGCTGGAAGGCGCTCCCGAGGTGCTGGGATTGCTCGAGCGCAATCCCTTCCCGGACGCGCCGCCCCGGCAGGTTCGCGCGGTGCTCCATGACTACCGGATGACAGGAGCGGAGGAGCGTCGGCGCACGGGAGCGTGGTGGACGCGAGAGCGACGGGGCCTCTACGTCCAGCCACTGGCCCTGGCGTCTGGGCCTCGTCCCACGGGCAGCATGCCGCGCCTGAGGTGGCTCGCGCCGGGGGTGTAAACGACACCCTGTGTCAGATGTTCCGCAAGGGCGGGTAGGGAACTGGCGGGAGCCCGGGGCCACTGACTACGGTGCGAGGGAGATGATGTCCGCCCGCGGCTCGGTTCCTCTCGTCTTCGGCCGCTATGCGGTGCTGAGTCGGCTCGCCGTGGGAGGCATGGGCGAAATCTTCCTGGCGCGACAGGTGGGCGTCAGCGGCTTCGAGCGGGCTGTCATCCTCAAGAACCTGTTGCCCGACTTGCTGGAGCAGGAAGGTTCGCTGGAGATGTTCCTCGACGAGGCGCGGGTGGCGGGGCGCCTCAACCATCCCAACGTCGTCTCCGTGTTCGAGGTCGGCGAGTGGGAGGGCACCTTCTACATCGCCATGGAGTACATCGAAGGAGAGAACCTGGGGCGGCTTGCGCGCGCGGCGTCGCGCTCGGGTGCCGCGCTGAGCCCCGCGGTGTGCGCGGAAATCATCCGTGATGCCGCGCTCGGATTGGACCATGCGCACCAGGCCGTGGACGTCCAGGGCGTGCCGCTGGACCTGGTCCACCGCGACATCAGTCCGCAGAACATCATGGTGCGGCTGGATGGCGTGACGAAGGTGGTGGACTTCGGCGTGGCCAAGGCGAGCAATCGCTCCACCCGAACGCGCACCGGCATCCTCAAGGGCAAGCTGCGGTACATGTCACCCGAGCAGGTGCGCAACCAGCCGCTCGACGGACGCAGTGACCAGTACGCGCTGGGCGTGGTGCTGTGGGAGTTGGTGACGCACCGCCCGCTGGTGGAGACGGACAATCCCGCGGAGGCGATGCGGCGCATCGCCCTGACTCCCGCGCTCAAGCCGTCGATGCTCGTCGATGGTGTCTCTCCTCTCCTGGAGAACATCATCCTGCGCATGCTGGCCAAGCCGCGTGAGCAGCGCTTCGAGCGCTGCGCCGACGTCGCACGCGCGCTCCAGCAGTACCTGGACGAGAGCCCTCGAAAGCCCGAGGACGGCGTCTCCGCGACGACCGAGCGACTGGTGGGTGAGGTGGTCCGCGCGAGGATGCGCGAGTCGGCCGTGGGCCTGGGCAGCCTCTTGCCGCGTGCGACAGGCTCCAGTGTGACCTGTCCCCGGTGCGGCCAGTCCACCAGTGGCACCAGTCGCTTCTGTCCTCACTGCGGCAGCGCGCTCAACCCGGCCTCTGAGCCCCAGACGCGCAGCGGGCTCTCCGGGATGGCGCCCGCCTCGGAGGTGTCCGAGGTCACCTCCGGACACCTCATCGACCCGGAGGCTCCCCCGACGGAGCCGCACGTCCCGGCCGCCACCACGGCGACACTGCAGGCCCAGGCGCCCGACGCTGCTTCCCCAGCGGCCACGGTGAGGATGCGGGGGCGAGAGGCGGGCACGCTCCGGCGCAAGCTCGTCATCGTCACGGTGGAGGTGGAGGGCGCGGAGGCGCTGCGGCGAGCGCTGGGGCCTGAGGAGGGAATGGAGGCGGTGGGCCATCTGCTGGACCTCGTCGCCTCCATCGCCGAGCGACACGAAGCCGAAGTGGTGCAGCTCACCGAGTCTCGTTGGAGCCTCGCCTTCGGGCTGCCGGTGTCGCGTCGAGACGACCCGCTGCGCGCGGTGCGCTGTGGGCTGGAGTTGCTGCGCGCGGTGGAGACACTGGGGCTGTCTCCCGCACCCGTGTCGAGGGCGGGCCTGGAGTTCGACGCGGTCCTGGTGTTGTCTCTTATACACGTGT
>NZ_VIFM01000285.1 GCF_006636215.1 Myxococcus llanfairpwllgwyngyllgogerychwyrndrobwllllantysiliogogogochensis | reverse complement strand
GCCCCATGCCCAACGCCAGTCCCACCCCCGGCAAGAACCTGCTCACCCCCGACAACCACGCGCTCATCCTCGTGGACCACCAGTCGCAGATGGCCTTCGCGACGCGCTCCATCGACATCTCGCTGCTGCGCAACAACACCGCGCTCATCGCCAAGGCGGCCTCGGGCTTTCGCGTTCCCACGCTCCTGACCACCGTCGCGGAGAAGAGCTTCTCGGGGCCCCTGTTCCCTGAAATCAAGGAGGTCTTCCCCGAGGCCAGGGTCGTGGACCGCACCACGATGAACGCCTGGGAGGACCCGCAGGTCACCGAGCAGGTCAACCGCTTCGACAAGGAGCGGCTGGTGATTGCCGGCCTGTGGACGGGCGTCTGCATCGTCGGGCCGGTGCTGTCCGCCATCGACCAGGGCTTCAAGGTCTACGTCATCACCGACGCCAGCGGGGACATCTCCGAGGAGGCCCACGAGCGCGCGGTGCAGCGCATGGTTCAGGCCGGCGCCATGCCGATGACCAGCCTCCAGTACCTGCTGGAGCTCCAGCGGGACTGGGCGCGCGGCGCCACCTACGCGTTGACCACGGGCATCGCCACCAGCAACGGCGGGGGCTACGGCCTGGGCGTCCAGTACGCCAAGTCCATGTTCAACGCCTCCGAGGGCGGCCAGCACTGACGTCGTCCCGCTTTCCGTCACACCCCGGCGATGGACACGCGCCCCCAGCCCCCCGGGCCGCGTCCGTCGTCGTGTCGTTGTCCGCCCCCTCCTCCGCGCACGAGCACCCCCATGGCCGACCTGATTGTCCGCAACGCCCGCATCACCACCCTGGACCGGGACCATCCGGAGGCCCAGGCCCTGGCCATCTCCGGAGGCCTCGTGGAGGCCGTGGGAGACGAGGCCACCATCATGGCGCTCGCCGCACCGGGGACGCGGGTCATCGACGCGGGCGGGCGGCGGCTGGTTCCCGGCCTCAATGACAGCCACATCCACCTGATTCGCGGAGGACTCAACTACAACCTGGAGCTGCGCTGGGACGGCGTGCGCTCGCTGGCGGACGCGATGGCGCTCTTGCGCGAGCAGGTGGCTCGCACTCCGGCGCCGCAGTGGGTCCGCGTGGTGGGAGGCTTCAGCGAGCACCAGTTCGTCGAGAAGCGCCTGCCCACGCTGGAGGAGCTCAACGAGGCCGCGCCGGAGGCGCCCGTCTTCATCCTCCACCTGTACGACAGGGCGCTGCTCAATCGCGCCGCCCTGCGCGCGGTGGGCTACGGCAAGGAGACGCCGGACCCGCCGGGCGGACGCATCGAGCGCGACGCGCGCGGCAATCCCACGGGCCTGCTGCTGGCCAGCCCCAACGCGCTCATCCTGTACGCGACGCTCGCCATGGGGCCCCGACTGCCCCCGGAGTACCAGCTCAACTCCACGCGCCACTTCATGCGCGAGCTGAACCGGCTGGGTGTCACGTCCGTCATCGACGCGGGCGGCGGCTTCCAGAACTACCCGGAGGACTACGACATCATCCAGAAGCTGCACGCCGACGGCGAGCTGACGGTGCGCATCGCCTACAACCTCTTCACCCAGAAGAAGGGCGCGGAGGTGGCGGACTTCGAGCGCTGGACGGGCATGCTCACCCCCCGCCAGGGCGACGACATGATGCGCCACAACGGCGCGGGCGAGATGCTCGTGTTCTCCGCCGCGGACTTCGAGGACTTCCGCATGCCCCGGCCGGAGCTGCCCGCGGGCATGGAAGGCGAGCTGGAGTCGGTGGTGCGCCTCCTGGCCCAGAAGCGCTGGCCGTTCCGCATCCACGCCACCTACGACGAGAGCATCAGCCGGGTGCTGGACGTGTATGAGAAGGTGAACCGGGACGTGCCGCTGGACGGTCTGCACTGGCTCATCGACCACGCGGAGACCATCTCCGAGCGCAACATCGAGCGCGTGCGCGCGCTCAGCGGTGGCATCGCCATCCAGCACCGCATGGCCTACCAGGGCGAGTACTTCGCGGAGCGCTACGGCCGTGACGCCGTCCGCCGCACGCCCCCGGTGCGCAAGATGCTGGAGCTGGGCGTGCCCGTGGGTGCCGGCACGGATGCCACGCGCGTGGCCAGCTACAACCCCTGGGTGGCGATGTATTGGCTCGTCACCGGCCGCACGCTGGGCGGGCTGGCGATGTACGGCGAGGACAACGTCCTGGAGCGCGAGGAGGCCCTGCGCCTGTGGACGCACGGCAGCGCGTGGTTCTCCCACGAACAGGAGCGCAAGGGACTGCTCAAGCCCGGCTACTTCGCGGACTTCACCGTGTTGTCGTCGGACTTCTTCCAGGTGCCGGAGGCGTCCATCCTGGACATCACCAGCGTGCTCACGGTGGTGGGCGGCAAGGTGGTGCATGGCGATGGCGGCTTCGGTCCGCTCGCGCCCCAACTGCCCCGGCCGATGCCGGACTGGTCTCCGGTGAATCGCTTCGGCGGCTACCAGGGCGGCACCGTCGCCCAGGCCCGGGCCGCCTTCCAGGGGGCCTCGCACGCGCATGGAGACTCCTGCGCCATGCACGGCCATGGCAGGACTCACGCTTCGCGCCACCAGGTCCCCACGAGCGACGACACCGGGTTCTGGGGCGCGCTCGGGTGCCTCTGCTATGCCTTCTGAGGCGAACGTCGCGGCGGCCCCGGCGGTGCCCGCGCCGGAGGTCGGCCCGTGGGCGCCGCTGCGCCACTCCTCGTTCCGGACGATGTGGTTCGCGGTCCTGGCCAGCCACATCGGGACGTGGGTCCATGACGTCGCCGCCGCGTGGTTCATGTCCGAGCGGACGGGCTCCCCGTTGATGGTCGCCGCGGTGCAGTCCGCGACGACGATGCCCGTCGTGGTGTTCGCGCTCGTCGCGGGCACGCTGGCGGACATCGTCGACCGACGGCGCTACCTCATCGCCGTGCAGGTGTGGATGCTGGTCATGGCGGCGACGCTCGCCTGGTTCGCGCTCTCCGGCAGGATGAATGAGTGGGTGCTGCTGGGGCTGACGTTCGCGCTCGGGACGGGCGCGGCCATGGCGATGCCTGCCCAGGCGGCGACGACCGCGGAGCTCGTACCACGGCCCCTGCTGGCGCCCGCCGTGGCGCTCAGCTCCATCGGGATGAACATCGCGCGCTCGGTGGGGCCAGCCCTGGGCGGGCTCATTGTCGCGCGCTTCGGCGTCGGCTGGGCCTTGTCGCTGGACGCGGTCTCCTACCTGGGCGTGCTGCTGGCCCTGCTCCTCTGGCGGAGGGAGGCGACTGTCTCGACGCTGCCCTCGGAGCCCTTTGGCATCGCCCTGCGCGCGGGGCTTCGCTACGCGTCGAAGTCGGGTGACTTGCGCTCCGTGCTGCTCAAGTCGGCCTGTTTCTACGTCTTCGCCAGCGCGCTGCCCGCGCAGCTCGCCATCGTCGTGCGCAAGGAACTGGGCGCGGGAGCGGGCACGTACGGGTTGCTGCTGACGTGTATCGGAGCGGGCGCCGTCGCGGGCGCCGTGCTGCTGCCTCGACTCCGTGCGCGACTGGGGGTCGACCGGCTGGTGTTCGGCGCCACGGTGCTCTACGCGCTCACCATGCTCGTCGTGGCCCACGTGCGACTGCTCCAGGTGCTGGGCGTGGCCATGGTGTTCAACGGCTTGGCGTGGATCAGCGTGTTGTCCTCGCTCCAGACGGCCACCCATGTCTCCGTTCCCACGTGGGTTCGGGCCCGGGCGCTGTCGCTCTACATCGTGGTTTTCTCCGCGGGCATGGCCGGAGGAGGCCTCCTGTGGGGCTCCGTGGCCCAGCGCTTCGGAGTCCCCGTCTCGCTGACGGCGGCGTCCCTGGCGGCGGTGCTCGCGGGCGCCTTCTCGCTGCGCTTCCGGCTGAGCGCGGCCATGACGCGCAACACCGCGCCCTCTTCGCACTGGCCGTCGCCGGAGCTGACCGAGGCCATCGAGCAGGACCGGGGACCGGTGCTCATCACCGTGGAGTACCGCATCGCCCCCAGGGACCGCGCGACGTTCCTTCCGCTCATCCACCAGCTCGGCGGCACGCGGCGCCGCGACGGTGCCGTGCAGTGGGACGTCATGGAGGACACGGCGGAGCCTGGGCGCTTCCTCGAGTACTTCGTCGTCGGCTCGTGGATGGAACACCTGCGTCAACACGAGCGCGTCACGCATGAGGAGAAGGCGCTGCAGGACACGCTGCGCGCGCTCCACCAGGACAGCCAGCCGCCGTCCGTTCGTCACTTCGTCGGCGCCGCGCCGACGAGCCCCCGTCTCACCCCCTTGGAGAACGACTCGTGAACTGGAAACTGTGTGTGGGCCTGCTCCTGGGCCTGGGTATTGGCTTTGGTTGCCGCTGGTTGGGCGTGCCCGCGCCCGCGCCGCCGGTGCTGGTGGGGGCGCTGCTCGTCGTCGCGATGACGAGCGGCTACACCCTGACGGACAAGCTGCTGGCGTCCCGTCCCGCGCGCAATCACGTCAACTGTGGCGGTCCCACCGGCGAGACGCAGGGGACGCGCTCATGATGCTGGCCCTGTTGGGATTCGCCCTGGCGCTCATCATTGGCGCGGGGTGCCGGCTGCTCGACATTCCCCTGCCCGCTCCGCCGAAGCTCCAGGGCGCGCTGCTGGTGGTGGCCATGACGGTGGGCTTCCTCATGGGGGAGCGGCTCCTGGGCTGAAGCACGCTCGCGCGCGCGGAGGACGCCGTGCCAGGCGGCCTCCGCGCGTCGCGCATGCGTCAGGGCTTGGGGATGAGGACAAGGTCCTCGTCCTGCTCCAGGCGGTACACGCCGTCCGCGCCCCGGCAGCGCTCGGCATGCAGGCGGAGCTTCCGGTCGAGTTCGCGGGCCTGGTCCGGGCTCATGGCCGCGAGCTGCTCCGCGGTGAAGCAGCCCTCGAGCACGAAGAAGCGGCAGAGCGTGTACATCTCCTCGAAGGTCTGCGCGACGAAGCCGCTCATCGTCGGGAGCACCTCGTGGGGCAGGTGTTTGCCCCGCACGGTGTCCAGCATCAGCTCGCCAAAGTTCAGCGTCTCCGCGAAGTCACGGCACAGCTCGTAGGTGGGCCCACGGGCGGCGGCCATGATGAGCAGGCAGTAGCCGCCGGGACGGACGAACGAGAGCAGTCTGTCCATGAAGGCGCCCCAGTCCGCGAGGGGCACGTGGTACAGGACGTGTGAGCACAGGACGAGCTCGTACTGCTCGGTGGAGTCATAGCGCTCCAGCGGCTCGACGAGGACCTTTGCCTTGTCGAGCTTCAGTCCTGAAATCTGCTCGCGATTGGGTTCGAGCAGCGTGAGTGAGCCGAAGTGTGGCGCGAGCCGCTCGGCCACCTTGCCCGACCCGGCGCCCACGTCCAGCAGCGTGCGCGGGAGTGGAAGACCTGGGAGCATTCGCTCCTCGACGACACGCGCGATGTTCTCGGGGTGGCGCGCGGTGGCGGCCAGCAGGCGAAAAGCCGTGGCGTATTCCTGCGGCGACATCGTGATTCCCATATCAGTCCCCCTGCTCCTGTTGAGATGCCAGTCCCGGTGCCCTTCACTGGGGTGAGCGCCAGCGTATCGCCACCGCGGGCGGGGAGCACCTGGCTGGGCGAGGAGTACAGGCACCTGTGAACGGGCATCGGGGAGGACACGAGGACAACCCGCTGGATTCCGCCCGGTGACCTCGAACGCCGCACGTTGGCGACCGTGACTCCATGGCGACATTGCCGAGGGCACAGCGGGGGATTGGCCGTTCGCCCTGCGAAACCGTGCCTCCGCCCCTCTGCCTTGCCGGGGGCACGGCCCCACAGATCAGTGGGTGCTGTCCACCACAGGGGCACGGCTCCTCGCGCGAGGCAACATGCATCCCCGCAGGGAAGCCCCGCATGTCGCGCCCTTGGTCTGACGATTGCTCTGTTGGACGCAATGACAACTCTCATCCGCAGAGAAAACTGGCGGGCCCTGGCCCTCACGGCCTCGTTACTCCTCGGTTGCACCAGTGACACACCTACACCTCCCGAAGGACCTCCTGGGGGGGACGACACGACCGTCCAGTTGACGCTCACGCGCCTGGGCGCGGGCACCCTCACCTCCAGCCCCGCCGCCATTTCGTGCGGCGGCACCTGTCTGGCCTCGTTCACCAAGGGCACCGCCGTCACGCTGACCGCCACGCCTGACACGGGGTACGCCTTCGGTGGGTGGAGCGGCGGCGGCTGCACGGGCACGGAGACTTGCGCCATCACCCTCGACGCCGACACCACCGTGCAGGGGAGCTTTACCCCGGTCACTGTCGCGGGCACCCAATACATCCCCTTGAGCCTCGCCTCCGGCCCCATCGCCGACAAGACGCCCGTGCGCACAGGCGTCCCCCTCCCCAAGGGAGCCCTGTCGAACATCGCCGAGTTGCGGCTGGAGACCGGTGACGGCAGCCAGGAAGTTCCCGCCCAGTTCGACGCCATCTCGCGCTGGCCGGATGGCTCCATCAAGGTAGCCCTCGTCCACCTCGTCGCCGACCTCGGCGAAGCGCGTTCCTACCGCGTCGCCTATGGCCCTGGCGTCGTGCGCGCCGCCCTGCCCCGTAACGTGGCCATCAGCAGCACGCCGACCACCGAGCTCACCGTCGACACGGGCCTGGTGAAGTTCGCCGTCAACAACAAGGGCGTCATCAACAAGCTCTGGCGGGACACCAACACCAACGGCACGTTCGAAGCGGGCGAGCAGCTCCTCAACGGCGGAGACCTGTTCATGGTCAACGCCTACGACAACCTGGAGTACACCGCTGGCGCGGCCACCGACGCGGTCGTCACCGTGGAAGAGAACGGGCCGATGCGCGCGGTCATCAAGGCCCAGGGCTCCCTCACCAACGGCAGCGGCGCGAAGCTCATCAAGTACCTGGTCCGCTACTACGCCCTCCAGGGCTCCGACAAGGTCGACATCGAGGTCTCCGTCATCGACGACCGCCTGGAGCCGAACGTCCAGACCAACCCCACGTCGTTCGCCATCGCCGGCAAGGCGCTGGGCCTGCGCTGGACCTACCTCTCCGACAGCGCGGCCGACTACCGCTTCGGCGGTGAGAGCGGCGCCGCCTATGCCGCCAAGGTCTCCGGAGAGCACTTCCTGCTCCAGAAGGGAGAGTTCACCTTCAACAACGGCGTCGACCTGGGCCACACGTTCAACTACAGCGGCGTGGGCACAGGCGCCAAGGCCGCCGGTTGGGTCGCCCTGGATTCCGGCAGCCGTCACCTGGCCTTGATGGTCCGGGACTTCTGGCAGCAGTTCCCGGGCGAGCTGAGCATCAACGGCAACACCCTGACCGCCTCCCTCTTCCCCGCACGCGGCGGCACCGCGGAGACCACGCAGCCCACGCTGTCCGGCACTCGCTATATCCGGGCGCAGAGCATGTACTTCGCCCGCCCAGGTGGCGCGAAGACGTACCAGCTTCGGCTCGCCTCGAGCACCGGCCTGCCCACCACCAGCGCGCTGCACACGGCCAACGACAGCTATCAGCGCCACCGCCTGGAGCTGACGGCCACCCCGGCCTGGTACTCGACGTCAGGTGTCTTCGGCGACCTGACGCCCACGCCCCAGCTCAGCACCAACAAGGGCTACGACAACATGCTGATGCGTGACATCTACGAGCGGAGCATCGAGCAGTCCGACGGCAACGCCACGATGTTTGGCTGGCGTGACTACGGCGACCGGCTGCGCGCGGGCTGGGCGCTCGAGGTCAATGGCGTCTACGTGCCCAGCTTCTACAATGACACCCACGTCGGCGCGAACAACTTCCTCACGCAGTACCTGCGCAGCGGAGACGCTCGCTGGTTCCAGCTCGGGGAGATCAGCACCCGTCACTTCATGGACATCGACGTGTCGCATGGGCCCCGCGCGGGCTACTGGGCCACGGGCGGCGCGCCGCAGCCCGCGGGCGAGGTGCATGCCATCAACCATGAAAACATCGACCACCAGGTCCGCAACCTGCACTGGGGCCATGCGCACGTCAGCGGCATGAGCAATCTCTACCTGCTCACGGGCGACAAGCGCTCGCTCGACGTGCTCACGGAGATCGCCAACTGGTGGAAGTTCGTCACCCCGCACTTCTTCAAGCGCCCGTTCAAGTTCGCGGACCGGTACCGCGAGGCCGAGCGCGACTATGGCTGGCCCCTCTATGTGATGAATGAGTACGTGCGAGTGACGGGAGATGCGACGTACCACAAGGACGTGGCGGGCCACCTGGCCGCCTACATCGTCGAGTGGTTCAGGACCCCGAGCAATCACGTGGGCTTCAACCCGGCCACGAACACCGTCTCCAACACCGTCCTGGGCGTGAATGATGCCACCCAGGGAACGGGCTACTGGACGATGACCAAGATGGACAACAACGCCGGGTTCAACGCCACTGGGACGAACCCCTGGATGGCGGGGGCCTTCATGGGCAACCTCATCAGGTTTCATCAGGCCGACGTATTGTTCTCCGCCGCGGGCAAGCCCTCCGGCGTGAGTCACGCCCAGATGGTGGACATGTTGCTCCAGGGCATGAACTACGTCGTCAAGTATGGCTACGACAGCACCCGCAAATTCTTCGTGTACTCAGAAGCGCAGCGCGGCTACGACGGCGGCGACCACCACATCCTCTACCCGCTGGCCTATCTGGACCGCCTGTACAAGCAGGAGCTCGCCGCGGGTCGCATCAGCAACCCCGCCTGGTTCGACACCCAGGCCACGTGGGGCGCGCTCGCCACGCGTCGCTACGACGAACTCCAGAACCTGACCGTCGGCGCGAGCACCCAATCCTATGGCTTCTATGGCTATGAGATTGTCTATCCCGCCGACTACTTCACGGTGATGAAGGACACGCTCGGCCGGTAGCGTGGAGCTCCTGTCGCGGGAGGGCAGGACGCCAGGCAGTCCAGGCGTCGTGCCCCCCGCGTCACATGCCCAGCCGACGCACCAGCTCCACGGGCACCGGATAGACGGCCTCCCTGGGCAGCAGGCGCGTGGCCTGGTCCGCGTGCCCCTCGTCCAGGTGCTTGCGCAGCTTCTGCACCAGCGGCGTCAGGTCTGTGATGGAAACCACCCAGTCCTCCACGAAGCGCTGGATGATGCCGCGCCCCAGGCCCACCTGGATGCTGTCGTGAGGGAGCCCCGCCCCCCGCACCGTGCGCTCCGGGTCCCACTGGACATGGACGGACGCGCGCTCGAAAGCCTGTCGCCAGGCCTCCGGCGTGCCATGGGCCTTGGGCTCATACCCCGTGAGTACCCCCTCACCGAGCGCCGCCTCCCACCCACTGCGTCGGATGCGCACCGCGAGCGTGCGCTCCTGGCCGCTCTTGCGGCCCCAATTCGAGCGGTGCATCAGCCACAGGAAGCTGGGTTTGATCCACGTCATCCGACCCACTGAGAACGGCGGGCCGAACTTCTGCTGTCTCACCGCCACGTCCGCGATGGCGTCCGGATAGGCCTGGTAGACCACCATGGACACCCGGTCGAAATCGGCGCGAATCTCCCGGACGGAACTCACCGCCAGGTGCCCGCCAGGGCAAGAAGGCTGTTGCCAACCGTCGTCATACCTCGCACATTAACACAGGGGTCCCTACGAACCCGCGTCGATAGACCCTCACCGACGGGCATCACCCAGACTCTCAACACCTGGAAGACTGTGACAGAAAATGTCACACTTCACGTTTATTGCGGGAAATGCAATGAAGTTGCTGCTGTCGACTTGTTCTTGAGATGCCTTTGGCTTCACCATGACGACCTCATCATTCGTTTGGGGGAATCGCATGCTCGTGAAGAGAGGTCGCGGAGTTGTAGGCGCCACGCTGCTGAGCCTGACATTGGGGGCTTGCACGGAGGCCAACACATCCAAGGATGCGAAGGATGCGGTGACCGAGAAGGCCTCGGCGGCGCTCTCGAGTGAGCACCAGGTCCTCGCCGTCGACAAGGACTCCACCCCCACCTTCGTCAGTGGTCTGTTTGGCGCGGCGCCGACCAGTGTCGCCGCCGTCCGGGGTGTCCAGGCGGAGACGCTGGCGCCCGTCATCGCGCGCGTCGCCCCCCTGTTCAAGGTGAAGCCCGACCAGCTCTTCCTGAAGCGGGCCTATGTCGGCTTCGACGGGGACGCGCACTTCCGCTATGGCGTGCGCCTCAACGGCGTGGAGATCATGGGCGCGGAGCTGCGGCTGCACGCTCGCAACGGCCAGGTGTTCGCCGCCAACGGAAACGCGCGGACCGACCTGCGCGCGCCCGTGGGCGCCAATGTCTCCGCGGAGCTGGCGGTGGAGACGGCCCAGAAGGACCGCGCCTCCCCGCCGAAGGCCGCCATCGAGGGCAAGCCGGAGCTGGTCTACTGGCTCGACAGCGGCCAGTACCTCCTGGCGTACCGCATGCGCATGACGGGCGAGCAGAAGGACGGCACCCCGGTGGACGACACCGTGCTCGTCAACGCTCGCTCGGGGGACCTGTTCGAGCGCTACACCAACATCCACTCGGCGCTGGTCCGCCGGGTCTATGACGGTGGCAACACCACGACCCTTCCCGGCACCGTGGGCCGCAACGAAGGAGACCCGCCCGTCGCGGACCCCATCGTCAACGCCGCCTACGACAACCTGGGCGCCGTCTACAATTGCTACAACGACCTGTTCGGCCGCGACTCCTACGACAGGGCGGGCGCCACGCTCATCGCCACCGTTCACCACCGCGTGAATTATGTGAATGCGTTCTGGAATGGGACGCAGATGGTGTTCGGCGACGGCGACGGCACCACCTCCCTCAACCTGGCCCTCAGCCTGGACGTGACGGCCCACGAGCTGACGCACGCCGTGACGGAGTTCGACTCGGACCTCATCTACTCCGGCGAGTCCGGCGGCCTGAACGAGGCCATGTCCGACATCTTCGGCGCCGTGTGTGAATGGCACGCGGAGGCGCGGACCATCAATGCCGGAACGTACCTCGTGGGCGAGGACGTCTGGACGCCCGACGTCGAGGGGGATGCCCTTCGCTACATGAACAACCCCACGCAGGATGGGGACTCGCTGGATGACTACGGCGACTACACCTCCGGCGTCGATGTCCACTACAGCTCGGGCATCGCCAACCTGGCGTTCTATCTCCTCGCGCAGGGTGGCACGCATCCGCGCTTCCCCACGCGCCCGGCGGTGGCGGGCATCGGTATCGAGAAGGCCGCCCGCATCTTCTACAAGGCGAACCTGGACTTCTTCCTCCCCGGCACCAACTTCGACGCGGCGAAGGCCGGGACGGAGCAGGCCGCCGCGCAGCTGGGCTACGACGCGGCGACCATCGCCTCCGTCAACGCGGCGTGGAAGGCCGTGCAGGTGGGCGTCATCTTCGAGCCCCCGAATCCGCGCCAGCTGGTGCGCAACATCCCCGTGGTCCTCTCCGGAGCCCGCACCACCAAGGAGTATGGCTGGGGTGAGGTGCCCGAGGGCGCGACGAACCTGCGCTTCACCCAGTCGGGTGGAACGGGCGACGCGGACCTCTATGTCCGCGTCGGCAACTACCCGACGACGGGCTCCTACGACTGCCGCCCCTACCTCTCCACCAACAACGAGGCGTGCATCTTCGCCAATCCGACGCCCGGCAAGTATTACTTCATGGTCAACGGTTTCACTGACTACGCCAATGCGTCGCTGGTGATGACGTACCAGGGCGGCTTCTTCCCGCTCGAGCCCAACGTGGTGGTGGGTGGCCTGTCCGGCGCAACCAACGACACCCACGGCTTCTTCGTCCAGATTCCCGAGGCCCCCGAGGGCGGCTATCGCAACGTCACCGTGCGCGTCGAGGGCGGTACGGGCAACGCCGACCTCTACGTCCGTCGCGGCGCCATCCCCACCCACAGCGACTACGACTGCCGAAGCATGAAGGAAACCAACGCGGAGCGCTGCGACCTCAAGTACGTCGAGGGTGGCAAGTACTACGTGTTGCTCTACGGCGCGAAGGGCGGCTACGCCAACGCGTCCGTCGTCGTCACCTACCGCTGAGCTGAACCGACCTGATGCAAGACGGCCCACCCGGTCCGGAGGCGTGAAGCCTCGGCGGGTGGGCCGTCGCATTTCCGGCCACCCCATGAGACCTGGCGGGTGGTCCTCAAGTCCTGGCATGGAGTGACGTGAACTGTCACACGCGTCGCGCCATCGCCTCCCACTCCGCCAACAAAGACTGACATCGATGGGGAGCTCTCGCGGGGTAGGTCCAGACCTGCCTGTTGCGTGAATCGCGATGAAGTCGGGGTGCGCCTTGTCACTGAGCTGCCTTTGGCGTCAACATGACGACCTCATCATCCGGCTGGGGGAAGCGCATGCTCTTGAAGAGAGGTCGCGGAGTCATAGGTGCCACGCTGCTATGCCTGACATTGGGAGCCTGCACCGAGGCCACCACGCCGAAGGAAGGCAAGGACGCGGTGAGCAAGAAGTCCTCGGAGGCGCTCACCGGCGCGCACCAGGTCATCGCCGTGGACCAGGACCGGGTTCCCACCTTCGTCAACGGGCCATTCGGCGCCGCGCCGACGAGCGCCGACGCCCTCCGGGGGCTCCAGCCCGCGACGCTGGCGCCGGTCCTCGCGCGGGTGGCGCCGCTGTTCAAGGTGAAGCCCGAGCAGCTCTTCCTGAAGAAGGCCTACGTCGGCTTCGACGGGGAGGCGCACTTCCGCTACGGGGTGCGAGTCAACGGCGTGGAGGTCATGGGCGCGGAGCTGAGGCTGCATGCTCGCGATGGCCAGGTCTTCGCCGCGAACGGTGACGCGCGCACGGACCTGCCCGCCCCCGAGGGCGCCAGCGTCTCCATGGAGCTCGCGGAGGAGGAGGCCCGGAAGGACCGGGCCTCGCCGCCCGAGGCCACCCTCGTGGGCAAGCCCGAGCTCGTCTACTGGCGCGATGACGGACAGCTCCTGCTCGCCTACCGGCTGCGCATGACGGGCGAGACACGCGGGGGTGAGCGCGTGGATGACACGGTGCTCGTCAACGCACGCTCGGGCGACGTGTTCGAGCGAATCACCAACCTCCACGGCGCGCTGAACCGCCGGGTCTACGACGGCAAAAACGGACCCGGCCTTCCCGGCACCCCGAGCCGCATGGAGGGACAACCGCCGGTCCTCGACCCCGTCGTCAACGCGGCCTATGACAACACGGGCGCCGTCTGGCGTTGCTACAAGGAGCTGTTCAACCGCGACTCCTACGACAACGCGGGCGCCGCGCTCATCACCACCGTTCACCACCGGGTGAACTATGTGAACGCGTACTGGGATGGTGTGCAGATGGTGTTCGGCGACGGCGACGGGACCACCGCCTCCATCCTGCCCTATGCCGTCGACATCACGGCCCATGAGCTGACGCATGCGGTGACGGAGCACGAGTCGGACCTCATCTACTCCGGCGAGTCCGGCGGCCTGAACGAGGCCATCTCCGACATCTTCGGCGCCGTGTGTGAGTGGCACTCGGAGGGCAAGGTCATCGACGAGGGGACGTTCATGATTGGCGAGGACGTCTGGACACCGGAGACCCCCGGGGACGCGCTTCGCTACCTGTTCAACCCCAAGCTGGATGGGGAGTCGCTGGATGACTACGCCGACTACAGCTCGGGTGTCGACGTCCACTACAGCTCGGGCATCGCCAACCTGGCGTTCTATCTGCTCTCCCAGGGGGGCCATCACCCGAGCCATCCGGACTGGCCCTTCGTGGAAGGCATCGGCATCGAGAAGGCCGCCCGCATCTTCTACAAGGCGAACGTGGACCTCCTGACTCCGTCCTCCCGCTTCGAGACGGCGAAGGTCGCCACGGAACAGGCCGCCGCCCAGTTGGGCTACGACGCGGCGACCATCGCCTCCGTCACCGCCGCGTGGAAGGCCGTTCAGGTGGGCGTCATCATCCTGCCCCCGCTCCCTCCCCC
>NZ_VIFM01000284.1 GCF_006636215.1 Myxococcus llanfairpwllgwyngyllgogerychwyrndrobwllllantysiliogogogochensis | reverse complement strand
GTCAGATGGGTATAAGAGACAGCGGTGAGCCAGGCCCAGCCGGTGCGCTCCAGGGCGAACCACAGCCGTTGAAGCGCCGGGGACGGCACGGTGCCGTCGGAAACCTCGGCGTCCGAGGGAGTGGAGGGTGCGCTGGAATCGGCCATGGAGCGCCGCCCGGTATAGCGCAACGCATGGCGTCGGCCCAACGACCTGCCCGGGCGGGCGGGGGAGCGGGTGTCTATCGACCTGCCCCCGGTGATTCCGGGGCCCGCCGCCCGGGCGTGGGGGCGGGCGTGTTATGGAAAGTTCGTGCAGAAGATTGGCTATCTCATCCCTGAGTTTCCCGGACAGACCCACATCTTTTTCTGGCGTGAGCTTCAGGCGCTGCCGGGCAAGGGCGTGACGCCGGAGCTGGTATCCACCCGTCCTCCGCCCGCGCGCATCATTTCGCACAGTTGGGCGCAGGAGGCGATGGCTCGCACCGAGTACCTCTCACCTCCGGGGGCCCTGGGCGTGGCCAAGGCGGCGGCGGAGGTGGCTCGCGCCATGCCCACGGGATGGGCCCGTTGTCTGGCGTCCATTGCTCGCGCGGAGGGCTTGGACGCGAAGGGGCGCGCGCAGCTCCTGGCCTTCGCCGTCATGGGTGGGCGCCTGGCGGCGCTGGCGCGTGAGCGCGGGTGGACGCACGTGCATGTGCATTCATGTGCCAACGCGGCGCACGTGGCGCTGTTCGCGAACCTCCTGTCGGGGCTGACGTACAGCATGACGCTGCACGGTCCGCTGGACGACTACGGGCCGAACCAGAAGGAGAAGTGGCGCCACGCGAAGTTCGCCTTCGTCATCACGAAGAAGCTGCTGGGGGAAGTGAACCAGGAGCTGGCGGGGCACCTGCCGCCGCGCATCGAGCTGGCGCCCATGGGCGTGGAGCTGGGCAAGTTCAACCGCACGGTGCCGTACTCGGCGTGGACGGGCGAGGGCCCGCTGCGCATCTTCTCGTGTGGCCGTCTCAACCCGTGCAAGGGGCACGCGGACCTCATCGACGCGGTGGGCATGCTGCGCGCGAAGGGCATCGACGCGCGGCTCGCGATTGCAGGCGAGGACGAGGCGGGTGGCACCACGTACCGCAAGGTGCTGGAGGCGAAGCTCGCGGAGACGAAGCTGGGCGACGCGGTGACGCTGCTGGGCGCGGTGAGCGAGGACAAGGTGCGGGGCGAAATCGAGCGCTCGCACATCTTCGCGCTGGCGAGCCTCCAGGAGCCGCTGGGCGTGGCCATCATGGAGGCGATGGCCATGCGCGCGCCGGTGGTGGTGACGGGCGCGGGCGGCGTGAAGGAGCTGGTGGACGACGGCGTGGACGGGCTGCTCGTGCCGCCGCAGGAGCCTCGGATTCTCGCGGAGAAGCTGGAGCAGGTGGCCAGGAATCCGAAGGAAGCCGAGCGCCTGGGTGAGGCCGGCCGTCGCAAGGTGGAGACGCAGTTCAGCAGCGAGAGAAGCGCGGACATGCTCGCGCTGATGCTTCAGCGCGCGGTGGTGTAGTCCGCACGGCGAGGGGTGGCTCGGAGGGAAGGGCGGCATGCGGGCGCCCTCCACGAGCCGCGCCGTGGAGCCACGGGGCCTTCGGCGCATCGCCGCCCAGTCGCTCGGACCCTGGCCACGCGCCCGTCGACATGACGGGGGAGCGTGCCACCGCGTCCCTGGCTCCATACCTTTGAGACTGAACCGGTGGAATCCTCGTGCTTCTCCGTGAGGAGGGCGACCGGGCGTCCGGGCCCTGTGTCGTCAGGGGCTGGGCGGGCCGAGGTGTCGTGGGGGGCTGATCATCGGGGCCGCGCTGATTAAGCGAAGGGGACCTCGGGAGAGAAGGGAGGACCGGCCTTGGAAGGCACCGAGCAGCTCACCCCTCGCGCTCCCGTCCAGGTGGAGCCACAAAGCACCCGCATCCTCATCGTGGACGACCACGCATCGAACCTGCTCGCGCTGGAGGCCATCCTCGAGCCGATGGGACAGCGGCTGGTGAAGGCGTCGTCGGGGAGGGAGGCACTGCGATGTCTCTTGCGCGAGGACTTCGCGCTCATCCTCATGGATGTGCAGATGCCGGGCATGGATGGGTTCGAGACGGCCCGCATCATCCGGCAGCGAGAGCGCACCCGCTACACGCCCATCATCTTCCTCACCGCGCACGGGCGCGACGAGTCGAACCTGGTGCACGGCTATGCGTCGGGTGCGGCGGACTACGTCGTGAAGCCGTTCCATCCGGACGTGCTGCGCTGGAAGGCGGAGGCCTTCGTCGCGCTCCACCTGCGTCAGCGCGCCTTGCAGTTGCAGGAGGCGGCGCTGTGGGAGCGTGAGCGGCGGGTGCTGGAGCGACAGGGCGAGCAGCGGTTCCGCCGGGTGTTGGACTCCATGCCCCAGTTCGTCTGGGCGCTGCTGGCGGACGGCACCATCAGCTACGCCAACCGGGGCTGGCTGGACTACGCGGGGCTGTCACCCGAGCAGGGGCGCCAGCGCGAGGAGAACCTGCGCTGCTTCCATCCGGAGGACGTGGGGCGCGTGCAGCTCACCTGGAATGCCTTGCAGCGCTCGGGGCGTCCGAAGGAGCAGGAGTATCGGCTGCGCCGCGCGACGGACGGAGAGTTCCGGTGGTTCCTCTGTCGCACGCTGCCGGAGCGGGACGAGGTGGGGCGGCTCGTCGGGTGGATATCGACGGCGACGGACATCGACGACGCGCGGCGCGCGGTGGAGTCCCTGCGGGCGACGAGCGAGGCGAAGGACATGTTCCTCACCATGGCGGCGCACGAGCTGCGCACGCCGCTTCAGGCCGCGCGCAGCTACGCGGACCTGGCGAGAATGAAGGCGGCGGCGGAGACGCCGCCCCAGGTGGACCGGGCGCTGGCGGGCATCCACCGCAGCGTGAATCGCATGGCGCGGCTGGTGGAGAACCTGCTGGACATGGGGCGCTTGCAGCGCGGCGAGCTGCGCCTGGACGAGAGCGACGTGGACATGGGCGTGCTCCTGCGAGACGTGGTGGAGCACTTCCAGCCCCTGCCGGAGGGACGGAGCCTGGAGGTGTCCGTGCCGGAGGACCTGGTGTTGCGCGCGGACGGGGAGCGGTTGGACCAGGTGTTCAGCAACCTGGTGTCGAATGCGCTGCGCTACTCGCCGGACGGAGGCGTCATCCGGCTGGTGGCGAGAGCGGAGCCGGGGTGGATTCACACCGAGGTGGCGGACCACGGGCTGGGGATTCCCGCGGACCAGCTGGAGAGCATCTTCGAGCGCTTCAGTCGCGCGCATGGCGTGGCCTACGGCGGACTGGGGCTGGGGCTGGCCATCGCGCGAGGCATCGTCGAGCGCCACGGAGGACGCCTCTGGGCGGAGTCAGCGGGCCGCGCGGGCGAGGGCAGCGTCTTCCACGTCCTGCTGCCGAGGTCCTTGAGTTGATGCCCTCGCGCTGAGCGAGTCCTGCCCCCGCGAAATGTCGGAGCGCATTGGTATGGGTGAAGACCACTCAGGTGGTTTGGCGCCCCATGCCGGAGGGCTGCGATGGGTCGTGGTAGGGCATTGGTATGGTGGTTGTTGTTGCTCGGGGTGACGGGTTGCTCGTCGACCCGGGTGGTCCGTCTGGACACGGGCACGGGCTCGCCTCGGGTCCACACTCCACGAGAGGACGAAGACGCGGCTCCGGTGGAGCTGGATGAGGACGCGTTCGAGGAGGCGGTGGCGAAGCTCGCGCGGGACGTGAGGCCCTTCGAGCATCCCTTGAGGGACGCGCGACAGCGCTTCGGCGTACCGGAGCGCGGCGGGGTGTATCTGTATGAAGGGCGCAGGCTCGTCCCGGTGGGGGACGGGGGTGATGCGGCCGCGCCCCAGTTGCTGGAGTCGTACGCGGACGAGGTGCTGACGCGTGACTACGGCCGCTGGTGTGAGCGCGAGCATCAGGGCGGCGACTGTCTCCGGCTGCTGGAGGAGGGGCCGCTGTTGGGGAGCGATGGCAGGTACGCGCTGGCGCTGGCCATCGCGATGGAAGGGGTCTGGGAGGAGACGGACGAGGCGCTGGAGGGCCTGGCGAATCCACACGCGGTCCGGGCGACGCTGACGGCGTCGGTGGCGATGTACCTGCTCTTGTGGTCGCTGCCGGAGCCGTTGTCGAAGGGGTTGGCGTCGTTGCTGACGGCGACGGCGATTGCGTACCTGGGTGTGGACACGGTGTGGCGGGCGTTGGAGGCGTGGGTGGTGATGGTGCGGAGGGTGGATGCGGCGCGCACGTTCGAGGAACTCAGCGCGGCGGGTGAGGCGTACGGGGACGTGCTGGGAGAGAACGCGGCGCGAGTCTTCGTGATGCTGGCGGCCGCGGCGGTGGGGAGCACGGCGGGACTGGCGGTGACGGGCGTGGAGCTGCCGGGCTCGGCGCAGGCCGCGTTGGCCGTCGAGGGGCAGGCGGGCTTCGCCTTCAGCGCGCTGCGGAGCGTGGAGTCGGTGGCGCTGACGGCGGAGGGCTTCACCGTCGAGCTGGCGCCCACCGCGCTGATGACGGGGCGTGACGCACGGAAACGGTAGGACGGCCGCGGGTCGAGTCGGTCCTTCGAGGACGTTCAACCTGGAGGGGATACGGGTTCCTGTCCGAACCCGTGAAGGACTCGTCACGGCTCGTGCGCGCGGGTTCACACTCGTGCTCGCGGGTGTCCTCCAGCGGGCGTTTGAGGTTTCCACGCCTCGGGCGCCGTGCTTGAACGCGTCCCCAGTGCGAGGCCGGCCTCCGGCCCGTGCGCGCAGGGAGGCGAGCCGTGGCCCCCGAGTCGGACCCCATCCACGAGGACGAGCTGCGCGACGCGTGGCCCGTGCTCGCACCTCGAGACCGGGTGGAGGGCTTCCGGCTTTTGCCGCCGTCGAGCGCGGACGACTTCTTCCTCTCCCTCTCCTCGAATGACCAGGCGGGGCTTCTCCAGGCCCTCACCCCGAGCGAGCGGCGCATCTGGATGCGCGTGCTCCCCCCGGACGACGCCGCGGACGTCATCCAGAGCCTCCCCGTCGAGGAACACGCCGCCTGTCTCGCCCTGCTGGATGACACCTCCCGCCGCGAGGTGCAGGTGCTCCTGGCCTACGCCGAGGACGCCGCGGGCGGCCTGATGAACCCGCGCTTCGTGCGTGTGCGGCCGGAGATGAGCATCGACGAGGCGCTCGGCTACCTGCGCCGGCAGGCCCGCGAGCAGGTGGAGACTGTCTACTCCGCCTACGTCCTGGACTCCGAGCAGCACCTGCTGGGCGTGGTCTCCCTGCGCCAGCTCTTCCAGGCCGCGCCCGGGAAGACGGTGCGCGACGTCATGCGGACCGAGCCCGTCACCGTGCGGGAGGACGCCCACCAGGAAGGCGTCAGCCGCCTGTTCGCGGAGCACGGCCTGTCGGCCATCCCCGTGGTGGACGCGCAAGGCCGCATGCGGGGCATCGTCACCGTGGACGACATCGTCAGCGTCGTCCAGGAGGAGGCCACCGAGGACATCCAGAAGGTCGGCGGAATGGAGGCGCTCGACGCGCCCTACTTCGACGTGGGCTTCTTCGCCATGGTGCGAAAGCGCGCCGGCTGGCTGCTGGTGCTCTTCGTGTCGGAGATGCTCACCGCCACCGCCATGTCCCGCTATCAGGACGAAATCGCGCGCGCCGTGGTGCTCAGCCTCTTCGTGCCGCTCATCATCTCCTCGGGAGGCAACTCGGGCAGTCAGGCCACCACGCTCATCATCCGCGCGCTCGCGCTGACGGACGTGCGCCTGCGCGACTGGTGGCGCGTGCTGCGGCGGGAGCTGCTGTCGGGCCTGGTGCTGGGCGCGGTGCTCGGCACGGTGGGGCTGGCGCGCATCCTGCTCTGGCAGCACCTGTTCCACAGCTACGGCGAGCACGCGTCGCGGGTGGCGCTGACGGTGGGCCTGTCGGTGCTGGGCGTGGTGACGTGGGGGACGCTGTCCGGGGCCATGCTGCCGTTCGTGTTGAGGCGGCTCGGCTTCGACCCGGCGAGCGCGTCCGCGCCCTTCGTCGCCACGCTGGTGGACGTCAGCGGACTGGTCATCTACTTCACCACCGCGGAGTTGCTCCTGCGCGGCACGCTGCTGTAGCCCTTCAGCTCCGCTTCGCCAGCGCCGGGTCGTCCGCGTTGACGTAGACGATGGCGCCTGGAGGCGGCTCGGGGAGCAGGGGCGCGGTGGGCACCAGCGCGCTGTTCGGCATGGGCCACGCGCCCGTGGCCACGGCGAGCTTCCCGGACGTCACCACGCACAGCGAGGTGATGAACGTACAGATGTACGAGATGATGCCCATGTCTCCGAACACCTGATTGATGTAGCAGACGATGGCGCCGACGATGACCATGGCTGCGGCGCGGTGCTCGGAGACGTGCGAGCGATGGTAGGAGCGCACCGCGAGATAGAGGGTGACGACCAGGTACATCCACACGCCCGTGTAGCCAACCATTCCACCGAACGCGAACAACCCCAGCAGGGAGTTGTGCGGGTGGTAGCGGTACTGGGGGAACACGAAGGCGATGTTGGGCAGCGGAATCGGCTCCAGGAACTCGTGGCCGTAGCCGGTGCCGAGCAGCGGGAACTGGGTCCACGTCGCGATGACGTCCAGGTTCTCGATGTCGCGATAGTCCAGGTTGCCTTCGCCGCCCTCGCCGTCGATGAGTGAGCGGACCTTGTGCACGGGCGCGAAGGCGCCGCCGCGCGCGTTCCACCCCACCGCGAAGTAGACGACCAGCAGCGGGGCCAGCAGCACCATGCCCCGGCTGAAGGTGCGCTTGATTGCGGGCCACGGGGTGATGAGGTAGCCGGCCAGGAGGCAGCCCACGAAGCTGACGTAGGCGAGCCGGCGGTCGTTGTACATCATGCCCATGAAGATGCAGAACATGAGGAGCAGCCCGCGCAGCGCGTGAGCGCCCTTGGGCTTCTCCAGGAAGCGCATCGTCGCCACCAGCAGCGCGAAGTTGAACGTCATCGAGTCCGAGTGACACGTGGTGTACTCGACGAAGACGCCCATGGAGGGCACGACGATGGCGCCGAAGTAGACGCTGATGGCGGCCTTGGTCAGCCCCGCGGCGATGACGGTGCGCGCGAAGATGGGCCAGTCCTCCGGCCCGCGCATCGCATAGTGATACATCGCGACGATGAACGGCATCATCGCGGCCTGGTGCCACTGCCACAGCGAGTTCTTGATGTCCCCGCCGCGCATGACGCCGCGCACCTCCATGAAGAGGATGGCGATGAGGGACAGCGTCACCACGGCGATGAGCGGCCGGGGCATGGGCAGCGCGGGTGGGTCGATTTTCGACCGAGTCACCCGCCGGTACATGGCCAGCCCCAGCAGGCCGAGGATGAGCACGTCGACCAGGGGGAAGCGCAGCGCTCCAATCTTGGTGATGTAGCTGAGCTGGGCGAAGAGCAGCTCACCCAGGGGGTGGAGCGGCGAGGGCCAGAAGCCGGACTGGGGGCGCTCGGGGACGTAGTCCACGGCGAGGACCAGGTAGGTGACGGCCATGACGGGGTAGCGGACGGGGACCTTCACCACCAGCCACAGGACGGCGGCCACCAGGACTGGGGCCAAAGCGACCACAGGGTGCAGCAGGGCCCCGCCCACGGTGGCGAGCACCAGGGTGCCGAGCAGCGCCACGAAGCGCAGGTAGGAAGGCCGGTCCGGGGCGTACGTCACGACGCGGGGGAGGCTACATCTGGAGGGCCGGTTGGGATAGATGAAGGCACACGTATGCCTGCTCCCAGACCACGCGTCCTTCTGATTGCCGAGCTGTGCAACCCTGACTGGGTGAGTGTCCCGCTGGAAGGCTGGTCGCTCTACCGTGCGCTGGCCGAGGTGGCGGACGTGCACCTCGTCACGCATGTGCGCAACCGGGAGAACATCCTGAAGCAGGGGGTGCTGGAGGGCGCTGGATTCACGGCGCTGGACTCCACGCCGGTGGAGAAGCCGCTCGACAAGGTGGGGCAGCTCCTGCGGGGCACGGCGGGCGTGGGCTGGACGACGGCGACGGCGTTGAGCGTGCTGCCGTACTACTACTTCGAGGAGGTGCTGTGGCAGCGCTTTGGCGCGCGCATCAAGGCGAAGGAGTTCGACCTGGTGCACCGCTACACGCCCATCAGCCCGACGACGCCGAGCACGCTGGCGCGGCGGTGCAAGGCGGCGGGGGTGCCCTTCGTGATGGGGCCGCTCAACGGCGGGTTGCCGTGGCCCAAGGGTTTTGGTGGGGCGCGTCGGCGGGAGAAGGAGTGGCTGAGCTACGTGCGGGATGCGTACAAGCTGATGCCCTTCTACAAGTCCACGCGGGAGAGCGCGGCGGCCATCATCACCGGCTCGCGGGCGACGCGGGGGCAGGTGGCGGACACGTGGCAGGGCAAGACGGTGTACGTGCCGGAGAACGCCATCGACACGAAGCGCTTCGGCACGTCGAAGTCGGAGGGGCCGGTGGAGCTGCCCTTGCGAGTGGCCTTCGTGGGGCGCTTCGTGCCGTACAAGGGCATGGCCATGTTGATGGAGGCGGCGGCGCCGCTCATCCGTGAGGGCAAGGTGGTGCTGGAGTACATCGGCGATGGGCAGGAGATGCCGAACCTCAAGGCGCAGGCGGCGCGAGAGGGCATCGAGTCCGGGGTGACGTTCGCCGGGTGGGTGAAGCACCAGGAGTTGCAGGGGCGGCTGTCGAAGAACCACGTGTTCGGTTTCCCGAGCGTGCGCGAGTTCGGCGGCGCGGTGGTGTGCGAGGCGATGGCGTTGGGGTTGGTGCCCATCGTGATGGACTACGGCGGTCCGGGAGAAATCGTCAGTCCGGCGACGGGGTTCGCGGTGCCCATTGGAACGCCGGAGGAAATCGTGGCGCGGGTGCGCGAGGTGCTGACGAAGCTGGTGGCGGACCCGTCCGTCATCCGTCCCATGGGGGAGCGGGCGCGGGAGCGCATCTTCAAATACTTCACCTGGAAGGCGAAGGCGGAGCAGGTGCTTGAGGTGTACCGCTGGGTGATGGGTGAGCGTGAGAAGCCGGACTGGGGCATGCCCCTGGCGGACTGACGCGCGCCTCCCGCACGAAACTAAAGTCGCGTTTGAGTTTCGTGCAAGGTCGGCCAGGAATCCGCACGAAACTAAAATGCCCTTTGAGTTTCGTGCGGAATGGCCTGGGGCCTCCGTGTCATTTCCGGGTCTGCTTCACGCTGACCGGGGCCGGCGGCGGAGGAGGCGGCAGCTCGAGCAGCTCCACCTTGACGCGCACGGTGCGGTTGGCGCGCAGCAGGATGTCCGAGCGGGAGTAGGTGTTGAAGTCGGGGTGCTCGAACCGCAGCGTGTACGTGCCCGCGGGCAGCATCGGCAGGCGGTAGCGGCCCTGCTCATCCGTCACCGCACCACGCTCTCCCCTGAAGCTCGGCGAGGTAGCGATGACCGCCACGTCCGCGACGGGCTTGCGGCTTTTCACGCCGATGATGGTGCCAATGAACACCCCGGGCGGCGGCGCGTGCTCGGGAGTCTCCGCCCGCGACAGCACTGGCACGGCGACCAGCAACACCAGCATGCACAGCGCATAGGGGGCGATGAGCTTCATCATGGAAACCTCGTTCAGACTCGCGAGTGAGGTGTCCATGTTCTCGACCTGGCCCGTGACAAGCCTCACGCCCGGCTCGTCGCTGCATCACGGTTTCAGCATGGCCGCCGGTGCCCACGCGTGCCCTGCGCCCGACGCTCTTCGCTTCAGCGCTTCGAGACGCTCGACACCGACGTCCGTGAGGACTGCTCCTCCAGGCTTTCGCGCAGGAGCTGCTCGGGAGTCCCCGGTGCCAGCTCCGCCAGGGACTGGAAGCCCCGCGGCGGACCTTGGAGTCCCATGCTCACGCGACGCGCGCCCTCGTCGGCCTCCGCGCCTTGCGTGACGGGCGCGCCCTGGGCCTCCCGCGTTTCCCATGACCCGCGCAGGCTGATGAGGGGCGCGTTGCGCAGGCTCATCACCTCGGAGAACTCCGGGACGTCGGAGATCCGCTCCAGCTCGTCCCCCATGCGGATGCGTACCTCCGAGCCCGTGACGGCGATGCGCCGGAGGAACTCCTGGTCCACCTGAACCCCCGTCGTCATGGAACCCACGTCGACGGTCGGCGCGACACTCCCCGGCTCCAACGTCTCGATGGGCCCGGTGGCTCGCGCCGCATCCAGGGCGACCACGGGACGGTTCGGGCGCCGCCTTACCGTGGACGTGCGGCTCGCTTCACCTGCCTCCAAGGGGAGCGCCTTCTCCTCTTCGCCCACGCACCCGGTCAGCGACTCGTCCGCGCTGGGCCCCGTGTTCGGAGTGGCGGTGACGCGGACGTCCTCGGACTGAGCCCAGGCGGCCGGGGCCACCCACCACATGAGTCCACACAGCACCCCACGAAGGACGGACTTCATGCGGTCAACCTCGAAGCGTTGAGAGAACGCCATCATCCGGAAGCTCCTCGGGATGATCTCCCCGAGAGGCTCCTGACCTGGTCATGGTTTCGTCACGGAGGAGGACTCGGTGGGGTGGATCCACCCGGGGGCAGCCCGGCACGACACCCGGGCGCAGCGTGTGAAAGCCGACCTTCCGTCCGGAGTGGATCCTCCGGGGTGCCCTGGACTCACTAGCCTTCCGTTCCATGCGCTTGCTCATCCAGGGGTTCATCCTGTCGCTGGTGCTGTCCGGGGTCTCCGCCGCCCATCCCCGCCCCGGCCCCGTCTGGGCCGAGAGCTCCATGGTGAAGATACGGCCCCAGACGCAGCCTCGGGTCGAACGGGAGGTGGATCTGGTCGGCGCCCGGAACGAATACCTCTCCTTCCAGGTGGGCCTGCACGGAGGCACCTCGGGCCTACGGGACGTCCGGGCCCGGCTGCCCGCCCTCTGGAACGGCCTGCGGCGCATCGACGGACCGGACATCCTCCTCTACCGCGAGGCCCTCCTGGACATCACCCGGCCCACCCCGCCGGACACGGAGCCGGGGCGCTGGCCAGACGGGCTGATTCCAGACGTGGACGAGGTCGTCGGTGAGCAGCGCTCGGCCTTCCCATTCGATGTCCCCGCCCGGGAGGCTCGGGGCCTCTGGGTGGATGTGCACGTGCCCGAGGATGCGCGCCCCGGGCGTTACCACGGCCTCGTCGAGGTGACGGGCCGGGGCTTGCGCGAGTACGTGAAGGTCCGCGTCACCGTGGTGGAGGCCACGCTGTCCAGCACGCCCTCCCTGCGCACGGCCTTCCTGCTGTGGCCGCCCCACGTCTGCCGCGCCTTCACCGGCGACCCGAGCTGTCCCGTGGACACGCAGGTGCGCCTGCTGAAGCAGTTCCACCAACTGGCGCTATCCCACCGCTTCACCCTGGCGAGCGCGTTCCCCCGCCTCCCCGAGCAGCCCACCTGGGACCTGCCCGACTACGACACCTTCGACGCGCGCTGGGGCCCGTTCCTCGACGGCTCGGCGCCGAACCCGCTGCCCGGTGCGCGCATGACGAGCCTCCAGTACCTGGGGCCTGGCACCGCGCCGGACCTCGCGGAGTTCGAGCACGAGGCCCGCACCCGAGGCTGGCTGAGCCGCTCGTTCGACTACGTGGGCGACGAGCCGCCCTATGGCACGTCCTGGGAGGCCGTCACGGAGCGGGCTCGGCTCACGCGCGCCGCCGCGCCGGACCTGCGCACGTTCCTCACCACCACCGTGACGGAGACCCAGGCGCATGGGCTCATCGAGGACATCGACATCCTCAGCGTCCTGGTGAACTTCATCGACGGGACGCAGCCCCCGTACGAGGGCAACCAGCGGCCGAAGTACGACGCCTTCCTCGCCAGGCCGAACCGCGAGCTCTGGCTGTATCAGAGTTGCATGAGCCACGGCTGTGTGGAGGGCGAGCCCCCGCCACCGGAGAACCAGCCGGGGCAGGGCTGGCCCTCGTACATGGTGGACCGCTCGGCGGCGAAGGCGCGGGGCATGCAGTGGCTGACCTTCCGCATGGGCGCCACCGGTGAGCTGTACTACCAGACGGTGGGGCTGCTCTCCACGGCGTGGACCACGCAGTTCCGCTTCAACGGCAACGGGGACGGCACGCTCTTCTATCCGGGGCTGACGTCGGTCATCGGAGGCACCACGGAGGTGCCGCTGCCCTCCATCCGGTTGAAGCTCATCCGCCAGGGCCTCCAGGATTACGAGTGGCTCCAGCGGGTGAGTGACGCGGGCGACCCCTCGTTCGCGATGCAGGTCGCCGAGCAGCTCATCCCCCACGCGTGGGCGGTGCCCGACGACGGGGCGCTGTTCGAGCGCGCCCGTCTCAGGCTCATCCGACGCTACCTGGAGCTGCGCGCACGGGAGCGCTAGTTAGAGCACCGAGGGCGCCTGGTCGTAGTCCATGCTCTTCAAGGGGGCGAGCGACTCGAAGCGGTCCTGCCGCTGGTCGAGCGCCGCCGCCATGCGGATGAGGTCCCCCAGCTCGCTCACGTCCTGACGGTCCTCCAGGCCCACGACCCGCCACAGCTCCAGGAGCGAGGCGTACGTCAGCGGGCGCGTCCAGTAGGAGCCTCGGAGCTTCTCCGCGAAGGCCGCCGCCACATAGGCCAGGCGCGTCGTCGACCTGGCCCGGGCATAGTTGGCCCGCAGCGCGGTGATGGGCAGCTTCGTTTCCAGCTCCTTCGAGTCCCCACCCTCCGGCGCCTTGTAACGGATGCGCAGCGTGCCCAGGTCGGAGGCGCCCTCGCGCAACTTCACCTCGTAGAGCGCGGTGACGGAGTGGCCCGCGCCGACCTCGCCCGCGTCCACGCGGTCATCGCGGAACTGCTGCTTCGTCAGCATCCGGTTCTCGTAGCCGAGCAACCGGTACAGGGAGACGTCCTTCGGGTCGAACTCCACCTGGAGCTTCACGTCCTTGGCCACCACCTGCAGTGTCCCGGTGAGGTTCTGCACGAAGATGCGGTGGGCTTCCTTCAGGCCATCCACGTAGGCGTAGTTGCCCTCGCCCACGTGGGACAGGCGCTCCATCAGCGCGTCGTTGTAGTTGCCCATGCCGAAGCCCACGGTGGACAGGGTGATGCCCCGCGCGGCGAAGCCCTTCACCTTGGCCCAGATGCCATCCGCGTCGGAGACGCCGACGTTGGCCACGCCGTCCGAGCAGAGGATGACGCGGTTGATGCCTCCTGGGATGAGGTGCTCGGAGGCGATTTGATAGCCCAGCTCCAGCCCCTCCTGCGCGTTGGTGGAGCCCTCGCTGTAGAGCCCGTCGATGGCTTCGAGCAGGCGGGCCTGCTGGGTCGCGCTCGTGGGTGCGAGCACCCGGCGAGCCTGGGAGCCGTAGACGACGATGGACACGAAGTCCCGCTCATCGAGCTCCTCCACCAGCATCCGCAGCGCGTGCTTCACCAGCCCGAGCCGGTTCTCCATGTTCATCGAGCCGGAGACGTCGATGACGAAGACGAGGTGGCTCGGCTTGCGTTGCGCGTCGCTCACCTCGCGCGCCTTCACGCCGATGCGCACCACCTGGTAGCCCTTGCGCACGGGAGAGGGAAAGCCCTCCACGTGGACGCCGAACGGCGCGTCCTCCGCGTCCGCGTAGCCGTAGTCGAAGGTGTTGACGAACTCCTCCACGCGCACGGCCTGTTCGTCGGGAAGGGACTGGCGCTCCAGGTACGCACGCGTCAGCGTGTACGAGGCCGTGTCCGTGTCCACGGAGAAGGTGGAGAAGCGCTCCTCCTCCGTGTTCACCGTGGGGTTCACCCCGTGGCCCTTGAAGTACATGTCGAGGAACCGGGCGCCGTTCGGCGGGACAAGGGGCTTCACCAGCCCGAGCCGGTTCTCCATGTTCATCGAGCCGGAGACGTCGATGACGAAGACGAGGTGGCTCGGCTTGCGTTGCGCGTCGCTCACCTCGCGCGCCTTCACGCCGATGCGCACCACC
>NZ_VIFM01000283.1 GCF_006636215.1 Myxococcus llanfairpwllgwyngyllgogerychwyrndrobwllllantysiliogogogochensis | reverse complement strand
GCGCGGGGGGCTGCGCCTGCATGGCGGGAGGCGGGGCCACCGGACGCGACACGGGCACCGTCGCCATGGGCATCGGCGGGAGCTCGGGCAGGGCCTCCACCACCTCGACGCCAGTGATGACCTCCTCCTCGCCGACGTCGCCCTCGTAGTCCGCGCCGCCGCGCAGGGCCTGCGCGTAGACGGACTGGAACTCCTCCTCGCTCATCAGGTCGGGCGGCTTCTCCTGCGCCTTGGCGATCTCCGCTTCCGCCTGGGGCGAGCCCGGCTTGGGACGGGGCCGCACCGCGTTCATGTCGATGGCGCGCAGCGGGCGGAACGCCTTGGTGTAGCGGCGCAGCAGCTGGTTCATCCGGAACTCGGGGATGACCACCGGCACCACGCGCTTGCCCGTCTTGAAGGCAATCGCGTCCAACGTCTCGAAGTCGTGCGGGTTCACCACGGCGACGCTCAGGCGCGTCGCGTCCACCCGCATGGGGAGCAGCTCCTTGTCATCCGCCTGGTTGGCGGGCACCAGCTCCAGCGCCTTGGGGTCCGGCACCATCTCCCCGGAGGCGAACGCGCTGTTGTGCAGGGAGCCCAGCACCCGGGCCAGGTCCACCTCGGACACCAGCCCCAGCTCCACCAGGTTCGTCCCGAGCCGCCCGCCATGCACCACCTGCGCCTCGAGCGCCTCCTCGAGACCCTCCGCGGTGACGAGGCCATCCTTCAGGAGCTGTTCGCCCAGACGCATGACCGGCTTGTAGCCGCGCCCCATCCCGGTCCGCAAGCACGCACACCCCTCCCCCTAGTCCTCCGGGTGGTGACTGAGCGCCACCCGGTTGCCCTCTGGATCCCTCACGTACACCGTCCACCGCGTCTCGTGCTCCAGGGGGACGCCCGCCTGAGTAAGCTCGGACACCACCGCGTCGCGCTCCGCCCTCGCGATGCGGAACGCCAGCATCAGCAGGCCCGGACCCGGGTGTCGGAAGGGCTGGGGTTCGGGCTCCGTGCCCGCCGCCTCGATGGCCAGGAAGCCGCCCCCGGGCACGCCCACCCAGATGCTCCGCAGGGTGCCGTCCGGGCGCGGATGCCGGGTGAGTTCGGGAAAGCCCAGCAAGTCCCTGTAGAAGGCTGTCACGCGCTCGATGTCCCACGCCTGGATGGCCACGTGGTGGAAGCCCTGAACGTTCATGGGGGCGATGCTATGGTCCGGCCGCCCATGGCGCGACTGCTCATCGTCGAGGACAACCACGAGCTGGCCTCCCTCATCGTCTCCACGGCCCAGAGCCGGGGCCACGACGCGCGCGCCGTGCACACCGGCGAGGCCGCGCTGGAGGCACTCAGCCCCGGCTCCCAGTGGGACGCGGCGCTGGTGGACCTGCTGCTTCCCGACATCCGAGGCAGCGAGGTGCTCGGTGCCCTGCGGGCCCACGGCATCCCCGCCATCGCGGTGAGCGGTGTGTACAAGGGTGACCGCTTCGCGCAGGAGGCCGTGCAGGTCCATGGCGCCCGAGGCTTCTTCGAGAAGCCCTTCGAGCTCATCACCGTGATGGAGGCCCTGGAGCGCGCGGGCGGCGTCGAGCCCGTGCCCCGCGCCGCGCCTCCCGTGGAGGAAGACGCGGCCCAGGATGAGCTGCTCGACGACGTGGACCTCATCGTCCTGGAGGAGCTGATTCCCGACACGGAGGAAGACGCGGGCGAGGCCAGTGCGCCCATGCAGGCCATCCCCGACTCCGCGCCGCTGCCCGGCCTGGAGAGCGAGGAGCCGGCCCTGCCGCTGCCCTTCGCCCACCGGGGGAAGGTGTGGACCGACGCGCAGCCCGCGTCGGCCAAGACACGGTGCGCGCTGCCCGAGTGGTCCCTCGGTGGAGACCTGAAGGACACCTCCGTGGCGCGGCTGCTCAACGCCTATTACGAGGCGCGCCACCACGGGGAGCTGAAGCTCCAGCAGGGCTCCATCCTCAAGGTCGTCTACTTCGAGTCCGGCCGCATCGTGTACGCGGCCTCCAACCTGGCACACGAGCGCTTCGGTCGCTTCTGCGTCCGGCGCGGCGTGCTCACGGAGGAGAAGCTCGCGGAGGTGGCCGCCATCGCGAAGCAACAGGGGCTGCGCACCGGCGAGGCGATGATTCGCCTGGGCGTGCTGGATGCCCCGCGGCGGCGACAGCTCCTGGAGGAGCAGGTCCGCGAGCTGCTCTGGTCCACCTTCACCTGGACGGAAGGCGCCTACGGCTTCAGCGCCATGAGGCCGCAGCGCGCGGACCTGGTGAAGCTGTCTGTCTTCCCGGGCGACCTGGTGCTGGAGGGCGTGGAGAAGACGGAGACGCTGGTGGCCCTGCGTCAGCGCATGGGCCAGGGACGTCGCCTGTTCCCCACCGCCGACCCGCCCTACGGCCTGCACGAGCTGAAGCTGCAGGGGCCGCAGGCCTTGCTCCTCGCCTACGCGGACGGCAGCAAGACGGTGGAGGACCTGCTCGCGCTGACGGACCTGTCGGAGCGACAGGCCCTGGCGACGCTGCGGGGCCTGGAGCTGCTCGGCGTGCTGGAGGAGCGGCCGGAGACTCCCAGCCGCCGCCACCGCATCTCCTTCGGCCTCTGACTCAGCGCCGCGCGCCGTCCCGACGACGGCGCAGCCACTGGGCCACCGCGAGCAAACCCAACAGGGCCCCGCCCGAGCTTCCCTGCGAGCAGCCACAGGACGAGGACGGCTCGCGCGACAGGGCTCCCGATACGGGCACGCCGTTGAGGAACACCTCGCCAGTGAAGCGCGGCGAGGACAGCAGCCGAGGCCGGGCCACGTACGTCAGCGTGCTCGTCGCGTGCGCGGCGAGCGCGACCCCCTCCACGGCGAAGCCTCCCTCGTCGGGTTGCTCCGCGAGGGCCAGCCCCGCGACCTTCACGCTGCCAGGCACGAGCTCCATTCCCTCGGCGCGCTCCACGTAGCGCAGGCCCGTGACGGCACAGTCGGTGGTGTTGCTCAGCTGCACCACCACGCCCACCAGTCCGGTCTCCTGGCCGGAGGCGGTCTCCGTGGAATGAGCCACGTCGACGAAGGGCTCCGCGACAATCGGCACCGTGTGCACCCGCGCCGCCGCGTTGCCCCCGCCCGCATCGGCGCTGACGCGCAGGGTGACGGACGTCCCCACCAGCTCCTGCAGGCCTGTCTCGCGCGTGGCCACGGTGACGCTGCGGCCCGACAGCTCGCCCTGAGCGAGCGCGGGGCCACCTTCCTGGGACCAGGAGACGCTCACGTCCGAGCACGCGTCGGGAGGAATTTCCTGCGTGAGGGTCGTCGTCGCGCCCTCGCCACAACGCGCGACGAGCGCCTCACCCTCCAGCTCACCCAGGGCGACCGCTCGCGCCTCGGAAGTCACCGTCTGTCGCGCCCGGCCCGCCTCGACGGGGGCGGCGACGTCGGAGAAGAGCTCGCCTCGCACCGTGTACGAGGTGGCCGAGCAGACCGCTGGCAACTGGAAGCGCCACGCACCGGGCACGGGCACCACCTGGGAGGAAATGGGCGCGCCATCGGCGGACTCCAGGAACATGCGCGCCTTGAGGGCATGCGCCCCAGGGCAGCGCAGGGACGTGCCCAGCGTCGCCTCGACGTCCTGCCCGCCCGTGACATGCATCGACAGGTCGAGGCTGGCGGCCGACACATTCTCCGCCTCCGGCTGGGCCTCCACCTTCACCACGGACTCCGGCCCTTCCAACAGGCCGACGCCCGCGACGGTCATCCGGTTGCGGGCCACCAGCGTCAGCGAAGTGCTCGCGCAGCCTTCCGCTGACACCTGGAGCACTGGCGCGGTGACGGGCGAGGTCAGGTCGACGGGGTTGCCGGCACCATCCTTCACCGTCAGCCCAGGAGGCACCGCGCCCCCATCCTGGAGCCGCCACACCGTCTCCACTTGCGGCAGCCCCGCCGTGGCTTCACAGGGGTGCAGTGCTTCGGGACGCAGCTCCACGGTGTGCCCGGAGGTCAACGGGCGCACGGTGTTCGGCGCAAAGGGCGCCGCGGGCTTTCCCCACGGCCGCACGTCCACGGTGAACGTCGTGGGCTCGGATGGAGCCAGGCCCTTGTCCCTCGCCCGCACCTCGTACGTGTAACGCGCGCCTGTCGCCGAGCAGAGGAAGTCCGAAGGCATGAACGTGGCGGAGCGGCCGCCCGCGTCCGTGTGCAACACCGGCTGGCCCGGGGGCGTGCTCCACACGTAGTCCACGGACTCGCAGATTCCGGCGCCCGGTGACGCGGCGAACACGAGCGCGGGGCCTCCCGCGGACGTCGTGGCCTGGAGCGGCATCACCACGGGCGCCCCAGGGCCCTCCGTGTTTTCAATGAGCACGGACACGGTGGCCTGCCGGTCATGCGTGCCCAGACCATCCGAGGCGAACACCGTGAACTGGGTCATCGTCGGCTCGCAGACCACTGGAGCCGTGAGGGACAGCGACACCGCGTCCACTCCGGGCGTGGCGTTGACCTGCACCAATGACTGCCCCACCTCCGCGGAGACTCGGACCGCATCACCGTCCTCATCGGTCGCCGTCACATCCAGCGTCCGCGTCGTGGCCTCGTTGATGTTGACCGGCGCTGGAATCGCGCCGAACACCGGTGCCACGGCGTTGATGTAGTAGATGACGTTCTGCACCGGGTTGCGCAGGGCGATGACGCAGAAGGTGGAGTCCACGCAGGACACCTGGGCGAACGGGTCCGACACCGGCAACGACGCGTTGGCGAACGCGGGATGGATTCGCCACGTCACCCCCGAGTCGGTCGCGCTTCCCGTCGGCACCGCGCCGAGCACGACGTTCTCTCCGCCGTTGCGCGTGCCCACCGCGAGGCCAAAGCCCGTCCCCCGGCTGCTGCTCAGCTCGGTGTTCATGTCCACGGACACGATGCTCACCGGTCCCGAGTCGAGCAGCGTGACGCGCTGGAAGTCCTGGGGAACCGGCGATGCGGAGAGCGGCGCGCGGAACAGTCCATCCGAGTTGCCCGCCAGGATGATGGGATACACCCCGCTCGTGGCGATGAGGTCCACTGTCAGGAGCGGCAGCGTCGTCAGCGAAGCGTCCATGTTGAACGCGGCCTCGCTCCGGTCGCCTCGGATGTAGAGGAGGTTCGGATTGCCGACGACGGGGATGATCGCATGGGCCACTCCCCCCGCGGTCTCCGTCACGCCCATCACCGACGTCGCCTTGTACTGCCCCGTCTCCAGGACGCGGGTGTTCCACGGGAAGGTGGCGGTTTGGGACGGGCTCGCGTGCAGCAGCAGGAACTCGTTCGTATCGACCGCGACGGAGGCGTAGCCAGTGCCCGACGCGGTCTGTATCACCCGGCGAACCTCGGTCGTCGTCGCGGTGGGCAGCTCCGGGAGAATGCTGTCAGGAGGAAGGCAGTCGTTGTGGGCGAAGATATCCCCATCCCCCCGCACGCCCGCGAAGCAACCCGAGGACAACAGCAATGTGCCCACGGCGGGCGACAAGACCCGGTTGGCCACCTGCTCCCCGTCGATGTGGAGCTCCACGCCCTGGGAGGAAGCGATGGCGACGGTGCCAGGACGCCACACCCTCACATCGCTCGGTTCTCCCGCGACCGAGAGGCCTTCCTTCCACTCCGCGGCCGCCACCGCGGACAGTCCCAAGCAGAGGCAGATGAGGATGCCGGAGCGCACGCGATACTCCTAGTAGGCGAGCTCTGCCCGGAGGTAGAGCCGGTCCTGATCTTCGGACGACTCGGAGCCCAAACCCAAGCCGCTGAAGCCCAGCAGTGTGTACCCGACGGCCATTCGGAGCTTCTCATCCATCCGATATGCCACTTCAGCCCGCACCGCTGTCAGCCGGTCGCCGTCGGGTGAAGCCGTCCGACGCGCCAGCTCGCCCGCCACTTCCAGCCCACCCACCACGCGGACGGCGGGGCGCACCGTGCCCGTCCACACCCACCGCGAGGAGCCTTCCAGGCTGCTGTGTCCCGCGTGCAATCCCGCCGCGACGGAGAACCTGTCGCCCAGGCGCACCGCGGGAAGCAGGGAGAGAATCTGGAGCGCCCTGTCGCCGAAGGCGGCGCGAGTGCCCGGCAGCAGCTCCCGGGTGACTCCGTAGCGCGCCACCACGAGCCACGGTCCGGGTCGCCACGCCAACGCCGCGTAGCCCTCCAACAGCCGGGCCTCCAGCGCGTCGTCGTTGAGGGTTCGCGAGAAGTCCACGCGACCGGAAGCCGTCACGTCGCGCGCCAGCTCCGCCTCGGCGGCCAGCGCCACCACCGTCTGCAACCGGTCCACGGCCTCCGTCGTGCCGCGCTCCGGCGTGCCCTTCTCCCGTCGCAGTTCGAACCGCCCCTCCACCCGCAGCATTTCCAGGAGCAACTGTCCGAAGACGCCGCCCGCGTCGCGCCGCAGCGGAGGATTCACGTCCAGCAGGCTGCGCACGCCGCGCTCGTAGCGAGCGCCCACGCTGAAGCCATCCAGCACCGTCTTCTGGAGGCCCACCGCCCGCGACAGCCGCACGGACGTCGCGTCGTGCAGGCCCACCTCCTCGACGAACAGCGCGGTGCCGCTGTCGGGCAGCTCCGTGCGAGCGCCCGTGAGCGTCCGTCCGGCACCGAAGTCCGGCCCATCCACGTCCACCGAGTAGCCGCCGTAGTACACGTCCGAGCCGCGACGAGACTCCACGTTGGCCCACGCGCGAGGCCCCAGCTCGGGCCCCCAACCACCGCGCACACCCACTCGCGTGTCGCGCCCCAGTTCGACGTCCACGCCCGCCGCGCTGAACGTGTCATCCACGCGTCCCGGCCCCGCGCCATGCAGGGACAGCTTCTGGCGATGCGAGGCCTGGAGCCAGAGGCCGTCGAGCAGTTGGTAGCGACCCGCGACGCCCACGGAGGTGCGGCCGCCTGTCAGCGCCTCGCCCTGCCCCACGACCTCCGCCGCCTTGAGCCGAGCGTCCCGCGCCTCCACGCTCACGCCCCAGGTGGACTCCTCCCACCCCACGCTCGCGCCCACGGTGCTCGCGGAGAAGGGGTTGTCCACGAAGGGCTCGCGAGGGTCCGCCGAGTTGCGACCATCCGCGAGCACCAACAAACGCAGCCGTCCCAACGGCTGACGCAGACGCAAGGCGAGTTGCTGGAAGCGCGCCGCATCCAGGTGCGCGCCATCCGAGAAGCCCCGCCCGCGCCAGCGGTAGGACGCATCCACGGTGCCGTCGCCCCACAGGCCCGGCCCCCGCATGCGCAGTCCCAGGGCCTCGCCGCCCGTCGCCAGCCCCGCGCCAGGGCGCAGGAAGCTCAGGCCTCCGTCGTCGGACACCCCGAACACGGCCGAGTCCACCGCCATGCCACGACTGGAGGCCGCCTCCGCCTCCAGTGAGTACGCGCCCAGTCGCGCCGAGCCCCGGCCCGAGTACAGCGTGTAGGGACGGCCCTCGCGGCCTTCCCGCACCGCGGCCAGCCCCACGCGCGCGCCGCCCCACTCGGCCCACACCTCGCCGCCACCGGAGTCCTCCGTGCCGGTCGTGCGCAGCGCCGCGTAGTCGACGACGAGCACCGGCTCCGGGGCCTCCGTGAGCATGTCGGTGCGAAGGAAGGTGTCGCCCGCGAGGAACGACAACGGCCGCGACAGCAGGATGCGCCCGGCGAAGTAGTCGATGTCGTAGTCGCGCCCGCGCACCAGGTGGCGCTCCGCCAACGGCAGACCGGTGATGCCGTCGCGCACCTCCACGCGAACCAGCTCCGAGCCCTCCGCCACCGACACCGCGCCCAGGTAGAAGAGGCTGCCGCCCGTCGCGCGCAGCTCTTCATGGGCGGGGACGGCCGAGAGCCCGCGCGTCGGGTCCGTGAGGCCGCCGCCGAAAGCATCCACACCGGCGCGGAGCCCCGCGCCCTTCTCGCTCGAGGTGGTCAGCTCCGCATAGGGGCCGAAGAGGGGGCGGTGGTAGCGGCCCACCTCGCGGTCCTGCACCAGCGCCCGGTACGTGCCCAACCCCGCGCGGCCGAAGTCCGGGTGACGCGCCTCCACGCGAAGCCGGGCCTCGGTGGCGTTCGGCGTCAGCGATACCGAGTCGTCGCCCCACTCCTCCGGCGAGAAGTCCGGGTCCGCCACCCGGTCGAAGCGCTCGGGGACGCGAGGACGCAGCCAGTCCGGAAGCTCCGCGCCGCGCAGCGTGCGGCCATCCGTGTCGCGCAGGTCCAACTCCCCCACCACGTCCACCGGCCCCAGGCGCACTTCCGCGTGCGCGGAGCCCCGGCCTCGCAGTTGGAAGTCGCTGTCCGCCGGCGCAAAGCTCGCTTCGAGGTCCAGCAACCCCACCGCGAACGGCCTCGGCTCCGCGAGGATGTCCACCACCGTCTCGTGCGCGGAACCTCCTGGCGGCGTCAGGGCCAACGTCACGCGGTTGTTCCCTGAAGCCAGCGTCACGGGGACCTCCACGCGCCCCTCGGGCCCGACCACGGAAGACTCACCCTCAGGGCCTCGCACCGACGTCCCCGCCGGAGCCTCCACCTTCAGCCGGGTGACACCACTGGCCGCGGCCTCGTCACGCGCGGAGGGAAGCTGGAAGGAGCCCACGAGCACCAGCGGCCTCGGCACCACCAACCAGCCTTCGGCCCGGCGCACGACGTCGACCTGCTGCCGTGACAGGCGCACCCTGCCATCCGGAGCCGTGGCCTGGATGGCCAGCGTGTTGTCGCCGGCGATGAGGGGAACCCAGGCGCTCCACCCACCGCGAGCATCCACCTCCGCGTCCAGCGCACCGACGCGCACGCGGTCTCCCACGGCGGCCTGACCCGCGAGACGAAAGCGCACGGCCCCCTCGCCGGCGACCACGTCCGCCACGGGAGGTACTCGCGAATAGGACAGCTCCAGCGGCGGCGCATCCGAAGCCAGACTGCGCACCGCGAAGTCCTGGAGGGCGACGGCGCCCCACGGCACCTCCACCGTGGCGGCCTCTGGAGTCACGCGACTGGCGGCCGGCAGCGAGCGCGGATCCACCTTGAGCCGGTGGCGCCCCGGACGCAGGTGCAGGCCGCGCGTGGCGTCCGGCGTGCGGGAGTCCACGCCCGTGAGGTGGAAGCGTCCTCGCGAGTCCGTGCGCACCTCGCGCCCCGTCGTCAGCACCAGCCGCACGCCCGCGACACCGGGCTCGTCAACGCCACAGCGCCCATCCCCATCGACATCCAGACACACGCGACCGGCGATGGTGGACGCCAGCGAGGGCACGTCCATGGACACGCCCTGTCCCCAGGCCGCCCCGGCGAACAGCACCGCGCTCACGAGCAGCAAGCCCGGAAGTCTCATGGGCGCACCTCGATGAGCGCGGTGACACCCGTGGCCACGTCCGCCACGGAGACGCTCACCGGACGCGTGGAGCGCACGGTGAAGGACGTGCGTCCCTCGCGGACCTCTTCGCCCTCACGCGTTCCGTCCGACAGCGCGACATGCACCGCGCGCCCTTCCAGGACGTGTCCGCGGGAGTCCTCCAGCCAGTACGTCACGCGAGCGCCTTCCCCGCGGAGCCGGACGTTGACGGGAACCTCGGGCGCCACGCGCACCTGCTGCGAGACGGCCTCCGGCACGAGCGGCATATCGAGCGGATACGCCAGTCCCTCGCCGCCCAGGACGTGGACGGTGCGCACCAGGCCCGTCCACAGGCCATGCGCCACCAGGTGCGTCCCCGGCGACAACGCGCCCAGGGCCACCGTGCCGTCCAGGCCCGTGGTCAGCTCATGTCCATCCAGGCGCAACGGCTGCGAGGGCACCGGCAGTCCCGCCAGGTCGGAGACGCCCGCGTACAGCACACCCCCGCGCGGCCACACGGCGATGCGCGCGGGCTCGCTGCCCACCGGCCCCCAGGCCCGAGCGCTCAGCGTCACCTGCTCCGCGCCCCCGGCGACAGGCGGCTGCCAGGCACTCGCGAAGTCACCGGGCGCGGACTCCACCGCGGGCGTGAAGCCACCCTCGCGAGCCTCCAGCGACAACGTCGCTCCGGGGCGTGCACGGCCGAGCGCATCCCGCGCGCGCACGGACACCCGCGCCTGGGCGCCCCGGTGCACGAGCGCCTCCGACACGGACATGGCCAGCTCCGCCACCGGCCCCTGCACGAGCTGCAGGGACAGCACCTCGCGAGAGCCCGCGCCGCGCTGGGGCCACGCGGCTTCGATTCGCTCGTCATCGCCGAGCGTCCGAGGCGCCGTGTAGAGCCACTCCAGCATGCCGCCCGCCGCGCGTGACGGTCCTCGCAGGACACCGCGACGCGCCTGCGCCGTCACCTTCGCGTCCTCCACGGGCTTGCCCAAAGGGTCGCTCGTCGCGCACAGGAGCCGCGCCTGAGACACTCCATCCGCCGGCAGTCGCTGCGGTTGAAACACACACGCGAGCCCGTCGGTGGGCGGCAGTTTCAAGTCGATGTTCTCACGCCGCGCATTGCCGGCCCTGTCCACCACGCGGCCCTGGCCGAAGCGATGTCCCGGCGGCACAACGATGGGAAGACGGAAGCGGCCATCCGGTCCCGCCGTCACGGGGCCAAAACTCTCCCCCGCGATGTCGATGGAGATGCTCGCATCCGGCTCCGTCGTGCCCGGCAGGTTCACCGACGCGGCGAGCGGCACCAGCACGCGCCCATAGGCTCCGTGGACGGACTGCGGGCTGGGCCACGCGGAGAACGCCACCAGGATGGCCACCTCCGGATGGCGCGTGTCCGGGAGGACGTAGCGCGCGCGATAGGTCCCCGGTGCGACGCGCTCCATCCCTTCCACCCTGCCGGTGCTGACCCGCACGACCGGCGGCGCGCCGCTGTCGTCAGCCGTGCCATCCGGCCGCAGCAGACTCACCGTGAGCACCGCCTCCTTGTCGCGCCCCTTCACCGGCGCGGCGGGCTCCAACCCCAGCTTGACGTCCGTGGCGGGTGGTCCGAGCACGAAGCGCGCCTGCGCCTCCAGTCCATCCACCCGCGCGCGCACCTGCACGTCGCGCGCGCCCGGGCGGGGCACGACGATGAAGGTGCGAAGCGGCGGCTGCGCGGGCCCTTCTCGAAGCTCCGCGCCATCCACGGTGAGGGTCGGCGTCCCCACCAAGGGCACCGGCACTCCGGACGCATCCTTGCGAACCACCGCCACCGGGAAGCCCTCTGGCGTCACGGCGGACGACGGCCCAAGCAGTTCGAGTGTGTCGGCTCTGGCCGAAGCACACACGCACAGCATCACAAGGACTGGGAGCGGAAAATGTTTCAGGACGAGACGAAGTCTACAGGGCCCGTCCGCTCCGCCGAAGTTCCTTCCGCGAAACCCTCACGGAGACATGGCGGGGACGCGCCAGCCACAACGCCACCAGCGCCAACCCGGCCGCCGCCATCGACGTGCCTCCCGCGCTACACCCTGCTCCATGTGTTTCGCCTTGCGGCACAAAGGTCAGGGATGACACCCCACCCACCTCGAGGGACAGGGGAGCCACGTACTCGCCGGGGATGCGCTCCTCCCCCTTCACGGGAGGCGGCGTCATGTCGCACTGTGACGCGGTGCCATAAATGCGAATGCGGAAGGAGCTTCCGGCATTTCCGGAGATCAGCGCCGCCAGCCAGGTGTTGCCATCCAGGGTGACATCCCGGGCCACGAGCGACACGGTGGGCTTGAAGCTGGAGGGGTCGACGATTTCGGCGCCGTCCAGCCACACCCAGCCGGACGTGGCGCGCTCGCCGCTGTAGCCGTTGTCGACGCACAGCACCCCGGCCCCCAGGCCGTAGAAGCCGAGTGACACCGCGTTGGGCTGGCCCGTGGTCCGCGCCACTTCCAGCGCGGCGAGCAGCGGCGTGGACCCCGGCTGCGTGCACACCGCCTCGGCCGTGCGCGGAGGCTCCGCGGACGCCACGTCCTCGCAGGGGGCGTTTCCCGGCAGCTTGAAGGTGAACGAGTGCACGTTGAAGTCACCGTTCTCCGCCACCGTCCACACCACCCGCACCGTGCCGTCGTCGGCCACGCTCAAGTCGTTGAGGTTCTCGTTCTCCGCCGATTTGGTGAGCAGGTAGAGCGTCTGCGTATCCAGGTCGTAGAGCGCGATGTCGAAGTCGCCCTTCGCCGGGTCCTTGCGCTCGAAGGCGATCAACGAGCCGCTGATGCTGGGGTTCGCATCCAGTCCCGGCAGCGCGAGTCGCTGCTCGGTGCCGCCATTCACCGGCTTCCAGTAGATGTCTCGGTCCGACACCCCATCCACCATGCGCGTGCTGGCGTAGACGACGATGTCCCCGTTGGTGTCGGGCTGAGACTCCTCGCCCTCGCTGCCGGTGAGCGCCTGCGAGTTGAAGCCATTGCCCGCCCAGCGCGCCTGCCAGATGTCGCAGTGCTGCCCCTGCGCGTCGCACTTGGCCCAGACCACCGTCTTCCCGTCCGGAGCCACCGACGGCGTGCGGTCCAGCATGCGATCATCCGTGAGCCGGGTGAGCGTGCCCTGGTCCAGATCGAAGAGGGCGATCTCCGGCTCCAGCGTGCTGCCGGTGTAGCCGAAGTCCTGCCACGCCACGGTGCGACCGCCAATCACCGCCGCCCTGCGACTGCTGCCCGCTTGTGGAGCCAGCTCCACCGGCGCCTGCGCCGTGCCCACCTCGTACGTGAAGATGGCGCTGGAGGTGTTGACGCGGGTGAACACCACGGTGCTTCCGCTGATGTCCGACACGAAGTCGAACGCGCCGTCGTTCGGAATCGCCTGGTCCGTCCCAGACGCCAGGTCGTGGTAGCGAATCTCGCTCGTGCCTCCGGATTCGCTCGTGTAGGCGACCAGGGCCCCGCTCACGTGCGGGTCCGTCTGGTCTCCAGGGCCACCGTTCACCAGCTTCGCGGACCCGGAGAGACTGCCGACTTCAGGGGAGGCGGGGGACAGCGCAGGCAACAAGCACGTCAAGAGGGCCAGAGCGCGCAGCATCGGAAACCACCTTCCCGGGGGGACTCAGGAACGACAGACCCATGGCCCGCACAAGGCGCAGTGGGCCCGGAATGCTCCCCGGAGCGTGCTTCCCACGGCGGTCACGGCCGGCCGGACTTCAGGCCCCGCGGCTTTGCGCACCAGGCCTTTCGGCCAGGATTGCCCTTGAACAGGAACGACTGTGGTTCAGAGTCTAGGGAGACCCCCTGGCAGGGGTCAAGCCGACTGCTTGCCCGCACGCTCCCCGAGTCAGGGAGCCGCGTCGCTGGCCTGGTTCCAGATGTCGGGGTCCGTCTTGAGCGAGGGCGGCCGGGTGTCGACGATGAGCTCCGCCTTCTCGTGCTGCTCGACACGCCCCACACCCACGGCGCGCACGTCCACGGTGTTGGAGCCTTCGCGCAGCTTCACCTTGCGCTCGAAGCGTCCGTCCGCGTCGGCGAGGACTCGCACGTCGTTCACCTGGACTCGGCTGCCGGGTGTCGTCTGGCCCCGAACCACGAGGTCCTTCTCCCGGCGGGTGCGCTCCGAGGGCCAGTCCACCTTGAGCAGCAGGCTGGTGGGAACGGCCGCCGGCTCCGACGGGGCCTGACCGGGACGGATGACGGACTGCTGGCCCGCACGGACGATGACGACCTTGCCCTGACCGAGCAACGTCACTTCACCCTCGCGCGTGCCCACGGCCACGGTGCCCTGGCCGTTGTTGCTCATGGTGAAGGCACCGGCTTCCTGCAGGGTCGCCACCGCGTCGCTCTGCGCGGCCTTCACCTCGAAGGTGTGGCGCTTGCCGGGCCGCACGACGGCGGTCGCCATGCCGTTGGCGAGCAGGATGCGGGACACCGACGCGGTCAGCTCCTCCACGGACACCTCGGTGCCCGGGTCCATGCGGAACTCCACCGCCTCACCGCCGATGAGCACCGCGTAGGAGCCGTCGTTGGTGCGCACCTTGTCGTGCCGCCGCAGGGCCATGCCCACGGAAGCCGTGCGCCAGGTGCCGTCGCCTTCCTTCACCTCGACGGTGCCCGTCACCTCGGTCAGCTCCAGCTCCATCGCCTTGGGCACCACGGGCGCCGGCACCGACACCACGGGCGGAGCGGGAGGCGGGGGCGGCGGAGG
>NZ_VIFM01000282.1 GCF_006636215.1 Myxococcus llanfairpwllgwyngyllgogerychwyrndrobwllllantysiliogogogochensis | reverse complement strand
AACAGACAGGCCTGAGACCCCGCCCGCCGCCACGACGGCCACGCCGAATGCGGCCACGGGCTCGCTCGCCAGGCCCTTCAAGTTGTCCCGGCGCTTCGACCGCACGGGCCGACTGCTGGGCGACACGGCGATGGAGCGGCTGGCCAACGCACGCGTCGTGGTGTTCGGCCTGGGCGGCGTGGGCAGCTACGCGGCCGAGGGACTGGTGCGCAGTGGCATCGGCCACCTCACGCTGGTGGACCACGATGACGTGTGCGTCACCAACACCAACCGCCAGCTCCACGCGACGGTGAAGGCCGTGGGCAAGCCGAAGGCGGACCTGATGGCGCAGCGCTGCCGGGAAATCAACCCGGAGGCGAAGGTCGAAGCCGTGCGCGAGTTCTACCGCGAGGAAATCGCGGAGCAGATGCTCCAGGCCGGCCAGTACGACTTCGTCGTCGACGCCATCGACAACGTGAAGGCGAAGCTGCACCTCCTGCACCGCTGCGTGTCGCTGGGCATTCCCGTGGTCAGCTCCATGGGCGCCGCCGCGCGACTGGACCCCACCGCCATCCGCGTGGAGGACCTGTCCGAGACGCACATGGACCCGTTCGCCAAGGACATCCGCAAGCTGCTCAAGCGCAAGTACGGCGTGGAGACGGACCGGCACACCGGCATCACCGCCGTCTACTCCATCGAAGCGCGGCGCATGCCCGTGGCCCTCAACTACGACGACTCCACGGACGGCTTCCTCTGCGTGTGCCCGAACGACAACGACTTCCACACGTGCGACCACCGCACGCAGATTGACGGAAGCGTGTCCTTCGTCACGTCGTGCTTCGGGATGAACGCGGCCGGCGTCGTCGTGCGCCGGCTCGCCTCCACCCGCTGACGCCTCACGCCACCTGCTGGGACGAGGACTGCTGCGCCGTCACGGCGGCTTCTCGCCCGCAGGGACGACGGAACACGCAGCGCACACAAGGAGACAGGGACTCCGAGGTCGGAAAGGCGGACGCGTCCAGCGGCGTGTTCGTCGCGGGGTCCTTCAAGAGCGAGCGCATCTTCGCCACGCTCGTCTCGAAGTGCTGGTGGAAGGACGCCATGGCGCCCAGGTCCACCTGGACGTCCTGCTCCTTGCCCTCGTTGAGGTACACCAGCGAAGCGCGCACCTTCTCCACCGGGAAGCGGTAGCGCTGCGACACGTAGAGCGCGTAGCCGAGCACCTGCTCGTCATAGCCATCGCGAGACTTGCCCGTCTTCCAGTCCACCACGACGGGCGTGCCGTCGGCGTCCACGAAGGCGAAGTCGGGGATGGCGAACACCTTCAGCCCGTTCAGCGTGAAGTGGGCGAAGTCGAAGCCCGCGTCGACCTCCAACCACTGCTCGGGCTTGAGGCTCTTGGCGATGACGGGCCAGCGCGACGTGAAGAACCACGCCAGCGCCGCGCGCACCGTCTCCCAGTTCTGCTTCCAGGCCTCGTCCGGCAGCACGTCGCCGTACTCGTGCTCGACGAGCCCGGTGAACGGCTTGCGGTACTTCTGCGACCAGTAGAGCTTCCCGCGCGAGTGCCGGAAGTCGTCCTGCATCACCTTGCGAGCCCGGGCCTCCACCGCGGCCGGGTCGACAGTGCGCCCCGCGCGCCAGTCCAGGAGCACGTCCTTGATCTGCTCGTGCACGATGCTGCCCGCCCAACTGAAGCGGTTGGCCAGCTTCTTGAGCACGTACAGCTCTCGCACGTCCTTCGGCGCGTCCGCCTCCCACCCGCCCCACGAGCGGTAGTAGTAGAAGTAGTAGGAGCGCAGGCATTCGGAGAACTTCTCGTGGCGGCTCTTGGACCAGGAGAAGTCGTTGCTGAGAGGGGGGCGCCGCATGGAAGCGGCGCATCCTAGGCGTTCGCTCGCTCCGCCAGAAGGGGAACAGGCAGGGAAACGAGCCCCCGGAGCGGGTTGAATGACAGTCCGGGTGCGCAACCCTGGGAGTATGGTCGCCGCCACCATGAAGAGCCAACCCTTCAAGGAGCGAGTCGTCCTCATCACAGGAGCGTCCAGCGGCATCGGCCGCGCGGCGGCTCGGGCCTACGCGGCGGCGGGGGCGCATGTCGTGCTCGCCGCCCGGCGCCTGGAGCGACTGGAGGATGTGGCCCGTGAAGTGGAGTCACTCGGCGTCAGGGCACTGTCCGTGCGGTGCGACGTGACGCGCAGCGAGGACGTGGAGCACCTCATGCGCGAGACACAGGCCGCCTTCGGTGGGCTGGACGTGCTGGTGAACAACGCGGGCCAGGGCTTGTACGGCCCCCTGGCGTCCATCAGCGAGGAGCAGCTTCGGCAGGTCTTCGAGCTGAACGTGTTCGCGCTGTGGCGGGTGACTCGCGCCGCGCTGCCACTGCTGCGCGGACGGCGCGGAGCCCAGGTGGTGAATGTCAGCTCCGTGCTGGGACATCGCGGGTTGCCGTTGCTGGGTGGGTACTGCGCGTCGAAGGCCGCGGTGAACGCGATGACGGAGTCGCTGCGCACGGAGCTGGCGACGGAAGGCATCCGCGTGCTGCTCGTGTCTCCGGGCTTTACCGAGAGCGAGTTCCGCGAGCACCGGCTGAACGCGGAGGGCTGGGCGCAGGAAGCCGTTCCGTTGAAGGCCATGTCGTCGGAGGAAGTCGCCCAATCGATGGTGCGCGCGAGCGTGCGAGGACGGCGCGACACCATCCTCACCCTCCCCGGACGCGTCATGGTACTGGCCAACCGATTCGTCCCCGGCCTGTTCGACCGTGTTGCCCACCGCATGGCCAACCCCGTGAAGAAAGACGCATGAGTCCCCGCAGTCGCCCCACGAAGCGCGCCGCAACACCGGACACCCAGACGCAACTCGGAATACTGGACGCGGTGGCGGCGCCCCCGGCCGAACCCACGACGGAGCAGGACCGGAACATGGTCCGTCCGCGTCGAGGTCGTCCGCCGCGCAAGCCTGAAGCCTTGCCCGCACAGTCTTCAGTCCCCGTTGCCGCGATGACTCATGAGGCCACACCCGTGGAGCCTCCTCGTGCGAAACGCGGTCGTCCACCGCGTACCGTCGTGTCGGCCCGTGTTCCCACGGTGACTCCGAGCGCCGCGCACCTCGCCTCGGTCCGGACACCGCTGTTGGACTGGTACGACCGGAACAAGCGCGACCTGCCCTGGCGCCGCACGAAGGACCCGTATGCCATCTGGCTGAGCGAGGTCATGCTCCAGCAGACGCAGGTGGCCACCGTGATTCCCTACTGGGAGCGCTTCCTCGCGCGATTCCCCACGGTGCTCGCCCTGGCCGCCGCTCCGCTGGATGACGTGCTCTCCGGATGGAAGGGCCTGGGCTACTACTCCCGCGCGCGCAACCTGCACCGCGCCGCGCAGGAAGTGGTGTCGCGCTTTGGCGGCAAGCTGCCCTCCACGGCGGCGGAGCTGCTCTCGCTCCCTGGCTTCGGCCGCTACACCTCCGGCGCGGTGGCCTCCATCGCCTTCGGAGAACAGGCTCCGCTCGTCGATGGCAACGTCGCGCGCGTGCTGTCCCGACTCTTCGAAGTGGAAGGTCTCCCCGGTGACCGCGAGCGAGAGGCCACGCTCTGGGAACTCGCCACCCTCCTGGTGAAGGGCGAGCGGCCCGGCGACTTCAACCAGGCGCTCATGGAGCACGGCGCCACGACGTGCCGCCCGGAGAACCCGCTGTGTCTGTTGTGCCCGGTGCGCACCGGCTGCGTTGCCTTCCGCAAGGGCCGCGTGGACGAACTGCCACCCGCCAAGGTGCGCGCCGCGCCGAAGAAGCTGACGCTGGCCCTCGCCGTGTGGGCCCACGCGGACACCCTGTTGTTCGCTCGCCGCGCGGACTCCGGCCTCTTCGGGGGCCTGTGGGAACTCCCCGCCGCCGAGGTGGATGAGGACGCCACCGAAGCGGAAACCACGCTCCGCCTCACTGGCGCGCTGGGCGCGGGCGTGAAGCTGGAGGCCATGCTGGGCACGGTGAAGCGGCAGCTCACCCATCGCGACCTCACGCTGCGCCTCTACCGCGTATCGGGGCCGCTGCGCCCCACCCGCTCGGCGGCATTCCAGGAGCTGCGATGGTGCACACCGTCTGAAGCGGCGACCCTCGGCATGAGCACCGCGATGCAGCGCGCGCTCGAAGCAGCGATGACCGCGCTGAAGTAGGGGGCCGTGCCTGCTCGCCCTGCCTCGCGAGTCACGTCAAATCCGCATCACATCCCCGCGCTGTCCACCGCGCGACACGGCGTCACTCGGCATGTTGCGTCGCCAACCCCCAACGCATCAGGTCGCTTTCGCGTGCACCTCTCGAGACTCAAGCTTCGCGCGCCCTTTCCCGGAGGCGCCTCGATGGCTCGCAACAACACACAAAAGTCGACCCCGCATACGGCGACGCAGCCCACGGAACACGCCAACGGGTCCAAGGCCTCACGCGGCCCCATTCCTCACGAGCAGATTGCCCGGCGCGCCTACGAAATCTATCTGGCACGAGGCGGCAACCACGGCAGTCACGAGCAGGACTGGCAGCAGGCCGAACGAGAGCTGAGGCTCGGCCGCCAGTAGACACGCCTCGCTCCGCGCCTTTTGGCGTGGAGCAGCCGACACCGGAGCGCGGACGGCCTCTGTGGCCGCCTTGCTCGGTGCGGAGGCGGCAAGTGCAGCACGGGGCGCTCGGCTTCGAGCGCTCCACGCGACCTCCACCGTGCCGCCTTGCTCGGTGCGGAGGCGGCGAGTGCAGCACGGGGCGCTCGGCTTCGAGCGCTCCACGCGACCTACACCGTGCCGCCTTGCGCAGTGAGGAGGCGGCGAGTGCAACATGGGGCGCTTGGCTTCGAGCGCTCCACGCGACCTACACCGTGCCGCCTTGCTCAGTGCGGAGGCGGCGAGTGCAGCACGGGGCGCTCGGCTTCGAGCGCTCCACGCAGCCTCCGCTGGGCCACCTTCAGCTCGGAGAGGACGCGCTCAGCATCCACCACCGAGCGCATGGCCAGTCCGCACGCGGGCGTCAGCAGCACCGTCGACACGGCCCGAGGGAACGTGAAGCCGCGCGGCAATGCGGCCTTCAGCGAGGCCTCCACCGAATCCGCCAGCTCTGTCACCTCGTACGTCGACGCCAGGTCCGTGGGAATGATGCCCAGGCTCAGCGTCGCGCCCGAGTTCAGGTAGCGCTCCAGCGCATCACCCTCCTCCAGCATCGCATCCAGCGACAGCCGCACATCCAGCGACAACAGGTCCGGCTGCACGTCCAGCAGCGCGGCCCAGTCCGTGTTGCCACAGCAGTGCAGCCCCACCAGCGCGCCTTCACGCTGGAGCGCCACCACCAAGAGCCTCAGCTCCTGGAGCGCCAGCAGGTGACGCGGCTGGACGCGCTGGAAGGCATAGAGCCCCGGCTCATCCAGGAAGAACAGCGGCGTGGTGCCCGCGCGCCGCAGCGCCTTCACCATCGCCAGCGAGCGCGCCAGCACCAGTCGGAAAATCACCTGGTCCAGTCCGGGTACCTCCAGCGCGGACAGGCCCGAGTCCGTGCGCGCCACCGAGCGCACCGTGAACGGCCCCGCGAGCTGCGCCTTCGCGAACGCCAGCTTGCGATGCTCCACTTCCCACAAGAAGGGACGCCACGCACGGCACGCCTCGGGGGTGGGCTCGTACGCCTCCAGCGTTCCCGCCGCGAGGGCCGCGTCCAGCTTCGCCTCGAACTCGCCGCGCCCCTCCTCCCAGGCCTTCAGGTCCACCGTGCACAGGCCCTCCTCGTCGAAGCGCAGGCCCGGCAACCCCTCGAGCGCCGCCGGAATCATCAGCTCCGACGGCTTGCCCACCGGAAGCTGCGGGAGGAACGGGATGTCCATCGACAGGGCGACCTGGAGCCCCAGCTCCACCTGCGTATGGGGCAGGCTTCCAATCCCCGTCGTGGCACAGGCGGGCAGCAACTGGACGGCTCGGCGGATGTTGGGCGCGCTCATGGCCGGCGAGTCTACCCGCTCCCTCCGCCAGCGGGGCACCTTGGGCCTCCCCAGGCGCCGGGCCTTCTCTGAACGAGACGACCTCATCCTTGCCAGGGGCCCCCTGGGGCGTCCCAAGGAGGAGGAATCCGACATGGTGCTTCCAATCTGGCGAGCAGGCGTGCTGCTGGCGACCTTGGGATGGGCTGCCCCCTCCCTCGCGAAGGACACCCAGGTGCGTAAACAGCAGCAGCCGGCCCCGTTTTTTGGCGCCCCCGGCCTCACTGTCCGAGGCGGTGTCACGGCGTACACCGGTGACTTGGGCATGGAAACGGATGTGGGCACGTTCCTGGGGCTCCAGGCGGATGCGCAGCTGTTGCCCGCGGTGGGCCTGGAGCTGGGCTACGAGGGCTCCGCCAACGGCTTCGCGGACATCGACAACGCGACACTGTGGCGCCACAACCTGGGAGCGCTGGCCAAGGTGGGCCCCACCGTCCGGGAGAACTGGAAGCCCTTCCTCGGCGCGGGCGTGGGCGTCAGCTACCTGGACGCGACCTCCGAAGCCAACGCGCGCCAGTTCGACGACACCTTCCTGGCCGAGGTGCCGCTCACCGCCGGAGTCGAGTACCGCTACAACGGCGTGACGGCGGGCGCCCGTGCCACCTATCGCGTATTCGCCGGCGGCGGAGACTTCGCCCCCGGCGCCGACGGCGACCTCTTCAGCGCCGGGCTCAGCCTGGGCGGCCGCTTCTGACGGACCGCCCGGGCCTCAAGCCACTTCCGCTCGAGTCACGGGCGTCCACCGCCAGCGGGCGGTGCTGACCACCGCCCTGGCGTCACGGCACCTTCCGCTCACGTCACGGAGAAGTACGACGCCTGCTGATGGTGGAAGACGAGAGCGGACACGGAGGCCTCCGGCTCCATCATGCAGCCGTCGGTGAGCTGCACGCCGATGTCCTCCGGTCGCAGCGCGGTGAAGAGCTTCGACTGGTCTTCCAACCGAGGACACGCGGGGTAGCCGAATGAGTAGCGCTTGCCCGCGTACTCCGCGCGGAAGCGCTCCAGCATCGTCATGTCCGGTTTGTCCGGCGTGCCCCACATGCTGCGCAGCTGCGTGTGCAACAGCTCCGCGTAGCCCTCGGCCGTCTCCAGCGCGAGCGCCTGCACCGCGTGCATCTTCAGGAACTCGCCCTTGGCCTTCATGCCCTCGGACAGCTCGCGGATGCCAGAGCCCGCCGTCACCACGAACATCGCCACGTTGTCCGTGGGCACGCCGCGCTCCAGCGGGCGCAGGTAGTCGGCCAGGCACAGCCCTCCCTCGCGGTCCTGCCGGGGGAAGTCGAACGACGCCGCCTCCTTGCCGGTGCTCCCGTCGAAGAGCACCACCCGGTTGCCGTCGCTGCCCGCCTTGAAGAACTGGAACACCGCGCGCGCCTGCATCAACCCACCGCGCAGCATGCCCTTGAGCTCCTCCACCGCCTCCTTCAGCGCCAGCGCCTTGCGCCCCTCCTCCGTCTTCGCCAGCTCCGCTTCCGCCGGAGTCCCCAACGCGCGCGACGACGTGCGCAGGCCCAGGTGCCGGCCGTACAGCATGACCGGGTTGATGAACCTCCAGATGTGGTCCAGCGGCGTGTTCGTCAGCACGTGCCGCTCCCAGTCCGGCGCCGAGGGCACCGTGTCCAGGATGCGAATCTCCGCGCTGCGCGCACGCGACGTCTGGGCCTCCACGCGAGGACGCTCTTTCACCTCTTGCGCCAGCTTCACGCGCCGCTCGGACAGCTCTCCGCGCAGCTTCTCGTGCGAGGACGGGTCCACAATCTGCTTCGCCAGGTCCAGGCCGCTCATCGCGTCCTGCGCGTAGGCCACCGTGCCGCCGCCGTACGCCGGAGCGATGTTGCGGTCCACGAAGTTGCGGCTGAGCGCCGCGCCGCCCACCAGAATCGGCACGCTCACACCCGCGCGCTTCAAGTCCTCCGCCGTCGCCACCATCTGGTGCGCGCTCTTCACCAGCAGCCCCGACAGGCCGACGATGTCCGGCTTGTGCTCGCGCACCGCCTGCACCAGCTGCTCGGGCGGAACCTTGATGCCCAGGTTCACGACCTGGAAGCCGTTGTTGGCCAGGATGATTTCCACCAGGTTCTTCCCGATGTCGTGCACGTCACCCTTCACCGTGGCCAGGACAATCTTGCCGCGCATCGCCGCCTGGGCGGCGCTCATGTGCGGCTCCAGGAAGGTCACCGCCGCCTTCATCGACTCGGCGCTCTGGAGCACCTCCGCGACAATCAGCTCGTTGGCGGCGAAGAGCCGGCCCACCTCGTCCATGCCCTTCATCAACGGCCCGTTGATGATGTCCAGCGGCGCGTACTTCGCCATCGCCGCTTCCAGGTCCGCGAAGAGGCCGTCGCGCGAACCCTCGATGATGTAGCGCTGGAGCCGCTCCTCCAGCGGCAGCGTGCTCACCTGCACCTTGGGCGGCTTGCGCTCGCGGAAGTGCGCGGCGAACGGCGTCACCGGGTCCGTGCCCCGGTTGTAGAGCAGGTCCTCCGCCAGCTTCCGCTCTTCCTCGGGCAGCGACGCGTAGCGCTCCAGCTTCTCCGAGTTGACCAGCGCCATGTCCAGGCCCGCCTGGACGCAGTGGTACAGGAAGACGGAGTTGAGCACCTCGCGGCCCGCCGTCGGCAGACCGAAGGACACGTTGGAGATGCCCAGCACGGAGCGGCACTGAGGGAAGCGCTGCTTGATGAGCCGCACGCCCTCCACCGTCTCCACGCCGCTGCCCGTGTACTGCGCGTCACCGGAGGCGCACGGGAAGACGAGCGGGTCGAAGTACAGGTCCTCCGCCTTCATCCCGTACTTCTTCGTCAAGAGTTCGAACGAGCGCTCCGCGACCTCCAGCTTGCGCTGGCGCGTCACGGCCATGCCAATCTCGTCGATGCAGCCCACCACCAGCGCCGCGCCGAAGCGACGCGCCAGCGGCACCACCTTCTCGAAGCGCTCCTCTCCGTCCTCCAGGTTGACGGAGTTGATGATGGCCTTGCCCTGGCTGTACGTCAGGGCCATCTCGATGACGCGCTCGTCGGTGGAGTCAATCATCAAGGGCACGCGCACCTTCTTGATGACCACCTCCAGGAACTCGCGCATGTCCTCCAGCTCTTCCCGGTCCGGGTTGGCCAGGCAGATGTCGATGATCTGCGCGCCCCGCTTCACCTGCGCGCGGGCAATCTCCGACGCGTCCTCCAACTGCCCCGCGACGATGAGCTCCTTGAACTTCTTGCTGCCGATGACGTTGGTGCGCTCGCCGACGATGACCGGCCGCATCTCGTCCGTCACTTCCAGGTAGTCCACGCCAGACAACGTGGAGCGGGGCTTGGGTGTGGACGCGCGCGGCTTCAGGCCCTTCACCGCCTGGGACAACGCGCGGATGTGGCCCTCCTGCGTGCCGCAACAACCACCCACCACGTTGAGCCAGCCCTGCTCGCAGAAGCGCGTGAGCGAACGCGCGAGCATCTCCGGCGTCTCCAGGTAGTTTCCGTTCTCGTCCGGCAGGCCCGCGTTGGGCACGCACGACACCGGGAACGGGCTCAGCGCCGCCAGCGAGCGCAGGTGGTCCGTCATGAAGTCCGGACCCGTGGCGCAGTTGAGCCCCAGGTACAGCAACTCCACGTGCTCCAGCGACGTGGCCAGGCTCTCCACGCTCTGGCCCGCGAGCATGGTGCCCATGGGTTCAATCGTGCCGGACACCGCCACCGGCAGCGAGTAGCCCAGCTTGCGGAACGCGCGGTCGATGCCCAGGAGCGCCGCCTTCACGTTGCGCGTGTCCTGCGCCGTCTCCACCAGGAGATAGTCGGAGCCGCCGAGCGCGAGGCCCTCGGCCTGCACGGCGAAGTTCTCCACCAGCTCCTCGAAGGTGATGCCGCCCGTGACGCTGATGGCCTTGGTGGTGGGGCCCACCGAGCCCGCCACCCAGCGCATGCGTCCGTCCTTCGCCTCGGCCTCGGCGGCGGCTTCACGCGCCAGTCGCGCGGAGGCTGCGTTGATTTCGAGCGCCTTGTGCCCCAGGCCGAACTCGTTGAGCACCACCGGCGTGCCGCCGAAGCTGTCGGTCTCCGTCACGTCCGCGCCCGCCGCGAAGTAGCGCGCGTGGATGTCCCGGATGATTTCCGGCCGGGTGAGGACCAGGTTCTCGTTGCAGCCCTCGAACTCGGCGCCGCCGAAGTCCGCGGCCTTGAGGTCCAGTTGCTGCAGCAGCGTGCCCATGGCGCCGTCGAGCACCAACACGCGCTCACGCATCGCGGTGCGCAGGGCCTCCACGCGACGACCGTTCTCTCCAGAGGGGGGCGGAAGGGCAGTGGGACTCGTCATGATGGCTTCACTCCAGTCAGCAGAAAGACTCGAAAAGGGCTGGCACCCTCGCGGGCATGCGCCTCGCGGGTGAGCGACGCGAAACCCTGCTCGCGCAGCGCCGTCTCCAGCTGTGACGGCTCGAAGCCCAGGTGGCGGTGGCCCAGCCGCTCCACCACCCAACGCTCGTCATGCGGCATCAACTCCAGCAGCACCAGCCGGCCGCCCGGCTTGAGCAGCCGCGCCGCCTCCGCCAGCACACAGGCGGGGTCCTCCACGTGGTGGAGGCTCTGCGAAATCACCACGAGGTCCATCCGCCCCGACCCCAGCGACAGGTGCTGAAGGTCCTCGCACAGGAAGGTGACGTTGGAGGCCTGCTCATTGCCGGCCCGCTCGCGCGCCTGCTCCAGCGCCACGGCGTTCTGGTCGATGGCCCACACGTGCCGCGCCCACCGGGCGATGGCCACGCTCAAGACGCCCGTGCCACAGCCGAAGTCCGCCACGTCCAGGGGCGGCAACAGCGACGCCAGCGCTCCGGCCCACAGGAACCAGGACTGGCCCGGCTCCAGGAGTCGCTCGTTGAGCGCCTGCCGGTCCGCGCGCGCGCGCAGCAGGTCCATCAACCGCGCCGAGTCACCCGCCGCGTCCTCGGCCTCCCTCGCCAGTCGGATGAGGGGCCAGCGCGTGTCGTCCCCCTCCAAGGCCAGCGAGTAGTAGCTGAAGCCCGCCTGCCGCTCCTCGCGGATGAGCCCCAACCCCTTGAGCTTCCCCAGGTGGTGCGACACCGACGACTGCGCCACGCCCACCAGCGACACCAGCTCCGTCACGTTCAGCGGAGCCTCCGCCACCAACCGGAGGATGCGCAGCCGCGTCGGGTCCCCGAGGGCCCGGAAGGATTGGGACAGGGCTTCCATATCGCCGCATCAACATACGTCGATGTCTCACTGGTGGCCAGCGGACTTTCGACGCACTGCGTGCTTCATGGCGGACAGTGGTAGATGTGGGACATGGCTTCTCCCTCCCTGCACCAGCTCCTTGAAGGCAAGCGGTTTGGCCTGGTCCTCTCCGCGGGCTACTTCGGCTTCTACGGGCACGCCGGCTTCCTCAAGGGGCTGACGAGTTCGGGGCTCAAGCCGCATGCGTACGCGGGGACGAGCGCGGGCGGCATGGTGGCGGCCTACGCGGCGGCGGGGATGCCGGTGCACGCCATCGAGGAGCTGGTGCTGCGCCAGACGCGGGCCAACTTCTGGGACCCGGACCCGATTGGCGCGGTGCTGAACGCGGACGCCAGCGGCCATGGGCTGACGGGGCTCCTCAAGGGTGAGCGCTTCCGGAGGCTGCTCGAGGACACGCTGGGCGCCAGGACGTTCGAGGACCTGCCGCACCCGCTGTTGCTCGTCGGCGCGAACCTCACGCTGGGCAGCCACGAGGTGTTCACCTCGGGAGAGCTGGCCCCGCGCGTCCACGCCACCTGTGCGTACCCGGGCCTGTTCCGCGCGGTGCCGCTGGAGGGCAACCTGTACTGGGACGGCGGCCTGGTGGACAAGGCGCCCGCGCTGTCGCTGCATGACAGCAACGTGGGGAAGGACTTGGACGCCATCCTCGTGCACTTCCTGCCCAGCAAGACGCGCAAGGTGGTGGGTGGCCCCATGGCGTACGCGCAGGGGCTCGCGGCGGGCTCGGCGGCGCTGCGCCGCGATCACTTCCGCCTCCAGCTCACCGTGCTGGAGGGGCGCAACATCCCCGTCTACGTCGTCGTCTCCAACCTGCCCCCGGTGACGCCCACCACCATGGAGCGCGGCTTCGACGCGCTGGACCAGGCGCGCCTGTCCGCCGCCGTCGCCCTGGCCCGGCCTCCCGTGCCGTTCGCCCAGGCGCAGTGGTGAGCGGACCTTCGCGGGAGGGCACTCACCTTCCGCCGTAGCGCCGGTGGTCCACCATCAGGCAGCGGTCCTGAACCACCTGGATGCCCGCGCGCGCCAGCTTCTCCGCCGCCGCGTCGTTGCGGATGCCGGACTGGAACCACACCGCCTTCGGCTTCTTGGCGATGAGGTCGTCCACATGCGCGTCGATGTCCTGCGGCCGCCGGAAGACGTCCACCAGGTCCACCTCGCCCGGCACGTCCGCCACCCGGCGGAACACGGGCTTGCCGAGGATGTGCGTCACGTCCGGGTAGTAGACGGGCACGGGCACCACCTCCACGCCCGCGCTCGCCAGATAGTCCGGCACGTAGAAGGCGGGCTGACCCGAGTGCTGCTCCGTCTTCATCCCCAGCACCGCCACCCGCCGCGCGCTCTTCACCACGCGCTCCACGCCCGCTTCGTCCTTGATGAGGTTCTCTTCCCAGCTCATCGCGCCTCCTCTTGAAGCCCTTGTGCTCGCGACTCCATCGTCACCGTCCACGCCGCCCCGTCCACTGGCGCCTTCACCGTGAGCTCGCGACTCACCGGCACGAAGCGCCCATACGCCATCACCTGCTCACCCTGGCACGTCACGCCCGGCGTCAGCTCCGGCCGTCCCGCCTCTTCCCACGCATCCGTCAGCTCGTCCGGCGCGTCCTGAGGCACCGCGTCCAGGCACCGCAGGCTCAGCACCACCGCGTCACCGTACTCCGTGTCCCGAGTCCCCTGCACCGTGCGCTCCAGCACATAGGCCACCTGCTTGTCGCCCGCCGGCAGCGTGTCCACCGCCCAGGTGCGTTGTCCCTCCGACAGATGGCGCTGGAACAGGCCGCCGAACTTCGCCTCCCACTCGCGCCGCGTGCGCCCCTCCAGCGCCTCCGGCGCGAAGAAGCGCGCCAGTGGCTTTGCGTCCACGCCCGAAGGCACCGACTGCCGCACGGCCTCCGCCGCGGCCTCGGGAGACACCAGCTTCACGAACGTGCCGTCCGCCGCCAGTTGGAGTCGCAGCGCGAAGCGCAGGAGCACATCGTCCACCCAGCCCTCCACCTCCACCCCGGCCCGCGACTGCTTCGCGTGCGTCACCGACTGAGTCAGCAACCAGCCGCCCTCGTTCGGCGTGAAGCGGGACTCGGTGGTCAGCTCCGCCTCCTCGCGCAGCACGGAGCCGCCCTGCTCGACGACGCGGGCGCCGCGCTGGGACTCGGTGAGGACCCGGTCGACGGGGGGCTGGAAGGACACGCGCACCCGGGGCTTCACCTCGGGCACGGGAACCCGCAGCGGGGACGGCTTCCGACAAGCGGACGTCAGGGACAACACGAGACAGCTCAGCAGGAGACCTGGACGCATGCGCCCGCGAACGCTGGCAGAAACGGCCAGCGCCCGCGAGCGCTTCCTCACCGCGAGGGCCTGTGCCTCACGGGTGACGCGTGCTGCCGTCGGGCGCGTTCTCCACCAAATCCCGCCCGATGTTGCGCCGGTCCCGCCGCACACCGTCATCGTCGGGCAGCCCGCCGCGGGCGGAGCGCCTCGACGCCTCCGACAAGTCCCTCATCACGGCCTCGCGCGACGCGTACTCGGTACTCGGCAGGCACTTGAGGACGTTGATGATGCTCACGGGGGCCCCGCCATCCTCGGCGGACTCCACGAGCTCCTCCCGCGTCGACGGGTAGTCCACCGAGTCGATGTGAGGGGTGATGGAGAGCCCGGGGTCTTCCGCGGTTCCGAATGCCATCTGGCGCTGCCTTTCTGCCCGGCCCGCGAGGCCCGGGCGTGCGTCACTGGGTACGAGGAATCTGGTGACGGCGCTCGCTCCGGACCACCCGGCCATCCCCCTCCCC
>NZ_VIFM01000281.1 GCF_006636215.1 Myxococcus llanfairpwllgwyngyllgogerychwyrndrobwllllantysiliogogogochensis | reverse complement strand
CCCCTCGGCCGGCGCACCCAAGTAGCCATGCCCCCCGGACCGCTAGAGACTCAATCATCGGCGGTCTGCTCCCGGTACAGCACATCCACCCCCACGACGTACCACCCGTCCTCGACACGTGCCCAGTGGACCCGGAAGTTGGAGTACGAGTCCGGTCTCTCCGGAGGAGCGCTGGGGTCGAACACATAGCCCTTTCCGCCGGGTGCCGGGACGAGACGGAACAGCTCGCTTTGCGAACCCGCTGCGGCGGCATTCCCGGCAAGGTCTTCGCTAAAGCGGCTCCACCCGCCCGTAACGTGATGCATGTTGAACTCCTCCTCGGGCGGGGGCAGTGGCCCGTTGTGGGGCACCCGCGAGTAGGCGCGCAGCCGAGCCGGTACACCGCTTATCTCGGGGGGTAGGAGGCCGTAGACCAAGCTCGGGCTGCGCATGAACATCGCAAGTGTGGGCGCCAGCTCGCTGCCTGTGCCCAGAAAGGTGGGTCTGGAGCGATCTGGGGGACCTCGGAACACCGGGACGAAGCCACCCAGGCACAGGTCGCGGTACCTGCTCCCAGGCCATACCGTCAGCACCGTCAGCCGCGCGGACTTCACGGCGAACTGGCGCGCGTAATCCACATAGATGGCCCCGCCCGCCGGGAAGTCGCGGGGGAAGTCCAGCACGTAGTCCAGCTTGCGCCCCTCGGCGAGCTTCAGCTCCAGCCGCGCCTTCCTCGGACGCGCGTTGGCCTTGTAGAGCTTCGCGGACTTCGGGTTGCCCGGCGTCACCAGGAACGAATGCACCGGCGTGTCCGGTGGGAAGCTCAGCTCCACCCACTCCCCGGCGCCGCTGCCCTTCGCCCCTTCCGCCCAGAGGGTGCCGGGGTCCTCATCCAGCAGGTTGGCCGGCCCATAGCGACCAGGCTCCCTCCCTTCCACCAGCATCGATGACGCCGTCACAGTGACGGACACGCCATGGAGCTTCACCTCCACGCGCCTTGCATCCGACAGCCCGGCGTCGGGAGTCTCGGCGGAGCCTGGTGCGGCCGAAGCAGCCCGCCCCGCGTCGGCAGGCGCTGATGGGCCCAGGCCGCCCGAAACGGTCTGCCCGGCATCAGGAGCGCCGGATGGGCCCAGCCCTCCGGCCTCCGTCCGCCCCGCATCTGTGGACTGCCCCCAGGCCCCCGTGCTCAGCAGGACGCAGCCCAGGATGACCCGCAGAGGCTTCCACCAGCGCGTGCCACCCCTCCAGCTGTCATCGGACATGGGCGCTCCTCAGGGCTCCGGACGTCGGGCGCCGCACTTCATTCAGCGGCGGCCTTTCCCGCCCATCGTACGGCAACCCTCACAAGAACGGCGATGCGCGCGAAGACGTGTCTGGTGGTGACGCGAGGCGCGAAGGGATGCACGGTGCTGACCGCGCGAGACACGCTCCAGGTGCCGTCCTGGCCCGTGGAGGAGGTGGACCCGACGGGCGCGGGAGACTGCTTCCTCGCGGGCTTCACCCTGGGGCTGCTGCGCGGGGAGTCGCTCGCGCGCTGCGCGGAGCTGGCCAACTGGTTCGGCGCTCAGGCGGTGACACAGGTGGGCGTGCCCAGGTTGGATGTGACGCGATTGCCCGCGGCGCTGCGCTGACTCCCTGGAACATTCTGCTCGCGTCGTTCGTGGCTGCGCTCCACCTGCTCGAGTGCAAATCCTGCTCATGATGTCTGGGATTCGCACGTCGACACGGTGGATAGTGTGCCGCCAACAAACCACCAGGAGTCAGACATGCACTACGGTTCACGAAGTGCCGTTGCCATCTCGATGCTGGTTGTCGCCGTGCTCGCGGCCTGCGGTGAGGATGGGCGCGAACAGCCTCCCTCTCCCCAGGGAGAGCTGGTCCACTCGGAGCAGCCATTGCTGACGCTCGTCGAATGCCTTGTCGGCTCGGCGGCCATCAACTATTCGCCGCCCCTCAAGAACGTGGAGCAGGACGTCACCGTCGTCTCCACGACTGTCTATTCCAACTGCATCTCCTTGCTGGGAGGAGCGGTGACCTCCGGCACCAACACCATCCGCAGCTTCAGGCCCGGCTTCTCCTGCATGGACCTGTTGAGCATCGGCTCCTCGACCTCTGTCATCACCTGGAACACGGGAGAGACCTCGACGCTGATTCAGACGCGCGTGTCGTCGCAAATCAATGGCAACCTCGCCGTCCTGACGAACGTGGGAACGGTGGAGTCGGGCAAGTTCGAGGGTGCCACCGTCACGAGGACCACGACCTACCTCGCCACGGACCTGGCCGCCTGCGACAGCCCTGAGGGACTGTCTCGACTGAGTGGCCTGGCGACCCTCTCCCTCACCGGCCTGCTCTAGCCACGGCATCCCGCATGAAAAAGCCCCTCCCTCCCAGCGCGGGAGAGAGGGGCTGAACGTCTCGGCTCAAGCCAACGTCAGGCCTGCGGCTCCTCGGAGCCACCGCCCTCATCGGCCACGGGCGCCTCGGTGGGCTCCTCCGGCTCGGACGCGGCGGGCTCGGACGCGGACGGCTCGGCGGCCACGTCCGTGGCGCCAGCGACCTCGGCCGGAGGCGTCGTCTCCTCCTCGGACTCCTCGCCCTCGGGCAGCTTGGAGAGGGCCATCACCTTCTCCTGGTCGTTCTCCAGCGCAATCAGCCGCACGCCCTGCGTGTTGCGGCCGATGACGGAGATTTCCCGCACCTTCATGCGGATGAGCATGCCGCCGTTGGTGACGAGCATCACCTCGTCGGACTCCTTCACCTGGAGCAGGCCCACCACCTTGCCGTTCCGCTCGGTGGCCTTGATGTCGATGATGCCCTTGCCGCCACGGCCCTGCTGCCGGTACTCGGACTCTTCCGTCCGCTTGCCGTAGCCGTTCTCCGTCACGGTGAGGATGGCGGAGTCGTTCTCCACCACGTCGGCGCCCACCACCTCGTCGGTCTCATCGAGCGTGATTCCCTTCACGCCGAAGGCCTGGCGGCCCATGGAGCGGACCTCCGTCTCCGGGAAGCGGATGCTCATGCCCGACGCCGTCGACAACAGGATGTCCTTGGTGCCGTCGGTAATCATCACCGCCACCAGCTCGTCCCCCTCGTCGATGCCCAGCGCGATGATGCCGCTGGAGCGGACGTTGTCGAACGCGCTCAGGTCCGTGCGCTTCACCACGCCCTTCTTCGTCACGAAGAAGACGTACCGGTTCTCCGGGAAGTCGCGCGTCACCAACACCTGCGCCAGCCGCTCGCCCTCGCCGAACTGCACCAGGTTCACCATCGCCTTGCCGCGAGACGTGCGGCTGGCCTGCGGAATCTGGTGCACCTTGAGCGAGTACAGCTTGCCCTTGGTCGTAATCGGCATCAGGTACGCGTGGGTGCTGGCCACGAACAGCTTGCTGACGAAGTCGTCTTCCTTCGTCGCCGCGCCCGTCTTGCCGCGCCCACCGCGCTTCTGCGCCCTGTACTCCGACAGCGGCGAGCGCTTCACGTAGCCCGTATGCGACAGCGTGACGACCATCGTCTCCTCGGCGATGAGGTCCTCGCTGGTCATGTCATCCACCGCGCCGATGATTTCGGTGCGGCGCTTGTCGCCGTAGCGCTCGCGAATCTCCATCAGCTCCGTCTTGATGACGGTGAGCAGGGAGAGCTCGTTGGCGAGGATGTCCTGCAGGCGCGCCACGTCGCGCACCAGGGCAATCAGCTCGCGGAACAGCTCCTCGCGCTGCAGGCCGGTGAGGCGCTGCAGGCGCATCTCGAGGATGTTCTGCGCCTGCTCCTGGCTGAAGCCCGCGCCCTCGTACTTGTGCGCCAGGCCCTGGTAGGCGGGCTCCTCGTTGCGCGCGCGAGAGACGAGCATCTCCATCTGCGCCTTCGCCTTCGCGTAGTCGATGCGCTGGAGGTTGGCGAAGCGCTCGTGCTCGTAGAGGGTGGGCGACAGGATGTTCATCAGGCCCCAGCGCGCTTCATCCGGGTCCCTGGACGCGCGGATGAGGCTCACGACGAGGTCGATGAGGTCCTGGGCCACCAGCAGGCCCTCGACGATGTGCATGCGCGCCATCGCCTTGCGCAGCTCGTAGCGGCTGCGGCGCGTCACCACGTCGCGGCGGTGCGCCACGAAGCGGTCCAGCATCTCCTTCAGGTTCAGCGTGCGCGGCTGGCCGCCGTCGATGGCCAGCATCACCGCGCCGAAGGTCGTCTCCAGCGCCGTGGAGGCATACAGGTTGTTGAGCACCACCTGCGAAATCGCATCGCGCTTCAGCTCGATGACGATGCGCATGCCCTGACGGTCGCTCTCGTCACGGATGTCGCTGATGCCCTCCAGCTTCTTCTCGCGCACCAGCTCGGCGATCTTCTCGATGAGCCGCGCCTTGTTCACCTGGTACGGAATCTCCGTGAAGATGATGGCCTCGCGGTCACCCTTCTTCGACGTCTCGATTTCCGACCGGGCGCGCACGGTAATCTGCCCGCGGCCCGTCTCGTAGGCGCGGTGGATGCCCTCGCGGCCGGTGATGAACGCGCCGGTGGGGAAGTCCGGGCCGGTGATGAACTCCATCAGGTCCCGGACGGTGCACGTCGGGTGGTCGATGAGGTGCAGCGTCCCGCTGATGACCTCCGTCATGTTGTGCGGCGGGATGTTGGTGGTCATGCCCACCGCGATGCCGCTGCTGCCATTGACGAGCAGGTTGGGGAAGCGCGCCGGCAATACGAGCGGCTCCTGGAGGGAGTCGTCGTAGTTGGCGCCGAACTCGACGGTCTCCTTGTCGATGTCCGCCAGCAGCTCCTCGGCCAGGCGGTCCATGCGCGCTTCGGTGTAGCGCATGGCGGCCGGCATATCGCCGTCCACCGAGCCGAAGTTGCCCTGGCCGTCCACCAGCAGGTAGCGAAGGCTCCACGGCTGCGCCAGGCGCACCATGGCGTCGTAGACGGATGAGTCGCCGTGCGGGTGATACTTACCGATGACGTCACCGACCACGCGCGCGCTCTTCTTGTACGGGCGGTTGTGGTAGTTCGACAGGTCGTTCATCGCGAACAACACCCGGCGATGCACGGGCTTGAGGCCGTCGCGGACGTCGGGCAGCGCGCGACCGATGATGACGGACATCGAGTAGTCGAGATACGAGCGGCGCATCTCGTCTTCGATGTTGACGGGAATGAGCTCTCCGGCGCCGTCGGGAGGCGGAGGCGGGGAGGGCGGTGCCGGCTTGTCGGTAGTGTCGTCGGCCATGGGCTCTGGGAGTGGTCGCGGAGGGACCCCGCGAGGGGCCGCCATCCAGTGTGGGAGCGTTCGTAACCCCTGGATTTCCCTACGTCAACAGGGGAAACGAAGGGGTGAGCGCCCGGAGGTCGAAGTGGTTCGATAACAGGTCGAAGGGGCTCGAAAAAGCGCCCCCTACTGAACGCTCGAACCCCCTCGTTTCAGCCCGCTTTTTCGCGAGAAATTCAGGCCCTTCGGCGGCCTCAGGAGGGGCGCTGGGTCCCCGCGGGGCGCAGGGGGGCTGCCAGGCGCTCGGCCTCGGTTCCCAGTGGGCCCTCCGGGTCCTTCGCCCGGGCCTTCTCGAAGGCGGCGAGCGCCCCCTCGCGGTCTCCCTTCAGCTTGAGGGCCACGCCCACGTTGAGGTGCGCGGCGGCGGAATCCCGGTCCATGGACACCGCCTCGCGGAACAGTGTCAGCGCCTGGTCCACGTCACCCGACAGCAGCGCCTCCTTGCCCGCCTGGACGCGCTTCTCCGCGTCATTCACGAGTTCCACCTGGAAGACACTGTGGCCCACCACGTTGGCGATGAGCACGCGCAGGATGCCGCCCCAGTAGAAGGTGAGGCCCTCCGCGGCGACGACGGCCGCCAGCGGAAGGTCGGGGAGCAGCTGCTTGCCCCGGAACTTGAAGCGCACGCGGGTGTAGCGGCCCTTGTTGGCCCAGTGGACGACCTCGCCCTGGAGCTTGCGCAGCCCTTCCTCCATGCGCTTGGGGTCGATTTCGAAGGGCAGCACGCGGCCGTTGCCCTCCTCGCCCGAGGGCAGCGCCTTGGGCGCGTTGATTCCGGGCTCGTCGGTGAAGACGGGCTCGGCTTCGAGGACGATGGGAGGAGCCTCGACGGGCGCCGGGGTGCGAGCGGCGGCGGGCTTCGCTTTCGCCCTGCCCTTCCTGGGAGCAGCGGCACGGGCGGCGGGCTTCTTCACCTTCACCTTCGTGGCGGACTTGCGGGAGGAGCTCTTGGCCATGGTCATCACCTTAAACGAGCCACGGCGCAGACGCTTGCGCGCACCGGTTTGTCTGGACTGACAGAGAGCTTCTTCACAAGGGCTCGATAGGACTTCACATGGGGGCGGTCCTCGGCGCGGACGAGGTCGGGGATGATGGCCGCGCCTTCCCCCGAAAGGATTTCCGACGCATGAAGCGCGCCCGGCACGCCCTCCTCTCCGCCCTGCTCCTCTCCGCGCCCCTGGCAGGCGCGGCCGGGGACTCCGTCGTCACTGGCGACCCCTGGCCGCGCATCCGCAAGGAGCGCATCCAGAAGCTGCTGCCCCAGGCCATGGCCCGCGCCAACGTGGATGCCTGGGTGGTGTTCTGCCGGGAGAACGACAATGACCCGCTGGCCATCCACGTCGGCGGAGAGAACGCGGGGGGCACCGCGGCCTTCCTGTTCCTTCGACAGGGCGACGCGGTGCGCGCGGTGGCGCTGTCACCGGCGGGCGAGGCCACGGCGCTGCGCGAAGTGGGGCCGCTGGACGAAGTCGTTCCGCTGGAGCGCGGCGTGGACCTCTACGCGCAGGTGGCCGCGAGGCTCGCCGCCGCGAAGCCCGCGCGCATCGCCATCAACGCCTCCACGGCGGTGACGGTGGCGGACGGGCTGTCCTCCTCGCAGCGCACCGCGCTGGAGAAGGCGCTGTCCCCCGCTCAGCGCAAGAAGCTGGTGTCCGCCGAGGACGTCGTCTCCGAGTGGCTCTCCGTGAAGCTGCCCGAGGAGGTGGACATCCTGCGCAAGGCCGCCGCGCTCACTTCACAGCTCGAGGTGGAGGCGTACCAGAGCGTGGTGCCGGGCAAGACGCGCGACGTGGACGTGGCGCGCTTCCTCAAGAAGCGCATGGCGGAGCTGGGCGTGGGGGACGCGTGGGCGCCGGACCAGAACCCCAACGTCAACAGCGGGCCCACGCGAGGCCACTCACACGCCACCGAGCGCGTCATCCAGCCGGGTGACTTCATCCAGACGGACTTCGGCATCCGCGTGGGCGGCATGTGGGTGACGGACATCCAGCGCTTCGCCTACGTGCTGGCCCCGGGTGAGACACAGCCGCCGAAGGACGCGCTGGAGAAGTGGGAGAAGGGCAAGAAGGGCAGCCGCATCGCCCTGGCGGCCCTCAAGCCCGGCGCCAGCGGGTGGGACGTGGACAAGGCCCAGCGTGACTGGATGCGCGAGGCGGGCTCCGAGCCCGTCATGTGGGGCACCGGACATCCCGTGGGCTACTGGGCACACGACGTGGGCCCGGCCCTCTCCGGCGGCGCGAAGCCCAGGCCCGCGAAGGGACAGTCCCTGCGCATCGTCCGCCCCGGACAGGTGTTCGCCTTCGACGGCTTCTTCGCCTGGCAGGACGGCGCTCCGGACGCGCAGCGCATCGTCTCCGTGGAGGAGATGGCCGTCGTCACCGAGACGGGCGCCGAGTACCTGATTCCTCCCCAGGAAGACCTCGTGCTCATTCCCTCCGCGCCCGCACCGGGGCAATCGGGACCTGCGGCTCCCAGGCCGCGCTGACGAGTTGCGTCGCGCGCCCTACCCTCCAGGCTGGCCCGGCTCATAGGATGAGCCGGGCTTGCCGGGAGAGCGCGATGCAGACCGTGCTGGTAATCGACGATGATTTGTTCGTGCTCTCGCTGGTATCGGACATCGTCCAGAGCGCGGGCTACCACGTGGTGACGGTGCAGTCTCCGGAGGCGGCCTTCCAGCAAGACCTGGAGAACATCTCCGCCATCCTCTGCGACTACAACATGCCGGAGATGAATGGCGCGGACGTGCTCATCGCCATGCGAGAGCTGAAGGAGTGCCACGCGCCCTTCATCTTCCTCACCGGACACGAGCAACTCGACGACCTCATCCCCGTCGCCATCCGCTACGGCGCGGAGCTGCTGCCCAAACCCATCCATCCGGTGGAGCTGATTCGGCTGCTCATGAAACAGCTCGCCAACGTCGCGGCCTGAAACATCGCGACACGGTGAGACAGTCGGAAGCGCCCGAGGCTCGACATCGCCTCGGGCACTGTTTCATGCGCTCGCGTCAGGCCAACGCCTGGATGAGTCGCTCGGCCTGCTCGCGCCACTCAGGAGCGAGGCGGGGCAGCGCCAGCAGCTCGCGGGCGAGCGCCTTCGCGCGGTCCTTCTCTCCCAGGCGCGCGTGCACCACCGCCAGGTTGAGCCGGGGCTCCGGACGCTCCGGCGCGCGGCGATGCGCCTCTTCCAGCACCTCCAGCGCCTGCTGTCCGGCACCCGGGAGTTCATCCTCCGGGATGCGCATCAGCAGATTGCCCAGGTTGTTGGCGGGGGCCCAGTCGTCCGGGGACAGCTTCACGGCCTCGCGCCACGCGGACAGCGCGGCGGGGATGTCCACCGGCTCCGTGGCCTCCAGCGCCATGCCCTCCACCATGCGGCTCTGCGCGGTGGCCTGGCCTCGCGACGCCAGCTTCCGGCACAGCTCCAGCGCTTCGGGCAGACGTCCCTGCGCCAGGCGCAGCCGCGCCAGGTTCCCCTGCGCCGCCGGGCTGTCCGGCTCCACGCGCGCCAGCGTCTCCGCCGCCTTCACCGCGCCGGGCAGGTTGCCCCGCGCCAGCAGCACGTTGCACAGCCCGTTGAGCAGGTACGGGTCGTCCGGGAGGACCTTCAGGCCCGTGGTGAGCAGCTCCTCGGCGGCTTCCAATTCGCCACCCGCCTGGAGCGCCACCGCGAGCACCAGGTAGCTGGGCCCGTGCCTCGGGTTGAGGCGCAAGGACTCCTGGAGGTGGTGGAAGCCGTCCTTCAGCTTCTCCTGCGCGAAGAGCACGCGCCCCAGGTGGAAGTGGTGGATGCCCGCGTCCGGAGCCAGCTTCACCGCGCGCTCCAGCGCCGACTGCGCCGCCGCGTTGTCGCCCGCTTCCGCCAGCAGGTAGCCCTGGCCGAACCACGCCTCGGCACGCTGGGGCTGCGCCTTCGCGACCTTCCGGTAGAGCGCCAGCGCGCCGGCCGCATCGCCGCGTCGGGTGAGGAGCGCGGCGCGGACGAGCTGCACGCCCGGCTCTTCCGCGCTCAGGCCCAGAAGCCACGACTCCGCCTGGGCCTCGTTGCCATCGAATGCCGCGAGCCGGGCGAGCGCGACCCGGGCCGCCAGGTCCGAGGCATCGCGCTTGAGCGCGGCCTCGGCCTCACGGCGTGCCTGGTCCAGCTCCCCGGCTGCGAGAAGTGCGTCGTACCTGGCGGTCTCCGCCATCAGCCAAACAGCCCCTTGAAGAAGTTGCCGACGGACTTCACCACATTCTTGACCACTTCGACCGGCTTCTCGACGACGCTCTTCACCGCGTCGGCGATCTTGCCGAAGTTGATGTCGACGTCGAAGCCCAGCTTGAAGCCGATGCCCAGCGCCGCGCCGAAGTCCACGCGCGCCTTGAAGCGGCCGTTGTCCCAGCTCGCCTCGGCACGGGCCGACACACCGACACCCGCCCACGCCTCCGCGCGACCGGTGACGCCGCCGAAGTCGCCCAGCTTCACGTTGCCCGTCACACCGGCACGGGCGCCGATGAAGGCGTCACCGCCGACACGAGCCGCGTACTTGCCGTTGATGGGGTCCAGCGTCACTTCACCGTGGAGACCCGCCTTGGCGCCCACCCAGGCCTTGCCCTGGAGCTCCGCCTGAATCGGGCCGACGCCCGCGCGCAGGGTGCCTTCGGCGTCCACCAGCGTGGCCTTCGCGTCCAGGTCACCCCGGGCGAACAGCTTGCCGCCCTCGATGCCGACCTCGCCGGAGCCCTTCAGCTCCGCCTCGAGGACGCTCATCTTGCCGTAGCCCTGGGCCACGCTGTTCGCGTCGCCGAAGCCGCCCTCGAACTTCTTGACCGCCGCGCCCTTGGTGAACTGGCCGTCGATGCCGACCTTCGGAATCTGACCCAGCAGGCCCGCCAGGGGCCCCGTCACGCGCCCGGAGGACTCGTGCTGGGACTCCGTGCTGTAGCTGGTGTTCCAGTTCTGCGTGGTGCTCTTCTCACGCTCGAAGTGGCTCTGGAGGCGGCCGTCCTGGAAGGTCGTCTGGACGCCGGTGTTCGTGTCCTTGACCACCTTCTCCGTGGTCGTGTTCTTCACCACCGGCGTGTTCTGGGCGGTCTGCGTGGACCGAGACTGGGGCTGCTGACCGCGGCGGATGGAGCGATCACTCATGAAAGACCTCGGAACGGGGACGACCGAAAGAGAATGTGAGGGATTCTCGTGGGCTGTGTGGATCAGTTGCGTCCTGGACGGAGTTTTTCCTACAGGCGCGCCATGAACCAGCGGGCAATGAGCGGAATACTGGCCCCCACCCCCACCAGCCCGAGCCCCACGACGAGCCGAACAAAGCTGGGCGCATGGGCGCCGGGCTCCAGCACCGCGTCCGTCGGGTCCCGTGGGTTGTAGGCGACCCGGACCGACTGTCCAGGCGGGTAGCGACGCAGGGTGGCCTGGGCGTCCTGGGGGTTGGTGCGCGCGGTGGGGTCCACGCGAAGGGTGGCGGTGCCCACCAGCACGCGGCCCACGGAGTACTCGTACTGGACGCGGGCTTCGTAGTGGATGCGGGGCTCGGGTTGGCCGGGAACCGGGAGGCGGTGTTCCACTTCCTCGGCGGCCAGGACGGTGCCGGGCACGGTGGGCCAGCGGCGGGAGCGCAGGGCCCTCAGGACGTCCTTGAGACCGGCGACCACGAAGACCCCGCCGACCGCCGCGAGCAGCGCACAGATGACGCAGATGACGACCCAGAGCACGCGCACCGCGCGGACACTACCAGAAGCCCCCGGGCGGCACGGCTTGCGGCCCGTCTCTCAGCCCATCACCACGAAGAGCTGCCGGCACTGCGCCAGGAGCTGGCCGTCCTCGGTCCACAGCTGCTGGAAGTCCTCCGAGTAGCCTCCGCTCGCCTGGAGGGAGCGGCCGGTGCGCAGGAACTGGGCGTCCGGCTTCAGGCCCGCCTGGGGCAGCGTCTGGAAGAAGTGCATGGTGAAGTCCACGGTGGCGGCGGGGCGGAAGCCGTCCACGCGCGAGAGCACCGAGGGCGGGTACGCATCCATCAGCCCCACGCACAGGGGCGCATCCAGCACCGTCGGCTCCCTCGGGCGCAGCCAGCCGCCCGTCTCCGCGACGGCGGCCCCCGCGTACGGCGCCGAGCCGATGCAGAAGCGGAACTCGAAGAAGCGGCAGAAGTCCGGCATGGGCACGTCGTCCGGAGTCATCGGCACCTCGTGCGGAGGCGGGACTTTCGGGGGCGACATCTCCAGGTACTCGATGGCGCCTCCGCGCGCCGCGCCAAAGGTCGCGCTGCCCATGGCCACCACGCCGGAGTCGTTCTCCACGCGCACCGTGGCGTGGGTGACCAGCTTTCCCGCCCGCTCGATGCGCGTCGTCACCCGCGCCTCGCCCTCCACCGCCGGCGCGCAGAAGTGCATGGTGAAGGAGCGCACCGGCCGCGCCGCGTCACCCACCGTGTGCTCCAGCGCGCGCAGCGCGGTGCCCGCGACCAGGCCTCCATACGCGCCCCGCCCCTGGTACCAGGGCGAGGTGAAGCGGACGAGGTAGCGGTTCGGCCCGACGGGCTCGGGCGTGGAGGCGGCGAGGAAGGCGGCGGTCATGTCGCGACGCACCGTATCAAGCCACCGCCCGCCGAGAACGGACTGTCAGCGCCGGGCGACCGGGCGTGCGCGTGTCACCGCGTCAGGCGCCAGTCGATGGGCGGCCGCCCCTTGGACTCCAGGGCCTGGTTCACCGCACTGAAAGGCCGGCTGCCGAAGAAGCCGCTGCTGGCCGACAGCGGAGACGGGTGCGTGCCCTCGATGACGACATGGCGCGTGGCATCGATGAGCTTCTTCTTCTTCTGCGCGTACTTGCCCCACAGCAGGAAGACCACGGGCTCCGTCTTCTCGCTCACCGCGCGGATGACCGCGTCCGTGAAGGCCTCCCAGCCATGGCCCGCGTGGCTGTTGGGCTCCGCCTGACGCACCGTCAGCACCGCGTTGAGCAGCAGCACGCCCTGCTCCGCCCAGGCAATCAACGAGCCATCCTTGGGACGCGGCACCTTCACGTCCGCCTCCAACTCCTTGAAGATGTTCACCAGCGAGGGCGGCGAGGGCACCCCGGGCTTCACCGAGAACGCCAGCCCATGCGCCTGCCCCGGCCCGTGGTACGGGTCCTGGCCCAGCAGCAGCACGCGCACGTCGGCATAGGGCGTCAGCCGGAAGGCGGAGAACAGGTCCTCCTCCGAGGGGAAGACGGTGGCCTCCTGGCGCTCCTTCGCGACGAAGCGCTCCAGTTCCTGGAACGAAGGTGAATCGAGCGCGGCCTTGAGCGCCTGCTTCCAGTCCTTCGGCAGCTTGTCCTGCAACATGTGAGTGCCTCCCCGACCAACTCGGCGGGGCATTGAAACACCCCCTTCCCACGGGGCCCATCCCTTTCGTGACGCCGTCGGAGAGCCGACAGCGTCACAGGAGGCGGGCGGGCGGGCACGGCGGGTTCTTGGGCGGAAGGCACCGGCCGCGCTAGCCTGGGGGGCGCCATGACGATGTACACCGAGTCACTCCGCGCCTTCCTCAAGCCCGTCCTGCCCTACCTGGACGACGAGGCGGTGTCGGAGATCATGATCAACGGCCCGACCGACGTGTGGATCGAGAAGAAGGGCCGCCTGTCGCGCACGGACGCCACCTTCACCGAGGAAGGCCTCATCGGTGCCGCGCGCAACATGGCCCAGTTCGTCGGCCGCATGCTCACCGAGGAAAGGCCCCGCCTGGACGCGCGCCTTCCGGATGGAAGCCGCATCCACGTGGTGATTCCGCCGATTGCCCGCAAGGGCACCACCATCTCCATCCGCAAGTTCTTCAAGGAAAAGCTCACCATCAATTCCTTGTTGAAGTTCGGCTCGCTGACGCCGCAGATGGCACGGCTCATCGAGGCGGGCATCGCCACCAAGCTCAACATGCTGGTGGCCGGCGGCACGGGCTCCGGCAAGACGACGCTGCTCAACATCGTCTCCTCCCTCATCCCCGACGAGGAGCGCATCCTCACCATCGAGGACTCGGCGGAGCTCCAGCTCAACCAGACGCACGTCGTCGCGTTCGAGAGCCGTCCGCCGGACAAGTTCGGCAAGGGCGGCGTGGACATGGGAGACCTGCTTCACTCGGCGCTGCGTCTGCGGCCGGACCGAATCGTGGTCGGCGAGGTGCGCGGTGGCGAGGCGTTCCACCTCATGCAGGCGATGAACACGGGCCACGGCGGCTCGCTGGCCACCACGCACGCCAACACGCCCACGGACACGCTGCGCCGCGTGGAGTCCCTGTGCCTCATGTCCGGCATCGAGCTGCCCATGGTCGCCGTCCGCGCCCAGGTGGCCAGCGCCATCAACTTCATCATCTGCTGCGAGCGCTTCCACGACGGCAGTCGCAAGACGAGCGCCCTGTCGGAGGTGCTGCCGCTCACCGAGAAGGGCGACTACCGCACCCAGGACATCTTCGTCTTCACGCCCGTCACCAAGGACGAGGACGACCACATCCTCGGCTACCACGCGCCCACGGGCATCATCCCCAACTTCGTCGCCAAGGCGAAGGCGTACGGCTTCGCTGACCTGGACGAGTCCTTCTTCGACCCGGCGACGTACGGCATCCCTCCTCCGCCCGTCTTCCACGCCGGCGAGGCGTACACCGTGCGCTGGGCCCCCTCGCTGAAGCACCGCGAGGAGGGACGTCCGGACCCCGACCACTTCAAGAAGGAGTGGTCCGACTTCGAGGAGAAGCTGCGGCAGGATGCCCGCGACGCCAAGGCCGCGCCCCCCGTCCAGGTGCAGGTGCCCGCGAGCCTCCCCGCGTCCGTCGCCAAGCCGGCAACGCCGCCTCCCGCGGCCCGGCCCGCCACCGCCACCCCGCCCGCGGGCCACGCCGCCGCCAGGCC
>NZ_VIFM01000280.1 GCF_006636215.1 Myxococcus llanfairpwllgwyngyllgogerychwyrndrobwllllantysiliogogogochensis | reverse complement strand
GGTGGGGCGGTGGGAAAGGTGGCGGGCGCGGTGAAGCAGTTCGCCGAGAGCTTCCTCGCCTTCGTAGTGCCCGCGCTGGACGGTGCTGGAAAGTCGCTGGTGCGGTTCTCCGCGTTCCTCACGAGCGAGACGCCAGCGGTCGACGGCAACTTGAAGAAGGTCGCGAAGGGGGCCGAGCAGGTCGACGCGAGCTTCGCGACGGCTTTCCGCAACGCCGCTGCTCGTATCCTGACGGTGACGGCTCCCCTTGCCGCCGTTGCGCTGGCGGTGGCAGGCGTCGCGATGCTCGCGGGCACGCTCTACAAGGCATGGCACGACAGCAGCACCGGCATGCGCGACGCCTTCGTTTCCACATGGCGGGCCGTGACGGATGTTGCCGGGCGAGTCGCGAAGTTCTTCCAGGAGGTCTTCGCGGGGCTGGCGGCCATCGTGGGTGCGTGGGCTCGCGGGCAGCTCGACACGTTCGCCTTCGTGGTGCGCAACCTGGCTCGACTGGCGGCGCCTCTTGCGCGAGCACTGAACCTCGACGGCGTGGCCAATGCCCTGGACGGGCTGAAGGACTTGACGGGCGACGCGGTGCTCGGCGGTTTGAAGGGGCTCGTCGACAGCACCGTCAGCACGGTGAAGAGCGGTTTCTCCACCATCTGGGAAGGCGTCAGCCATGGGGCCGGCTACGCCTTCGACGGCGTGAAGCTGATGGGTGGAGATGCCGCCGCGTTTCTCCGTGAGAAGTTCGGAGGTGTCTTCGACGACATGCTCGGGCCGAAGGGCAAGCTGCGCACGCCCACGGAGGCACCCGAGATTGAAGTCGGGAACGTGGAGATCGGGAAGTTCGACGCGAAAGAGTTCCTGAAGAACGTCGGCAACACGGCGTCGATCATCGCCGAGGTCGCGCGTAGGAAAGCCAAGGAACTCGCCGACGCGCTCGCCCGTGCTGCCGACGAAGCGAAGCGGGCCCTGACGAGCAGGTTCAGTCAGGCATTCGGTCGCATCTACGAGTTGGTCGACCGCTTCCAGCAGGGCATGTCGGCCGGTGGTGTGTGGGGCGGGCTGATTGCCGTCGTCGCGGAGCTGCTCTCCCAGTCGACGACGTTCGGCACGTTGCTCCAGATGGTGACGAACTTCATCCAGTACGTGGCCGACGTTCTCGGGCGGGTGCTGGCTCCGGTGCTGCCCCTCCTGGCCTCCGTGTTCAACATGGTGACGCCACTGCTCGATGCCCTCGTGCCGGTGCTTGAGATGTTCTCGAAGCCGGTTCAGGCGATTACGCCCATTTTCGAGGTGCTCGGCACACTGTTCAAGGGATTGGCCCCCGTCATCACGGTGTTTGGGCAGATTCTCGTCGCGCTCCTGGAGCCGATGACGCTGCTCTCAGGTCCCATCATGAAGGGACTCTTCGCCGTCATCCGCGTGGTGGCGATGGGCATCCTCTACGTCGTGAAGGGCATCGGCACGGTATGGAACGCCATCATTGGGTTCATTGCTGGCGTGTTCAAAGCCCTCGGCAAGATTCCCCTCGTGGGTGGTGCGTTCAAGAAGATGGCGCAGGGCTTGGACAGCATGAAAGTCCCCATGGACGCGGTCGACAGTGCGCTCGAAACCCTGAAGGACACCACCTACGACACCGCCGCAGCAAATGCCGCTGCTGGTGTCGCCGCGTGGGAGAACGCCGCCGCGACCAACAAGGCGACCGAGGCGCTCACCAACGTCCCGACGGGATTCAAGATAGCCCTCGCGCGGTTCACCGCGCAGGACCCGATTGCAGGAGCGCCGTCGACTCCTGGGTCGTCGCCTCTCGCTCCGAGCCCCGTCGTTCCGGTGCGCGGTGGCAACGTCAGCGTGGGGCAGATTGTCGTCCAGGGGGCCGAGGACCCGGAGGAGACCGCGCGACAGATCTACATCGAAATGAAGCGCGAGGCGCACCGACGCCGCGGCAACGGCGAGTGGCTGAATGGGAGGTACTGAGATGCCTTTCCTTGCACTGAACGGCATCCCGGTGCCCGTCACGGAGGGCCGGCGACGGCAGGTGAACATCGGCACGGACTCACGCGCCTTCAGCGGGGCCTATCGCCTGGGACGACGCGCGGTTCGCCAAGAGTGGGAGTTCAAGACGCCCCCCTTGCCGCCCGAGGAAGTGCTCGTCCTGCGCGGACTGATTGCGGGTGACGGGCACGTGGTGTCCTTCGAGGGCGACGCCTTCACGAGTCGTGGGCTCAATCAGGCGAGTGTCACGGGCTCGTTGTTCCAAGGCGCGCGCTTCGGCGGTGGGATGAACCTGGCCGTCGGCGCGTCCGCCTCGTGGGCCATGCAGCTCGGGGCACGCTGGACGACCCTGCACCACGTCTACAGCAGCGCGGCGGGTGCGTGGCTCCAGGTCATCAACCGGAGCGACGGCAAGCGGTGGACCCAGGGAGTCCCTTCGGCGAGTGCCGGGGGCTTGTCGGTCATCTCGGGGTCGCTCGCGGTGATGGGCGCCACCAACGCGGTGAGCTTCGACGATGTCGTGGGATTGCCTTTCGAGGTGCCCGACGCGTGGGTTCCCCATCTCGTTGCGTGGCACAGCGCGCGGGCCTGGAGCGCGCTTCCGTTCCTCGTGGCGAGCGGGGGCTTCGCTGCCACCGAAACGAAGGTGCTCGGGGAGGTGCGGGACGGTGAGTTCGTCGAGTTCAGTCACAACGGGTCGCGCGGCGTCGGTGAGCGGCTCGAATTCACGTTGAGGGAGGTTTAGTCAGTCATGCGCGGCATGTCGTCTCAGGGGCTCGCGGTTCTCTCGAATCCGGCGGGGCACGCGTCCCACGTCCGGGTGAAGGTCCGTGACGGGGCGGGTGTGTGGGTGAATCTGAGCCACCTTGAAGGGCGCGACTTTCTCGATGCCGTCGAGGTCGACGAGGACGTGGACCAGCCTGTCTCGGCCGCGACGGTGACGCTCAAGAGGCAGGTCGACTTGTTCAGCCTGTCGCCGCTCCGGGCCGACTCGAAGCTGAACGCGGGCAACGGGCAGTTCATCCGGCCGGGGCGCGAGTTCATCGTCGAAGCGGCGGTGTCGCCCGTGGGCATGTCGCCGAGCGCGAGTGAGTGGCGCGTTCTGTTCCACGGGGACATCGACGAGGTGGACTTCGCCGACGAGCAGCTCGTCTTTCGCGGGAGGGACCTCGGAGGCCGGCTTCAGGACTCGTTCATTGAAGTCGAGCGCCCCTATGGGGACTCCTCTGCCGGTGTCGCGGTCGAAACCGTCATGCAGGCCATCCTGACCGACAACGAGACGGGTGTGCTGCTGCATACGCCCATCTCCCCCGGCTGGAAGATTCGGAAGTACGCCCAGAAGAAGGCGAGTGCTCTCGATGCGCTTCGCGACCTGGCTCAGCAGATTGGATGGGAAGTGCGTTACCACTGGCGCGAAGCGAGCGGAACCTTCGTCCTGACGTTCAGCGAGCCGAACAGAACGAACCCCGCGTTGGCCTGGACCTTCGGACCCGGCGACTACCGCAACGTCGCGAAGCTCACCGTCAACAAGACGGAGATTCGCAACAGGATTGAGGTCGTCTACTCGGACGCGGGGGACCTGGATGTCACGGGGCAGCCGAAGCGCAAGAGCGTCATCGTCGGAGATGCCGCGAGTCAGGCCGCCTATGGCGTGCGCTTCATGCAGGTTGCCGAGGATGCGTCGAGCAACATCGACCGTGAGGCCGAAGCGCGGAAGATGGCGGATGCGGCCCTGTCCGACCTGAAAGAGCCGCTCGCGGACCAGGAGGTTGAAGTCGACTTCTTCCTGCCGGTGGAGCTGGGGGACCTCTACCGGTTCCGCGCAAACGGCGCGCACTACTCGGATGACCAGAACCTGGCTGTCACTGGGTTCCGCCACGCATTCACTGCGGAAGGTGACGCGCGGACGACCATCACCACGCGGGGGAAACCTTCGTTTGGTGTCTCCATGTGGCTGGAGATGGACACGCGCCCCGGGCTGAGCGAGCCGGCTCACACGTCACCGCCGCTGGACCCACTCAACGTGGCGGTGTCGGCCATCGTCAACGGGTTCTCCCTGTCGCTCATGCCGGCCCTGAGCGGCCCTCCGGTGGCGTCCTACGAGTTGCACGTCTCGACGCTGAGCGGCTTCGCGCCGAGCAGCTCGACGCTACGGGGCACGTTCGACACGACGGTGTTTGGCGCGTCCGACCTGATGCCGGGGACGGCCTACTACGTGCGCGTTGTTCCTCGGGACAGGTTCGGCAACCGGGGCAATGCGTCCCCTCAGTTCGAAGTCACTCCGAAGAAGCTCGAAGGCGCGTCGCTGGGAGACTCCGCAGTCGGCTTCCAGCATCTGTTGCACCCGCCGACGGACAACCTCATTCCCAACGGCTACAACGAGGCGGGCCTTCGCGCGGTGGGCAAGCTCCCGGAGGGCGACAAGCTCGTCGAGGACCCCGTCAACGCGCGCTCGGGGCGCTGGGTTCGACGAGTGGAGCTGTCGAGCGCGGGGAGCTGGGCGAGTCTGAGCTGGACGGGAGGCTACGGTTCCGCAGCTCCGGGCGGCCGGCTCAAGTGCTCGCCCGGGGACCAGTTCTTCGCCGAGGTCTACGTCAAGGCGTCGTCGGCCACGGTGGCGGGGATGGGGAACCTGCACTTGCTTTGGGAGGACGCGAACGGCGTCTATTCGGGGCAGACTGCGGTGGTGGGGATGGGGCCCCTGGGAACGACCTATCGGCGGGTGACACTGACGGGGACGTGTCCAGCCGGTTGCACGGGAGTTCAACTCTTCTGGGAAGCGGAGGTCTTGGCCGCCGACGTGGGGAAGCGGCTCTACTTCGATGCCGTCTCGCTGCGGAAGATGGTCACCTTCGACCTGCTCGCCGCGAACACGCTCAAGACGTCGAACTACGCGGAGGATGGCAACGGCATCCCCACGGCGGGCGCGAAGCTGGACAACGTCGGGACGACGCTCAAGGTCGCTTCGAACAACGTCCAGGTGGGGCGCTACTACCTGAGCGACGGGTTCTTCCGCTCCGTTCAGGCCCTCGCTGACACCGGAAGCCGCATCTACTACCGCGGCAACAACGACGGCGTGCCGAACATCGACCGTCTCAACATCCAGGTCGTCGAGGGGTACGCCATTGCCGGGGCGACGGGGGGCGCGAGCTTCTTCACCTGGGCGCACTATCGCGCGACGCTCCAGCCCCAATCGGCGAGCGACAACCTCGACGCGCTTCGGTTCCTGGAGGTCGGTTTCTACTGGGCGTTTGGCGACATCCACCCTCCAAACTTCCTCTACAGCGCGACGGTCCCCATCGCTGACCGCAAGTACCAGAATGGGGCCTGGGATGGTGACGGAGCCAACGCGACGAGCGCGGGCTTCACGTTCATGTTCGGCGACAAGTTCAACCGCCTGCGCGACGACCCGCTCGTCAACAAGCTGCTCTACCTCAAGGTGTCACTGCACAACGCGGTTGGATTCAGTGCCGAGCGTTGGTTCTTCCCTCCGAGCGCCTACAACACGGACATGGTTCGCCGTGCGACGGGCCCTGCGTCCACGCCTTCTGGGGGGAGCGGTGGCGGTGGCAATGAGCACGGGACGTGTGTCGCGCCCTGGGAGCCCGTGTTGCTCGGTGACGGTACGGAGCTGCCCGCCGAGATGCTGAAGCCGGGCATGCGGGTGCTCACGATGCACGAAGGCAGGACGGACGGGGGAGTGTTCGAGGTCACCCATGTCAGCCGCCACCATGCCGGGCGCTGCAATCTCGTGTTGATGGATGGGCGGGTGGTTGTCGTGACGCCGGACCATCGCTGGCGCACAGTGGAACGCGGCTGGATTCGGACGGATGCGCTGCGTCCTGGGGAGCTGATTGCCGGTTTCGCACCGGGGCGAGTGGCACGAGTGGAACCGACGGATGCTGGTGACGTGATGAAGATTACGGTTCGCTTCGCGAAGACCTATGTCGTGAACGGGTTGCTCGCGCACAATCTCAAGCCTCGCGACTAGAAAGCACGCCTGGGGCAACGTCATTTTTGATTGAGAAGAGAGACCCCACTCCTCGGTTGGGTGGGGCCCTAATTCTACGGAAGGCGCCAGCCGAGAACCTTCACTGTCGTCAGCACATAGGACGCCTGACCAATGTCGCGGTCCAATGCTTCAACAACAAGTTGAGGGGATTCGGAGACGGAAAACCAAGTCTGCGCGGAGGGCGTGCCTGGACTATCGCAGAGTGGCTTGTCGACACTCAGCTCTCGCCAACTAGTCGATTCTGGAGTCTTGAAGCGGAATGCTCCCGGGGGCTCGTAGTCGTGCCGGCAGCCGCGAACTTCGACATAGACTTCTCGGACACCACGAGGAATGTCGGCTTGCTGGCGAAGGTCAAAGGTCCAGGTTGGTGCATACCTGCTATCCGTTGAGACGAAGCGCTGCGCTTGATTGTCAGGCGCGTTGACGAAGGTTCCTCCCGTCGAGCCGGCGTCTGGGATTGCCTCCTGGGGCGGCGAGTCGTCTCCGTTGCAGCCCCAGGCAAAGAGGGCGCACAGCACTATGGCCAACGGTGAAGGGGCTTTGCTCTGAGTCAATCTACTTCCTCTCATGTTGAGGGTGGGACCAGGGCGAGGAACTTAGCGCGTGTGAAATGTCACCTGACAGCGAAATTAAGCCGAGGGGCCAGTGAGCCACTGACAGAAGTCACACGCATTTACCTGGGGTAACCCCAAGCCCCTGGTGACGCTGTGACCGCCGAAGAAACTCAGTCTGTGCAGCTCGTAGTCGGCTCCCTGCTCGGAACGGCAGGGGTGGGCGTCCTCACCTGGGCTGCGAAGTCTCTCGTCGGGGAGATCCGTTCGCTCGTTGAGAAAGTCGCCCGTCAGGACGAGCGCATCAACGTCCTTGCCGTCGAACTGGGCGCACTGCGGCGGTGGCGCGACGAGTTCAGCGTCGGACTTCCCGCTCAGGTCCGGCAGACCGTCGAGTTGGAGCTTCTCCGAATGGCGCAGTCCGGGGAGGGAAACTCCTAATGGTCAGGGCGAACTTCAAGCGGGTCGGCCTTGACCGCGTCTACTTGCCGCTTGTCGCGGTCGCGCTTCAGGTCGTGACGCGATGCGAGGCCCGGGGCGTCAGCTACGTCGCGACCTACGGTTTCCGTAGCCTCGAAGAACAGGCCGAGCTGCGGCGCCTCTTTCTCGCGGGCAAGGGTGGCAAGGCGTCTGCGGCGGGGCTGTCCGCTCACAACTACGGGCTGGCCTTCGACTTCGTCTGTGACGGGGACGCGAAGCCCGGTGTTCAACCCGACTGGCGCCTGCCGGCTTACCGCGTGCTGGGCGAGGAAGCGACGAAGGCGGGGCTCGTCTGGGGCGGCAGGTTCGGCGACGCGCCGCATGTGCAGTGGCCGGGCTACGTGAGCGCGCTTCAGCTCACGCCGCTTTGGACGCTGGTGGAGAACAGTTCGGTCGCGGCTGTGTGGGCTCGGCTCGACGAAGAGCGCAAGTCGCCGCAGTGGCGTGCCGCAAACCCGAAGCTCGCGGCCGAACTGGAACGGCTGGGCTTCTAACTCGGAGGCAACATGGTTGACGTGGGTGTACTCGGGCCGAACCCCGAGCAGTTCGACGCGTTCGCGCAGCTCCTGTTCAACGCGGTGACGAGCCAGAACTACGCGCTCGTCGCTTCCCTGGTGGTCGTGCTGCTGGTCTTCCTGCTGCGGAAGTTCGGCGGCAGGTTCATTCCCTTCTTCAACACGGACCGGGGCGGCGCGGTGCTCGTGCTCGGAGTCTCGCTCGCGGGTGCCGTGGCGAACGCGCTCGCGGCTGGGGCGCCGTTCTCGCTGTCCCTGATGCTGACCGCCGTGAAGGTGGCCCTGACGGCGGCCGGTGGCTTCACGCTCGTCAAGCGGCTGCTCTTCGGGGGCGCCGCGATTGAGAGCGCCGAGCAGGCGGGCGAGATTGCCGCAGGCCAGGTCGCGGGCAAGGCCGCGGCGATCGCCGTGCTTGAGCAGCTTGACCGGGGCGGCAAGTGAAGCTCGGCGCGCTCGTGCTGGCCGTGCTCGTCGCGGTTCCTGCGTCGGGCTCGGAGGTCATCGGCGTAGAGCGCGCTCAGCTCTTTCCGGATGGTGGGGCGGCAGCCGTCGAAGTTCAGGGCGGCTGCTGGTTGTCCGAGAGCCGCTGTGTCCGTACCGCCGCCGAGATTGAGCGGCTACGCGCGGAGAACGAAGCGCTGCGGCAACATGCCGGGGATACGTCCTTCACGGTCGCCGTCGTGGCGCTGGTCCTGGGGCTCGGCGCCGGGTTCGCCGTTGCGAAGCTAGCGAACTGAGGGAGGGCGACTGCGGAATCGGCGCGGTTGGTCTGGGACCTCGCTACGCCGTCAAACTGCGGCACTCACCGCAGCCGCCCGCGTGGGACTAAGGCACAGGTCGGCTTGTCCGTGCAAAGGGTGTGGCGGGGATGGCGCCTCGCTCGCTCAACGGGCGGCAATCGCAAGGCTCCTGGGGCGTCCGGGGCTTGACTGTCTCGGGCGACTTTCTAGCCGATAGGTTCTTCCGGGTTTGCTAGTGTCGGCACGGGAGAATCCGCGTTGCTTCGACCCGTTGCCATTCTTTCACTGCTGGTGGGAGTCGCCGCTTCGGCGCAGCCCCTTCCTGCCCCCCGCGAGCGTCAGGAGCGGCGTGTGGCCCTCTCAAGCGGCCCTGCCGAGCCCGTGCCGGAGCTGCGCGTCGCGGCGGGTGTCCTAACCTCGCTTGTTTTCGATCTCCCGCTCGACCGTAGCTCGGTGGAGCTGGAGGGGCGCGAGCGCTTCCGCCTTGTGGACGTCGGGGACCGTGCGCTTCTGCTGGAGCCTGCCGTGGACCTGGGGCCCGGTGAGAGGCTCGGGCTTCGGGTCCGGTTTGCCGGCAGTCCCGCGCAGGACCGTGGAGTCTTTGTCCTCGTCTCTCACGCGGCGCAAGTGGACACGCGCGTGGAAGTCTTTCGACGAAAGGACTCCGTCGAACTGCTCCAAGCCGAGTTGATGGACATGCGCGCTCAGCTCAAGGCGCAGACGGAAGAGCTTCAGGCACTTCGGGCGCTACGGGACTCAGGCGGACCTGCTGAGCTGATTCTGTCCGGCGCATTGGATCATCAAGTGAGAGTAAATCGCAGGAAGGGGACGATGAAGACAGGCCCCGAGGAGACTCTCACGATTGAAGGTGCGACGGGCTTTCGCGCCTCAGAATGGGCGGCCATAAGCGTCAAGGTCCGGAACAGAGGGAAGAAGCCTTGGACCCCGGTATCGGCACGCGTCGTGAACTCCAAGAGTGGCCAGAATCTGGGCGTGATTCGCGTGCGCTCGGCATTGCCTCGGGTAGAGCCTGAAGGTGCTGCTCTAGTGGTCATAGAAACGGAAGTGCCTCCATGGCTGTCTGGAGAAATGTGTCGCCTGGAACTGCTCGACAGCGACGGTGTTGTGCAGGCAGTCGTTCCTGGGATTGTGTTTTAGTGGGCGCGCCATGCTGACAGTTATTCATCACCCAGCGCAGTTCCCACCCGGCCATGTGGTCCATGGTTGGCGTGTCGTGAAGCTCGTTGGCGCAGGCTCCTACGGTGCCGTCTACAAAGTGGAGATGAACGGCAAGCACTACGCGATGAAGGTCGCGATGCACCGTGCCACGAGCGGAGACGAGGAAAAGGCGGACGCACGGCTGAGGCGCGAGTTGGGATGTCTCGTCCATCTTCGCCACTCCAATATCATTGCTTCGCGTGCCTATGGCCGCTGGCCTGACTTCGAGAGCGGCTGGCTATACGTCATCCTCGATTTTGTGGATGGCTTCACGCTAGCTGAGTGGGTGGAGAAGGTTCACCCCACTGCGCAGGAGGTCGTCCGCCTCTTCATCAAGCTGTCGGCTGCCGTGGACTACATGCACGGGCGCGGCGTCTTCCACCGTGACTTGAAGCTGAACAACGTCATGGTGCGCGCCTCGGACAATGAGCCGTTCATCATTGATTTCAGCGCAGGGGACTACACACACGCGGAAGACCTGACGGACGCACCACTTCCTCCCGGCACGCGCCGCTACCGCTCTCCCGAAGCCTCCCGCTTCCTCCGGGAGAGTGGCGACGACCGCGATGCCCGCTACGATTTCAAAGTCACGGACGACGTGTATGCGCTGGGCGTGTGCCTCTATGACGCGCTGACGAATCCCCAGCCCGCGAGCGATTCCGCGAAGACGCCCGTCGAAGGCAGGGCGATGCCGCCAGACCCTCGGGTGCTGAATGATCGGGTTCCCGGCGCACTGAGCGACGCTGCGATGCGCTTCATTGCGCGCAAGCCAGAGCACCGGCCTCCCACGGCAGAGGCGGTGCGGCGTGAGTTGATGGCCCTCGCGATAGACTCAGGTCCGGAGTGGGTGACTCCGCTTCACACCCTCACGGCAAAGCCGCTGCTCACCCCAGCCAGTGAGCCGGAGGGCGCCACCAAGAGGGCCACTCCGCGCCGTGGACTCCTGCTGGGTGCATTGGGGACCACGCTCGCTATAGCTGCCCTGGTGGGACTCTTCGCGTCGAAACTGGCCGGACAGGAGTCGAGCGCGATGGCATCCGTCGAGCCCTCCGCGCAGAGAGACGCCGGAACGGGCGCCCCACTGCTCGTAGTGGCCCCGCAGGAGGATGCCGGTATGCCCCTGGGAACAGGCGTCGTTTCTCCCGCGCCTGTTGCATCATCCCCTGGGATAGCGTTGTCCCCTCAAGCTCCAGTCCAGAAGGAAAGCCCCTCCGTGAAGCGTGCCCCTATCGTCGCCAGTACGTCCGAGTCTCCGGCCATGAAGGCCCCTGCATCCAGTGGCGGCCGGGCCGAGTTCCTCAAGAAGTGCGCTGCTGCCACTGCCGTCGTGGCCTTGCAGATGGGGTGCCCGGGTAGTCAGGTGCGCCCCGGTCCCAGCGAATGTCCCGAGGAAGCGCGCGAAGCCATGTTCGAGGTGCTCGGCTTCTTCGAAGGGAATTCGGTGGTGATCACCATCGATAAGAATCAGCCAGGAGCGATGAGTGACTCAGGCGTCTATGCGGACGGGCCAGTGCGCGGCATTGTCCGCGACGGAGTTGACACACTTCCTACAGGAACAGTGCTCCAGGGGCGCGTGTGGACAGGTGGTGGTGCGCTTCTGGCTCGCTACACTGAAGCGAGGTTGCCAAATGGGCGCTCATACCCCGTTTGCATCTCCATCGGGGAGAAGGGGGCCGAAGAAGCCGAGCCGGGCCCCCAGCCTGGGACCGTCACCTTCAGCCGAAGTATGTATGGATATGCTGTAAAAGAGTGGCCCTGACATCTTTCCGTAAAGAGGGTTTACGCATTTTCAGGGTCTTTTTCGATGGACGGGCTTCGTGCGGTTCGCGACCTATAGCGTCGTTCACGTCGGACATGACTGGGAGTACCTTCTGTCTGCCTTCACGCGAGAGACTTCGCGGAGGGCTTCCAGGAGACTCCATTCATGTCTGATGATTCCAACCCTCGGCTAACAGAGGGCGTGGTCCTCTTTACTCAAGGGGATACCACATACTTTCTCTTCCAGATTCTCGGGGAGGGTCGCAACGGAGAGCGCATCCTCTACGCGCGGCCCCGCACTCCCGAGGGGTTCCAGGGCAAGGTGCTGGTCAAGTACGTGGCGCTCTCTGGGGGGGCGGGCCTCACGGATAAGCACCAGCGCGCACGCGTTCGACTGGAAGAGGAAGTCAGGCTGGCGCGGTTCCTCCAGCACCCCAACATCGCCCGAGTCCACGGCCTGTTCGAGATGAAGAACGCGCTTTGCGTGGCCAGTGAATGCGTAGGCGGTTTCACGCTGGATTCGCTGCTTGCCATTGCCCAGGCTCGCGGGCGCTACTTCTCCGAAGGCTTCATTCTCTATGTGTTCGCGGAAGTCGCGGCGGCTTTGGCCTACGCCCATGCGCGCACGGACGATGCCGGGATTCCTCTGAACATCGTCAACCGCGACGTCAACCCCACGCGGATTCGGCTCACGCCTCGGGGCGGTGTGAAGTTGACGGACTTTGGAGTCGCCTTCTCGCGTCTGGCTGGGCGAGTTGCAACGACACTCCCGCGTCCCAAGGGCGACGTCATCTATTCTTCACCGGAGCTGCTGCTGGGAGAGGACGTTGACGGACGCGCGGACCTCTTCTCCCTGGGCCTGACGATGCTGGAGTTCGCCACGGGCCGGCACCTGTACGACCCGGGCAATATGAAGATGACCTACCTAGACGCACGCATGTCCGAGGAGGAGCGGCGGCGCTTACTGAAGGCGACAGCCAGAAGCATGGACGCAGGGCTGACGTCACTCGCGGAGGACGCCATTCACTGGTCCATGGCATACCGCCCCGAGGATGTAGACGCGGCAATGCAGGGGCTTCCCGAGAGGCTCAGCGCCATTCTTGGCTGGCTACTTCAGCGCAACCCCGCGATGCGCTTCGGGACGGCCTCCGAGTTGGATCGTGTGTTGCGCGTCAGACTGGCTGAACTTCCCCCATTCGGCCCGAAAGATGCGGTGAAAGAAGTAGAGCAAGCTCTCTCCGACGCGGGCGAGAGGATGGAAGAGCTGGACTTCCTCGACGACGAGGGCGGGTTCGTCCCTGCCGATTGGCGGGCGCCCCCCGACCACGTCGAGACGCAGCCCGAAGCACGCAACGAAGACGAGCTGACGACGGATCCACGTCCTGTTGCCCGTCGAGCCGTGAAGGCGCCGCCGACCGCCTGACGTCGGCACCTATCTCCACTCACCACTGCTGATTCACCACCGGCCCGACGCAAGTCGCTGCGCCGACCGGGAGACGTGTGTCTTTCGTGTCTCATTCCGGGGCACGCATGGGGGACGTGTATGCAAAGGATGCAAGGTTGGATTGTCGCGCTGTTGCTGGTGCTGCCTGGAGTGTCGTGGGCGGAAGAGATTGCCGACCCACCGCCGCCCGAAGAGACGGACGAGATAGAGGAGATAGAAGAAGACACGTCGCCCGAGAGCACGACGGCAGATGCCGAGAGCCCACCCGCCCCGGAAAGCGGCGAGGTTGAACGTCCTCCGCGCTGGACAAACTTGCTGCGCGTCGAGGCCGCGACGTGGGCGTTGCTGCCCCGCTCGGGCATGGGCACAGACGAGGGCTATTTCCAGGTCGAGCCCACCGTCGTCTTCGAGCGCGGCCCGGAGTTCGGCGTCAACCTCGGGGCTCCGCTGCGGTTGCGCGTGTGGGGGCCGAAGGATGGCGGGGTTGTCCGGCGCGAGGACTGGGACACTCTCTCCGACTGGGGACAGTTGGTGAGGAGTCTCAAGCTGGGCTCGGACAACTCGCCGCTGGGCGTGTGGTTCGGGAAGCTCGATAGCTACAGCCTTCTCAATGGGCATCTTGTCCGGCGCTACGCCCACCGCGCGAATCCGGACTACCACCCAGCGGCAGGTGTCCTGACAGGCACGCTGGGGCCCGTCTACGTCGAGGCGTTCTCTTCGGACGTTCTCGGTGCTCGACTGATGGGCGCGGAGGCGGAGCTGGACCTGGAGCACGTTCTCTTCGGCAAGCCCAAGCAGAAGGGCCGCTACACACTGGGCCTGTCGGCGGTGCATGACTGGGGACGTGCTGGTGGGCGCGCGGCCTCGGTGACGCTGGCGCACATGGACGCGGTAGCCGTGTTGGTGGTGCGGCCTGAGTTTGAAGCGCAGGTCTTCGCGGGTTGGGGCGGCAGGCCAGGGGAGGCAGGCGCATGGGGCGCGGTTGTCGGTGCGGGCGCGGATGCAATCACACCGACGCTCAAGATGGCGTTGCGGCTGGAGGCGCGGCGGCAACACGGTGGCTTCCGGCAAGGTTTCTTCGGGCCGGACTACGAACTGGCGCGCTTCAAGGCGGTGGGCCCTGCCGGCGTGCCGCTCGCGGATGCGCCCTTCCCGGATGGCTACTCCGCATTCGGTGAAGCGGAAGTGGGCTGGGATGCCGTGCGCTACGGGGGGCTCTACAAGCACCTGAAGCTCTCGCTGGGTGCCGAGGTGTTCTCCTGGGGGCGTGTCGACGTGGACGGGCGCATGGCGGTGCAGCTCTTCGAGCGCAGCCTGGAAGTGGCCGTGAAGGGGCTCGCCGTCGGAGCTGGGAAGCCGGGGGCTCGCTACCTGGGGGCGGCGGAAGTGCGCTGGCGGTTCCTGGGAGGGAAGTT
>NZ_VIFM01000027.1 GCF_006636215.1 Myxococcus llanfairpwllgwyngyllgogerychwyrndrobwllllantysiliogogogochensis | reverse complement strand
GTAGGGGACAGGGGAGCGGCGGGGTTCAACGCACCAAGCTAGGTGCGGCGCCCACGTCCACGCTTGTATGATTCTGCAGATGCAGAGCCACTTGTTGATGGGCGGAGGGAGATCTCTGTACGTCGGCCGCTTCCACGAGCTGCCCAGGCATCGGTTCGCCGCCAACGCCGTTCTCGTGGGGCTCGATGATGCGTTCGACCTCATCGACGGTGACGGCCGCGTCGAGCACCACGAAGCCGCCTTCGTGCGCGGGTGGCAGTGGCATGCGCTCGACTTTCATGGTGGACGCGCGGCCGTGCTGTTTCTGGAGCCCGGCGCGGGCCTCAGCCGTCAGGTGGACGCAGGCGCGTTGCGCGCGGCGGTCGAAACCGCCCTTGTCTCGCGAAGGCCCGAACCCTGGACCGAACTCTTCCAGAACGCCTTGAATCTGGGCCCCTGTCCGCTGACGGTCGACGCACGCATCGCTCGCATCGCCGCGTTTCTTTCCACACCCACTGACAAACCCTCCGATGCGATGACCATGGCGCGGCGGGTGGGGGTCTCCACGTCCCTCGTCGAACACCGATTCAGGGAACAGTTCGGCGTCCCGTTGGGTGCCTTTCGCGCCTGGCACCGGATGCAAGCGGCCACCGCGCTCGCGCTCAGAGGCCGAAGCCTCACCGAGGTCGCGCACGCCGCGGGCTTCTGCGATTCGGCCCATTTCTCCCGACTGTTCAGCAGGATGTTCGGCTTGCCGCCCTCGAAGGTCTTCACCCATGGTCTCTCGGGCACCGTCTTCGACGCACGCGGACCCCGCTGAGCGTCACGGTCGATGTCCGAATCTTCATTCCGGCATCCACCGCGCGATGTCAGTATGTCCTCCGCGCCCCAATCGTTTCAGCGACTGACGCGGCCAGGAGGCCAGCAACCCACCTCCAGGGACTGTGGCTCATGGAGGAAGTGATGCGACGGCTTGGAATGGTGCTGGGGCTCCTGGGGTGCGTGGGATGCGCGACCCTCACGCGAGGTATCGACACCCAGTACAACCCGGAGACGGGTCGGTACGAGACGCCCACGCACGAGCTCGTCTATCAGGTGCCCGTCGAGGACGCGCTGATGACGGTCCGATACCTCCTGGAGAAGGACCACTACGACGTGATGGAGAAGGAGGGGGGACTGGAGCTGTTCTCCTCCTTCATTCCGGAGGTCATCCCCCCCGAGCGCTACTACATCAAGGGAGAGCGGCTCGGGCCCCGGCAGGCGCTCGTTCGAGTCTTTCGCCTCAGGTATTCGGCGGAGGGGGGCGCCTCCAGCGCGGAGGTCTCCGGTCGGACCCGCGACCAGGTCTCCGTGCCCGCCATGTCGGAGGCCTTCAACAACATCCCGGGGCTGGAGGGCTACCGGCCGGCGCACGGCTACCGCGACATGAGCGTCGAGCAGAAGCTCCTGGAGCGGCTGGAGATGGCCCCCGCGCTGGAGCTGGTGGATGGCAATCCCCCTGTTCCCCTCCGCTCGGTGGTGATGGAGAGCGCGGGCGAGGAGGGTGGGGCCCCCGTCGCCGCCATCGCTCCCGCGTGTGGTGCCCCCGTGGAGGGCGCCTCGTCCTTGTTCGCGGCGGGAGGTGTCCTGCTCGTGGCGGACCCGCTGGGCACGCAGGAGGTGCCGTCCGCGGCGCTGCGGATGTTGTGCGAGGCCACGGCCCAGGCGCTGCCGGTGACGCTGGCGCTGTCCATTCCCGTCTCCGAGCAGCCGCTCCTCGAGCGCTACCTCGCCAGCGACGGCGCTTCATCGGCCGTTCAGGATCTCCTCTCGGGGAGCGCCTTCTGGCGCCGGGCCTACCAGGACGGGCGCAGCAGCCGCGCCATGCTGTGGCTCGTCGAACAGGCCCGCCGCTTGCGCGTCTCCGGAAAGGACGTGGCCGTGGCCGCCATCGACGCCGACAGGGCCCAGGGCAATGAACGCGAGGCGCAGATGGCCCAGCACCTGCTGAACGCCCAGGCGAAGCGCCCCCAGTCCTGGACGCTGGTGCTCGCGGGCAGCGTCCATGCTCGCACCACGGAGGTGAACTGGGATGGCGACTTCGAGCCCATGGGCGTTCGCGTGGCGCGCGCCCTGTCTTCTTCGGTGCGTGCCCTGGACGTGGGCTTCCAGCGCGGCACCCAGTTCGTCTGCCGCTACGACGTCTGGGACGAGGACGTGGAGTGCAACGTCTTCGGCATCAGCCCGACGCTCGAGGCACGGCAGGCCTCCACGCAGGCCGCGGGCCTGAAGCTCTTCACCTCCCAGCAGCCCCACGGCTTCCACGGCCGGCTCTACCTGGGCGCGCTGACCGCATCACCGCCCGGGCTCCAGGCGCCGCGCCAGCCCACTCCGGTCAACCCCGTGCCCGCCACGAAGTGATTCCGCCGCGGGCGAACAGGGGGGCGCGAGGCTCGATGAGCCGTCCGAGTAACGGCCTGCTTATCGAGAAGTGGGTGACGAGCGGACTCGGTGTCGAGGCCGCTCGGGCGCCGTCACAGCGGCGTATTGACTGAGACTCCCTCGCGGCCGGACGCCCACTCGCGCAAGTACGTGTTGAGTTCCCCGAAGAATGACACCGACACCAGGTCCGCCACTGCGAAGAGTTCGCGGAGCAGCGAACCGACATGGTTGTTATGTGTTTCGGCCGCGTCGGCGTCGACGTACTCCTCGATGATTGAAAAATGACCGGGCTTCTGCGTGGTGAACCACTGATAGCGCAGCGTTCCCGGCTCGGTCGCGGCGACGGAGGCCAAGGCCCGCGCCACTCGCAGGAACTCAGTCTCCCCGTCGGTCCGTGCTCTGAACTCGCATAGAACCACAAGACTCATACGATGCTCCTACGAAGGCCGTGCCTGGAGGGTCGGTTTTCGGTGTGCCACGCGGCGGGCTCGAAGTCGTTTGATAACGTGCTGCATGCCGCGATGGCGAGCAGAAGTTGCGCGCCTGGGTACACGGTCAAGAGGTCTTCCTGGCAGTGCGCTACCGCGGCGCATGTCAGGGCTTCAGTCTCGATCCGGCGCCCCGAGGGGAAAGTTCGGCCTGAAACACCGCGCCTCGTCCACCGCCCGGGCGAAGGACGGGCGGGCAAGCAACCGGGCCCGGTAGGCGCGCAGCAGGGGGAAGGCCTCGGAAATCGGATGCGTCCAGTCCGCGTAGAAGAGCGAGGGGGCGGCCGCGCAGTCCGCGAGCGTGAAGTCCGCACCGGCGGCCCAGGTCGTGCCGCCAATCCGTCCTTCGAGCCACGCGTAGGCGAGCTCCAGCTTTTGCGCGGCAAAGGCCAGGCCTTCCTGGCGCTTCACCGAATCACCCGTCAGTGCACCATCTACCGCGCGCTGCACCGGAGTCATGACGTGCAGGTCGAAGAAGCGGTCGAGGAAGCGCACGTCCAACGCGGCCATCGGCTCCGAGGGGAGCAGTCGCACCGGCCCGGGATGCACGAGCTGCAGGTACTCGATGATGACGCTGGTCTCGACGATGTTGCGCTCGCCGTCCACCAGCAGCGGGAACTTGCGCAGCGGCCAACGTTGAAGCCACTCGGCCGAGTGCTGCGGCGTATCCGGCCCGAGGCTGCGGAAATCGAAGGGCGTACCGTTCTCGTACAGCGAGATGATCACTTTCTGCGTGTACGAGGAGAAGCAATGACCATAGAGCGCGAGCGACATCGTGAGGCCTCCGAGAACCAGTTGCATACTGCAATGGGTTGATTTCTGCCCGAGGCACTTGCAGATTGCAAGTGGTGACTTCAGGAGACTCGCTGTGCCCCACACGAAACGATCCGGCTGTCCGATCAACCTCACACTCGAACAGCTGGGCGACCGCTGGAGTCTGATCGTCATCCGCGACGTCATGTTCGGGAACAGGTGCACCTACGGCGAGCTGCTCGCGCAGAGCGAGGAGGGCATCGCGTCGAACATCCTCGCGGACCGGCTGAAGCGGCTGACCGCGTCCGGCCTGCTGACGCGACGAAGCGCTCCGGAACACAGGCAGAAGGGGATCTACAACCTCACGGAACCGGCCATCCAGCTCGTGCCCCTGCTCGCGCAGATGGGGGCCTGGGGCCGCCGGCATACCCGGCCGAGCAAGGAGTTGTCGGTCCGCGCGGAACTGTTGGAGAAGGGCGGCCCGCCTCTGTGGAATGCGTTCATGGAGGAGCTGCGCCACCTGCATCTGGGTGCGGCCCGCCCAGTTCGCTCGGTGTTCGGTGAACTCCAGGCCGCCTACGAAAAGGCCTGCGCGCGCCGCGGCGGCGCGACCCACGCTGACGAGCCTTGAGCGAGGTTGGCGGGCGTGCAGACAGCCTGAGCGCGAATCCCACTCTCCGGTTCAGGAGGGATTTGGGTCCGTGCCTCCGGCGGGAGGGGCCGGGCGCTTCAATGCGCGCGCCTTGCCCAGCGCCTTTTTCGCCAGCATCAGGAAGCCGAGCCCCAGGCCGGCCTGCACGAGGAGGGAGCCGCTACCGCCTCCGAACACGAGTCGCTCGAGCACGCGCAGCACGGAGAGGGTTCCCAGCGCGCCGAGCAGCGTGACCAGCAGGTACCAGAAGATCGCCATCCTTCAACGATAGGTCGGCGCCAGGATGCAGCGCCAGAAACAGCGCTCGAGGGGGGCTGCGGGCGACATGGGCGCCGGTGAGCGCCGTGCTCCCGGAACCGCCTGGTCACCCATGGCTCGGCGAGCGAATTTCGGGTAGGCATCACCCGGAGTGGATGAACCGCCTCGGGCGGCGGCCCTGGGGGCTCCGTCAGGCGCGTGGTCGCGATGGGGGACCTCACGTTGAAAGAGCATATGAGACGGATGGCGATGGCGAAGGGGCTCGTGGGCGCTGTCGTATGTGGATGGCTGCTGGCTGCCTGTGGGGGGAATGGCAACGGGCTGCCTGACGGCTCGACGCCGACGGATTCTGGGACGCACACCGAGCGGGATTCCGGCACACCGGAGCAGAAGGACGCGGGCCTCGGGGACGCAGGGCCTCTGGAGGACACCTCGCCTCCCGACGCGCCGATGCTCATCGGGACCGCGCCCGCCTCTCCCGCCAATGCCAACGTGCTGCACATCCTGGCCAGGACCGAGCCCGGGGCGCGCGTGCGCCTCTTCACCGTCGCGGGCTGCTCCGGCGCCATTGTCGGCGAGGGCACCGCGGACGCCGAAGGACATGTCTCCATTCCCGTGAGCGTGTTGGACGACGCATGGGCATCCTTCCATGGGCTGGCCATCGACCGGGCCGGGAACGTCTCCGCGTGTTCTGCTCAAGGCGTGACCTACCGCGAGGACAGCACTCCGCCTGAGCTCTCGGGCCTCCGGCTGTCGCCCTCGGAAGCCGCCAACGACAACACGCCGCGCCTCATTGGCAGCACGGAGTCGGGAGCCACCGTCCGGCTCTACTTCGATGGAACCTGCTCAGGCACGCCCATCGACAGCCAGGTGGCGGACGCGGCCGGCACGTTCTCCGTTCGCATGTCCGTCCCTGATGACACCGTCACGGCCACCTACGTGACCACCTCCGATGCGGCGGGCAACTCCGCGGCCTGCACCGTGGGCCCCAGCTACCGCGAGGACAGCACGCCGCCCGCGACTCCAGCGCTCGCCACCACCCCCGTTGCTCCCGCCAACCACAACGTTCCGGTCCTCCAGGTCACCACCGAGCCGGGGGCTGCGGTGCGCATCTTCGCGGGCGCGACGTGCCTTGGAGAGGAGTTCGCCTCGCGCACCGCCGACAACCAGGGGCAGGTCTCTCTGTCGCTCTCCGTGGCCGACAACAGCACGTCGGCCTATGTGGCCCAGGCCACGGATGCGGTCGGGAACGTCTCCGCCTGCTCCGCGGCACTGACGTTCGTCGAGGACAGCACGGCGCCCTCCGAGCTGGCCGCCACGGTGATGGACGGCCTTGCCGGCGCGGAGCTCGAGTATCAGAACAGCAACACGCGCGTCGCGGCTCGCTGGTCCGGCTTCACCGACTCCGTGGGCATCCGGCGCTACGAACTCGCCGTGACGTCCACCGCGGGGTGCCCCGGCAATGCAAGCAGCATCCAGGATGTGGGCGCCACTTCGTCCGCGGAGCTCACGGTGCTCACCCTGGCCGAGCAGCGCTACTCCAGTTGTGTGCGTGCCGTGGATGCCGCTGGGAACACTTCGGGCTGGAAGATGTCGAATGGCTTCATCGTGGACGTCACGCCGCCGCGCGTGGTGTCCGCCACGCCCGCCGCGTCTTCGGTCACGGCCTCGCCCTGGACCGCCATCGAGGTGTCGTTCAGCGAGACGACCCTCGACACCGCCAGCGCGCCGCCGACCTCGTTCCACGTCACGGCAAACGGGATGGAGTTGTCCGGAGGCGCGGTGAGCTGCGCGGCGGGAAAGTGCACGCTGACGCTGACGCTGACGCAGCGGCCGGCCTTCGGTGCGCAGGTGAGCGTCGCCCTCAACGGGGTGAAAGACCTCGCTGGCAACGTGATGACGCCCTCCCACGCCTGGGACTACTCGGTCCGTGCGGCCCAGTGGAGCGCCCCGCTGCTCATCTCGAGCAACTCGAACCGCAAGGTCCCTTCCCCCGTGCTCACGATGGACTCCGCTGGCGTGGCGACGGTCCTGTATGCCAACGAGGGGCTCCGGGCGCGGCGCCACAAGCCAGGCGCGGCCTGGGAGGCGGACCAGGTCGTGGGGACGGGGACCATCGACACTTCACTTCCCAAACCGGGCGCGCTCACGACCCTGTCCAACGGCACCCCTCTTGCCGTGGTGGAGGCGTTGCCGACGGGGGATTTCAGCGCCCGCAGGGCCTACGGCATCCTCGCCACGGGCTCCGACAGCACCGTCCAGAGCTGGAGTGTGCCGCGATTGCTTGGCGCGAACACGGGGCTGAAGGTGATGGCCCCCCGCGTGGTGACAGCTCCCAATCAGGGGGCACTCGCTGCCTGGGTCGAGGAGAATTCCACGCAGTCCTTCCTGTGGGTGCAGCCGTACGCCGGGAGTTCGGGCTGGGGCACGCCGGTCCTCGTGCGCACCCTCGACGACTCGAACTGGGACTATTCGGTGGACGGCTATGACGTCGGGGTGGATTCGCGCGGGAACGGGGTGTTGGCGTGGTCGGATATCAACGGCCCTCTCCAGTACTCGCGCCAGGGAGCAGGGGGCTGGAGCGTGCCGGCGCGTGGCGAAAGCATCGGAGGCCGCTATCCTCAAATGGCCCTGAACCCGGATGGGACAGGCCTTGCCGTCTGGATTCGCTGGCACCTCGACAACTACCGGCTGTACGCGAACTCCTTCAGTCTCAATTCTGGCTTCAGCGACGAGGAGGTGCCCCTCCACTCGCAGGGGAGCGTCAATGGTGAGCCGCGGGTGGGCGCGGACGCGAACGGCAATGCGTTTGTCGTCTGGAGCCAGAATGGCCCCGGCTCCCAGTGGGGGCTGTGGTGTGCTCGTTACGTGAAGGGCTCGGGCTGGCAGCCGCTCCAGCAACTCGCGACGGACTACGGAGGGGGCAAGGCCCTCCACGTCTCACCCTCGGGCACGGCCACGGTTGTCTATGGCCGCACCGAGGGCTCGGTCACGGCCGTCTGGGCTCGACGCTTCGTGCCCGGCTCGGGCTGGTCCTCCGCCCAGCGGCTCGATTTCGCCACCGTGAAGGGGTACCTCGGGAATATCGAGGTGGCAACCAGCCCGCTCGGCAACGCCGTCGTCGTCTGGCCTCGCCAGGACCTGGACGCGGGCACCGATACCCTGCTCTCGGCCGTCTTCGAGTAGGCCCGCCTGGGTGCTTGCCTCTTGCCCCAGGACGCCCCGGGGCGGGGGACTTGTGGTGAACATGGGTTCCTCTGGCAGGAGAAGGTCTGACGAGGACTCAGCGCCGGCGGGAGGTGCCCGGCTTCCGCGTGCGTGCCGGGCGCCGAACGCCGGACGCCCGCGCCTCGAGCACCTTCGCTTCGGCGAGCAACCACTGACGCAAGGGGCCCAACCGCTCGGCGTGGCGTGGCGTGTCCGGGTAGACGAGGTGATACGCGAAGCCCTCCAGCTCCGGCCCGAATGGCTGCACGAGCGCCCCGCTGGCCAGCTCCTCCGCCACGAGCACGAGGCTGACGAGCGCGATGCCCTGCCCCGCGACAGCCGCCTGGATGGCGTGAGACTCGTCGGAGAATCGCAGCTCGCCGTTCGGGGCGCGGTACCGTCCGCCCGCGCTGGCGAACCACCGGTTCCAGGTCGGAGTCGCATCCTCGACGTGGTGCCACTCGAAGTGGATGAGTGGATGGTGGCCGAGGTCCTCCCGTCCGCGCACCCCCAAGCGCGGACTGCACACAGGCGCGAAGCGGTCCTGAAACAGCAACTCCGAGCGCAGCCCCGCATGCGCCCCCCGGCCATAGCGGATGGCCAGGTCCACTCCTCCCGCCCGCAAGTCCACGGTCTCATCGGAGGCATGAAGCCGCAGGTCCAGGCCAGGGCACGCGGCCCGGAACGCGGGCACGCGCGGCACCAACCACTTCGACGTGAAGGCGACCGTGGACGAGAGCGTGAGGAGCTCCTGGGCGGAGGGCGTCCTGAGCGCTTCGACCCCACGGACCATGGTGTCAAAGCCCTCCCTCAGCGACGGGAAGAGCTCCGCCCCCTCTTTCGTCAGGACCACGCGACGGATGTGCCGTTCGAAGAGCCGCAGCCCCAGCCACTCCTCCAGCTGACGGACCTGGTGGCTGATGGCAGTGGGGGTCACCGCGAGTTCGTCCGCGGCGTTCTTGAAGCTGAGATGCCGTGCGGCCGCCTCGAAGGCCCGAAGCGCCGACAGCGGTGGGAGGTCCCTCATGAAGCACCCATGGATGAATCAGGCTCAGCCATCGCCTGAGGAATACGCGTTTGTCAGGGGAGTGACCAGCCTCTATCTCTCTTCGTGTCCGGTCCGCGCCATGGATGAGCGCGACTCAACCGGAACCCTATTGGAGACACCCCATGGTCAAAATCCTTCATCTCGATTCGAGCGCTCGCCCGGGTGGGTCCGAGCAGGTGCCTCATGGCTCACATACGCGCCGGCTGTCCTCCCGCTTCGTCGCGCGCTGGCGGGCAAGCCGTCCGGGCGACACGGTCGTCTACCGGGACGTCGGGCAGGCACCTCCCACTCCCGTGACGGGACGGTGGATTCACGCGGCGTTCACTGCTCCCGCGAAGCGGGAACCGTGGATGACGGACGTGCTCGCGGAGAGCGACGCGCTGGTGGATGAGCTGCTCGACGCGGACCTCATCGTCGCGGGCGTGCCCATGTACAACTTCAACGTGCCGGCGCAGTTCAAGGCGTACATCGACAACATCATCCGAGTGGGCCGCACCTTCGGGTTCGACCGCTCACGGCCCGGCGAGCCCTACTGGCCCCTGCTGACCGAAGCGCGCAAGAAGCTCGTCATCCTGAGCTCGCGCGGCGACTTCGGCTATGGCCGCGGCGAACGACTCGAGGCCATGAACCATGTCGAGCCGAGCATCCGCACCGCGTTCGGCTACATCGGCATCACGGACATGGACTCCGTGGCGGTCGAATACGACGAGTATGGCGGTGAGCGGCTCGAGCGCTCCATCGCCCACGCGGAGGAACAAGTCGATGTCCTCGTGGCCCGGCTGCTGCGCCTCGCACAGTGACGGAGGTTCGCCGGGCTTCCGCATCGAGTCCGGCGGGACCATTCACAGGCCCCGCCGTCTCGATGCCTCTGCTCACAACGCGAGGAAGTTCGCGGTCAAGAAGGCGGAGTACCAGTTGATGGGCGTGATTCCGTTGGTCGTGTAGTCGGCCGTATGATTGTTGGTGGTGAGCTGCCAGTGGGTCAAATCCCACGGAGACCAACCGATCCACACGTCGCTGTTGTTGTTCATGAACGTGAGCGCGTTCGTAATCTGGGGCTGCGCGAAAGACTCGTGGATTCCTATCCCCATCTCGGACAGGAACAGCTTCTTGCCGTGGGTTCTCGCCCAGTGGGTGACCGCCGTGAGCTGAGCGCCGTAGGACGACTCATCGTTGCTGCCGTAGCCTTCCGGGTAATACGAATGCATGTCGAAGGCGTAGTTGTTGGCGCTGTCCGTGATGGAGAGGGCCGCGACCGAGTCGAGCGGACCTCCACCCGGAGCCCAGGTGTGCCAGTGCCCCACGTCCGATGCGCGCGTGTTGGGAACCAGGATCAACTGGGTTGAACCCGTCGCGCGCACGGCGTTCATGACCGTCTGAATCCCTGAGAACCAGGTGGTCGACGTCATCGGGAGATCATGCGGCTCGTTCATGAGGTTCAGGATGACCTTGGGGTTCGTCTTCACCAGATTCGCGAGCTTCGTCCAGACGTCGGTGAGATGGTTCACAGTCAGCGTCCCGTCTCCGATGACGCGTTGGACGTAGTTCCCCGTCTGATTTCCCGCGCCATCGAACGCGCCCGTCGCATAACGATTGTAGTTGTGCAGGTCGAGCACAAGGGTGAAGCCCTGGGCCGTCGCCAGGTTGATGTAATTCATCATGCCGTTCGAATACGCCGTATTCAGCGGGCCCAGGAGCGTGTGCTGGAGGCGCTCCCAGGAGATTGGCAGGCGAATCAGGTTGAAGCCCTTACCCTTGTAGTATGCGAGCTCCGCGGTGATCTGGGTCGACGACGGCATCTCGTAAAAGGTCTGGCCGGTCCAGCCGCCCCAGTCGTTGCCGTACTCCATCCCGGCGCGGTTGATTCCGCGATAGGCCACGCCGGTGGGATAGGTCTTCCCCAGGCCGGTCGGCGGATTCGTGGTGTCATTCTCCAGGACGATTCCGTCGACCCCGTAGACCACCGCCGTGGCGCTCTGGATGGTGAGCTTGTTGAAGGTCGTCAACGCTCCCTTGAGCGCACTCATCGGGATTCTGACGCGCGTCCAGTGCCCCGGCGGCAGGGAACCCAGGCTCGGATTCGCATAGGCGCTGATGGCGACACCCGCATTCCCGTCGACACCCTCCTGGCTCACGATGACCTTGAGGGCCTGGATGGCCGTGAGGTTTGAAGTGCCCGGGTTGATGGCGAAGCTCACGGCGACGTGGTTGGCGACCGGAAGGCTGGCTCCGACCGCGCCCAAGGCCAGGGCACTGTTGGCTGGCGCCGTCACCTTCATGGACGTGGTGCCATAGGCCCTGCTGGCCGTGTCGGGTGCGAGCGTGGTGCCGCCCCAGCTGTAGCCGGTGCTCCAACCGGACGCGACCGCATCGTTATACAGGACCGTCATGGTGGAGGTGTCGAGCGCGGGCAGCTGCGGAATCTCGATGGCGATGCCATCGATGCCGTAGTTGACCGCGGTCTGCGCCATGAGCGTGAGCTTGTTGAAGGTGGTCAGCGAGCCCTTGAGCGCGCTCATCGGGATGGTGACGCGAGTCCATTCACCCGCGCCCAGGGCGTCGAAGCTCGGGCTGGCGTAGTTGCCGATGGCGACGCCCCCGTTTCCATCGACGCCCTCCTGGCTCACGATGAGCTTGAGGTTCTTGATTGCCGTCAGGTTCGCGGTGCCCCGATGGATGGCGAAGCTCACCGCCGTGTAGGTATTTGTCGAGAACGACTGACCGTCAGCTCCCAGCGCAAGGGCGCTGTCGGCGGCGGAGGTGACCTGCATCGACGAAGCGCCGTAGGCCTTGATGCTCGTCGTCGAACCATGGGAGACGTTGCCCCAACTGTAGCCGGCATCCCAACCTGGCGTGACGGCATCGTCATACAACACCGTCTGGTAGGAGGTGTTCAGCGCAGGCAGGAGCAACAGCCTGTCCGTGCTCGAAGCGGGTGCTTCCATCAGCAGGTCGCTTGCGGTCAGGCCCGCTTCTTCGCTCGAAGGCGGAGCACATGCAGCGCCAAGGGTGAAGATACTTCCCAGAAGAACGTACAAACACTTTCGCGAAACCGATGGTCGTCCCATGCAGGCCCCCTGGAGTTGGCGCATGATTTAACGACCACCGCTTCAGCGGCAACTGCTCGTTCCATTTGATGACAACTATTGCGCTCCGATGGGCTCAACCTGACGAACGCGTTCACATCGTCGTAGTTGTCGCCGGCCATGCGGCGGGGCCGTGTTCCTGTCCGTGTGTAAAAGGCGAGCAGGAGCGAAGGAGGAAGAGGGACGCCACTCGGTCGGAGGTCAACCCAAGAGGGTCTTCCTTTGGCGAGGAGGCCGAGGCGTTCCCCGCCGAACCAGGACCCTCACGGTCGTATGATTCGTGAGGCCCCGCGTCGTTCAGCGCGTCTGGTAGACGGCGAGCGCCTCGGCCTCGATGCGCTTGATCCAGGCGTTCTTGCAATCGCTGTAGGCGTGCGAGTCGTTTGGATGAAGGCGCTGACATCGCGCCTTCTCGTCGTCGTATTCGCGGGCGACGCTCGGCCGTTCACGCAGGTAGTCGCGGAACGCGAGGTGCCGAGAGATCTCCCGAGAGCCGTCGGCATAGCAGTGGAGTTGGACGAGGCGCTCTCGGGTCCTCGGGTCGTCCTTCGTGCAGTAGCGCCGGCCTGGGAGACCGAGCTCTCCCCACACCGCATAGCCGAGCGCCTGGAGCACGCCCTGGTGCTTGTCGAGCTCGTCCACCGACGTGACCACGGGGATGAGGTCGAGGATGGGCTTCGCGGAGATGCCAGGGATGGCCGTCGAGCCGACGTGATGGACCCGCAGAACGACGGGGCCTAGCGCGTCCGCGAGGGACCTGGCCTCCGCGGCGGCGGCTTCTGCCCAGCGCGGGTCATGGGGAACCAAGGTGACTTGAATCGGTGGAGGCACGTTGTTCTCCTACTCGCGGCTCGTGGTCGTCGACGCGAGCTCCCCAACGAAGAAGATGTCGTCGGGGACGGGCCTCTTCCCTGTGTATCCGTCTGATGCTCTCAGCGCGCGCGTACGGTGCAGGAGGTCTTGATGTAGTCCACATCATCGTAATAGGCACAGGAGAAGTACACATCGAGCCGGGCGGTCGCGGTGCAGTCCTGGCGCCCGGTCTGGGCGGTGAGGTCTGTGTCCAGGTTCACGCAGTCGCAACCCTTGCAGCTCTCCTTCTTGTTCAGACACATGTGGGTCGTCTCCGCCGTGACGATGGTCGCGCAGTATTGCGTGGCGCGCTTGCAACTGGTGTCGCCACACTCCAGGGTCTCTGGGAATGACTGGGTGTCATCGTCCCCATCGTCTTTGTTCGAGCCGCCACAGCCCACCACCAGCATGGAGAGAAGCACCAGGTACCGCGTCGTCGCCTTCATGTCGTCGCCCCGAGGAGTCATGGGGGGCATGAACGCCCCCTCCTGACGGGAAGAGACAGGCCGGGCGAAACCGTTGCATGAAAACGACCGTGCCCCTCCCGGCGAGAGGTGCAGAGGGGCACGCCGAGGGCACAGGTGGAACCGGGGGCCAAGGAAAAGCCCAGCAACTCCTTGAGGTTGCGGGGCTTGCCAGGTTGCCCCGACGGGATTCGAACCCGAGGAGCCGGTCCGAGGAGCACGGCACGGGGGTTCTGGTGTTTCATCTCACGCGCCGTGCCTCCCCACTCCGAACCCCGAGTCTCCATGATGGCAAGCAAGGCATGCTGGGTCCTCTTCGCCGCCCTCTGTCTGGCCGTGGGCCTCTATCCCGGCAGCTACTTCCTCGCGGCCTCGAACTTCGGAATCCGTGGCTTGAAGAGCAGCGCGCTCCTGGCCGACCCCGTCTGGAACGCGGCCTTCTACACGCACATCGCCCTGGGAGGACTCGCGCTGGCCATCGGCTGGACCCAGTTCGTCGAGAGACTGCGACTCAAGCGCCCAGGCGCACACCGGCTCCTTGGAAAGCTCTACGTCGGAGCGGCCCTCCTGAGCGGGCTCTCAGGGGCCTACGTCGGCTTCTTCGCCACCGGTGGCGTCATCGCCGCGTCGGGCTTCGTCAGCCTGGGCCTCGTCTGGCTCTATACGACGGTCTCCGCCTATCGGCTCATCAGGAGCCGGCGCATCGAGGAGCACCGGCTCATGATGACCTACAGCTATGCCGCCTGCTTCGGGGCGGTCACGCTGAGGCTCTGGATGCCCATCCTGATTCCCACCCTGGGCGACTTCATGTCGGCCTATAGAACCGTCGCCTGGCTCTGCTGGGTCCCCAACCTCGGCGTGGCCTACCTCATCTCGCGCAGACGGCTCCAGGCGCGCGAGCTCGTGGCTTCGTGAAGTGATCCCCTGTTCAGACGGTGCGCGACGCAACAGGTCGAAATTGGCAAGGCCATACAGCCGAAGCTTGAGCGTCATGAGCGGGCCCTCGCATGAAGGCGTGCGGCGACCGGTCGGGAAGGTGGGCTTGCATTCCCGCTATTCTGTGGTACTAAGTACCGGTAGTCAGTATCACTGAGTAGTTCGAGGAGCGGTTCGTGGGCAAGCAGATGACGGAGATGCTCAAGGGCACGCTGGAGGGCATCGTCCTGGCGATCCTGTCCGCGCGGTCGGCGTACGGGTACGAAATCACGGTGCGGTTGCGGGAGATGGGCTTCACCGACATCGCCGAGGGCACCGTCTATGCGCTGCTCGTCCGGTTCGAGCTGCGCGGCCTGGTGGACGTGGAGAAGGTCCCGTCCGAGAAGGGGCCGCCGCGGAAGGTGTATTCACTCAACGAGCAGGGACAGGCCTATCTCGAGGAGTTCTGGCGGACGTGGAGCTTCCTCACCGAACGGCTCGAACAACTCCATAAAGGAGGCGGATGACATGTTCATCTCAATGCTTATCTCGAAGGTGATCGGCGACAAAAGGCAATGGCGACAGTACAAGGCACGCGCGAAACAACTTCCCCCGAGCTATCGCACGGCGGTCGAAGCCCTGGAGCGCTACCTGATGTACTTTGGAACGGGGGGTGACGGGACCGCGATTTATGTGGACCTCGTCGACCTGTTTGAACAGAGCGCGGCGAACCGGACTCCCGTCCGCCAGATTGTCGGGGAAGACCCCGTGGAGTTCATCGAGACCTTCGTCCTGAACTATCCGAGGGGACAGTGGATTGTCCGGGAGCGGGAACGGCTGACCGACGCCATCGCGCGCGCCGCGGAAGAAGAGGCGAAGGGCGCTTGATGGCAATACAGCACGTCATCCACGTGCTGCGTTTGTAACGATTTCCTCGCCGCTGCCAGCGCACCCACGCCGAGCGAGAAGGCCGTCGAGCCCGTGCTCGGACAGGCATTGGCGTCATCACGACTCACCGCGCGCTCGAAACACAAGCAGCAACGGATTTGCGACGTCAGCTCGCGAAGCACGACTCCATGCGTCGTGTCGCGGCGCTGCGCAAGCAATGCGTTTCAGACCCTCTCGAAAGGAAGTGCGTCATGTTGGACACGACAAGCGGAACCGTAGTGCAGGGGCACGTCGAGGATGGCTGGGGGAAAGTGGCCGATGTCTTCCGGGCGAACTTCGAGGGGACCCCTGGCGAGGTCGGCGCGGCATGCTGCGTCTACGTGGACGGCCGTCCCGTCGTCGACCTGTGGGGCGGCCTCGCGGAGCGCGAGGCGAAGCGTCCGTGGAACAAGGACACCATCGCGTTGGTCGCATCCACGACCAAGGGGGCTACGGCGATCTGCGCCCATCTGCTGGCACAGCGCGGCGAGCTCGATCTGGACGCTCCGGTGGTCAAGTACTGGCCGGAGTTCGGCGCCGCCGGCAAGGAGCATATCCCGGTGCGCTGGCTGCTCTCACACCAGGCCGGTCTGCCGGTCGTCGATGGTCCGCTGACCTTCGAGGACGCCTGCGCCTGGCATCCGGTCATCCGGGCGCTCGAGGCGCAGAAGCCGGAGTGGCCGCCGGGCACCGAGCACGTCTACCACGGCATGACCTTCGGGTTCCTGGTCGGGGAGGTCGTGCGGAGGATCACCGGCAAGTCGCTCGGCACCTTCTTCGCGGACGAGGTCGCCGCCCCGCTCGGGCTGAGCGCGTGGATTGGGCTGCCCGAAGAGCAAGAGGGAAGGGTGGCGCGGGTCGAGTACGCCGCTCCGTTCACGATGGAGGAGTTGACCGCCGGGATGATCGAGACCACCGGCCTCGATAGAAACACGGTCATCGCCTGGATGAGCGCAGTGTGGGGGCCGGGCTCCGTGCAAGAACGGGCCGGGCAGCTCGGCGGCGCTTTCGACCACACCAGCGGCTACATGAACACGCGTGCCTTCCGCGCCGCTGAGTTCCCCTTCGGGAACATGTTCTCGGACGCTCACTCGCTGGCGCGGATGTATGCGGCCACGGTGAGCGAGGTCGACGGCGTGCGGCTGCTGAATCCGGCGACGGTCGAAAAGATGACCGTCGTCCACACCGACAAGACGAAGATGAACGGGCTGCCGCCAGGACTGGACGTCCCGGCCAACCGCTCCTTCTACATGTCACTCGGGTTCTGGCGGGCCTGCCCGCCGATGCCCCTTGTCGGTCCCGGGTCGTTCGGTCACCCCGGCTCCGGTGGCTCGGTGGGCTTCGCCGACCCCGATGCGGGTGTCGGCTTCGGTTACGTCATGAACCACTGGTCATTCCGGATTGGCGAACCGCGAGCGTCGAACCTGGCCGCGGCGGTCACGGCCTGCCTCGGGTCTCGACGTTGAGGCGCGGCTCGATTCGCCAGCGAGCCTTGTCCTGGCGCCGCGCCAGTGTCCTCCGTGGCCAGCCAGACGCGAACCGGCTCAAGCCGTTTGCGCGAGCGAATCAGGCGGAGCCGATGTTCGCCACGGTGTCCAACGCCCTGACCGTATCGTCCGGCAGCCTGAGTTCAGCGGCGGCGAGGTTCTCCCTCAGGTGCGCGATGGACGCGGTGCCGGGGATCAAGAGGATGTTGGGCGAGCGACGCAGGAGCCATGCGAGCGCGACCTGCATGGGCGTGGCGGCGAGGCGCGCGGCGACCTCGGACAAGGTCGATGACTGCAGCGGGGTGAAGCCGCCGAGCGGGAAGAATGGCACATAGGCGATGCCATCGCGGGCGAGTTCGTCAATCAGCGCATCGTCTCCTCGATGCGCCAGATTGTATTGGTTCTGTACACAGACAATGTCGCAGATACTCCGCCCTTCCGCGACCTGCGTGCGCGTGACATTGCTCAAGCCGATGTGACGAATCAGGCCTTGCTTCTGGAGGTCCGCGAGCACGCGGAGCGGCGCCTCCAGCGAACCCTCCTCGGGGTGATGCACGCTGAACATGCAGCGAAGGTTGACCACGGCGAGCTGCTCCAGCCCCAGATTGCGGAGGTTGTCGTGGACCGCCTGGGTCAGCTCTTCGCGCGAGAAGGCAGGGAGCCAGGACCCATCCGTGCCCCGCAGGGCGCCGACCTTGGTGACGAGGGTGAGCTCATCGCGATAGGGGTGCAGCGCTTCCCGGATCAACTGGTTGGTGATGTGCGGGCCATAGAAGTCACTGGTGTCGATGTGGTCGACTCCGCGAGCGACTGCCTCACGAAGCACGGCAAGGGCCGCATCCCGGTCCTTCGGCGGGCCGAACACACCGGGCCCCGCGAGTTGCATGGCGCCATAACCGAGCCGCCTCACGCGGCGGTCGCCAAGGCTGAACGTTCCGACCTGACTGATGCTGGACATGCGCACTCCTTTGAAGATGAGACAGAGATAGGTCGTCGCCGGGCTGGAGAGAATCAGGTACAATCCGCACGGGCTGTGCGGAATGGCGAACAATGAAAGTCGACCTGGGTGATTTGAAAGCCTTCCTGCCTTCCTCGCGGCCTATCCAGAGGTCCGGCTGGAGGTGATTGCGGACGAGAGCTTTGTCGACGTGCTCGCCGCCGGGTGCGATGCCGGCATCCGCTACGACGACAAGCTGGAGCAAGACATGATCGCCGTGCCCATCGGGCCGCGCGTGCAGCGCTTCGCCGCCGCCGCATCCCCGGCCTACCTCGAGCGCCGGGGTCGGCCTCGGCACCCTCGCGAGCTGCTCGACCATGCCTGTCTGCGCGGCCGCTTCGCGAGCGGGACGATGACGGCGTGGGAGTTCGAGCGGGGCGATGAGGTCGTCCGGGTCGAGCCGGCGGGGCAGTTGATTGTGCAGGTCGGAGGGGCGACGGACCTCGCCGTCGACGCGGCGGTCGCTGGGTGCGGCATCGTGTACCTCTTCGAGGACTGGCTGCGCCCGCACCTGGACAGTGGGGACCTTGAACCCGTCCTCGAACCCTGGTGGCAGTCCTTCTCCGGGCCGTTTCTCTACTACCCCGGACGGCGTCTCGTGCCGGCTCCGCTCCGCGCGTTCGTCGACTTCGTCAAGGCCTCGTCGTCTCGTCGTGCGCGCCGCTCACCGTCATGACGCGCATTCCGACGCAGCCGTGATGATTCCGGGCAGTCACCGTGCACTCGCTTCGAGGCTCATTCGCCGTCGCTTTCTCGACAGGCTCGAACGCCGATTGGTACGGTCGGGCGCGACTTTTGATACCGACGCGACCGCGTCTTGAAAGAGGAACCGATGTTCACCGAGAACAAGGAACTGGAGTGGAGCGAGGTCCCGTTCGAGGACGCGAGCGCGAAGTACACGCTCAATGGCATCAGCGAGGACGGTCTCGGCGAGGTCTTCTTCGAGGACCCCGCACACTACCTTGTTCACGAGGGCGACGTGGTCATCGACGGCCCCGTGAGTTTTGGTGCGGCTGACGACGGGGACGTCACGCTGCATGTCATCGACGGTAACCTCACCGTCAACGGCCCGCTCTTCTTCATCCAGGGCGACTTCAACGGTGCGCTCCTGGTGACAGGATCGATCTTCTGTCAGAACGCAATCGTCGGCGTGGACGCGATGCTGTACGTCGGCAAATCGATGCATGTCGAGGGGCTGCTCGTCACCACGCTCAGCAAGCCCTCGCACTTCGCCATCAGGGAGGCGCTGATCGCCGGGAGCTGGCTCGAGGCTACGGGGAATGGCCTCTTCGAGATTGGCCAGAAGCCGCAGGCGCGGCTGCTCCGCGTTGGAAAGGGCAGCTACCGCGCGTTTTCGCGGTACGGGGAGGAGGAGGAAAAGCGGGCCCGGGACGAGGGGAAGGAAGTGAAGAAGCCGAGCTATTTCGGTTTCTCACCGAAGGAGGCGAGCTCGGTCCAGGGCATCCTCCATCCATCGCTCCTCGAGGGTGAAGAAGACATCAGCGCGGGTGAAATCCGCGAAGCCATGGAGGAGGGTAGACCGCTCTTTGCCTGACCCGTCGCTTCGTTCAGGGGATGGCGAGCGCGCCTCGGGCGGAACCGAGCCGCGCACGCTACCGGCTCAGCGTCACCTCCTTGTCGAGCCGGGCCATCTTGTGCGGATTGCGCATGGCATAGAGCCGGGTGATTCGACCGCTCTCGACGACAACGCTGACCGCTGTGTCGAAGTCTCCGGCGGCGTCAATCCGGAGCGCGAGGGCGCCGTTGAGCCACACGGTGGCGATCCGCGCGCCAGGCGCGAGCGTGGGGAAGCGAGACAGGAGCCCGGCCACGCGGTTGCCGCCGACAATCGGGTGCCGCACCGCCGCCGCCAGTCCGCCGCCGTCGGCGACCATCACCACGTCGGGGGCGAGCACGTCGAGCAGCCCCTTCAGGTCGCCGGAGTGGATGGCCGTCAGGAATCGCTCCAGGACGGCCCGCTGCTCCTCCTGGTCGACCTGCATCCGGGGCCGGCGCGCGGCCACGTGCTCCCTCGCCCTGTGCGCGATCTGCCGGACGGCGGCGGGCGTCTTGTCGAGCGCTGGGGCAATCTCGTCGTACGGCACGTCGAAGACCTCCCGGAGCACGAACACCGCCCGCTCGACCGGAGTGAGGGTCTCCAGCACGGTGAGCATCGCGATGGAGACGCTCTCCGCGAGCTCGACGTCCTTGGCGACGTCGGGGCTGGTGAGCAGCGGTTCGGGCAGCCACGCGCCAACGTACTCCTCCTTGCGGCGGGCGAGCGTGCGCAGCCGGTTGAGTGCCTGCCGGGTGACGACCCGGACCAGATAGGAACGCGAGTCGCGCACCTCGGCCCGACCCGCGTCACCGATGTCCGCCCACCGCAGCCAGGCCTCCTGCACGACGTCCTCGGCGTCGGCCGCGGAGCCGAGCATCTCGTACGCGACCGTGAAGAGCAGGCCGCGGTGGGTGAGGAAGAGTTCCTCCGCGCCCATCGCATCGTGCGGAGCGCGCGCCGCGTCGGGCGAGCAGGCTTCGTCGCCAGGAGGTTCGCCTCGCGGCGACGTCGGGCGCATCGGGGCCGTCATGACGCGGACGCCTCCCGCAGCCGGGTGCTCGGCTGGGCCATCGGCTTCAGCCCGCATGAGGCGGCGAAGCCCTCCGATTCGATGCCCAGGGCGGTATTGGAGCGGGTCGTCAGGTTGGCGAACCCGATGACCGTGGTGAGCTCGATGAGCGCCGCGGCACCGAGCTGCGTCCTCAGGCTCGCGACCAGCTCATCGGTCACCGTGGGGGGCGTCTGGCTCATCGCCTCGGCATACTCCAGCACCTCGCGCTCCAGCGGGGTGAACACGGCCGACTCCCGCCACCGCGGTATCTCCCGCGCCTTGGCCACGTCCAACCCACGATTGTGGGCCATGAAGTAGTTGAAATCCAGGCACCACGAGCAGCCCACCATCGACGCCACCGCCATGTGTGCGTACGACTTCAGGCCCTCGTCGCACTGGTCCCATTTCTGGAGCTTCTGCCCGAAGCCCATGCTGGCCTTCAGTACCGGCAGGTGGTGCCACATCACGCCGAGTGACGCGGGGACCTGACCGAAGGTCCTGCTGGCGAACTTCTTCACCAACACGCCGTAGAGTCCGGTGATTTCCTTCGGGGGAATCCTGGTCGAGGTCATGTCTTCTCCATGTGTCGGTTCCGAGCTCTTCGGCCTGAAGACACCGGTCGCCGGAGGCATGTGACAGCCGGGGTCGGATATCCGCGTCCCCCTGGCTGAGGTCCTCGGCTCGGACCTCCGTCCCCCGTCTTGAGACGTCATGAGGGGCGCGGGCGTTTGCGATTTCTGGGTCTTCGCTGACTCCCTGGGCGAGATGGGAGACGCCCTCCCGGCCGTCGAGCAGTAGCGCGGGTACGCGGGGGGGCGTGTGCGCGGGTAGGGTGGACGAGAATCGTCCGCGACCCGTCAAGGCGCCCCGCATCCCCACGCGTTTCCACGCTTCAGCGCGAATTCCACTCCCGGTGGTTCGGGCAGCTGACTCCAAGGGTCGTCGCGCCCTGGGATGCCACCCCACGCCTTGCGTCGCGCACGGCGCGGTGAACCATTTGTAGATGACGCGACAAATGACACCAGGTTGCGTTTGACGGTCAGCATCGCGCGACAGGCCGGCGTCGCGGCGAGCCCTTCATTCACGACACGAGGTTTCCGTGCATCGTCGCCATCTCTTCTCCTTGCTCGCGGGAGCGCTGCTCCTGTTGGGTGCTTGTGCGCCCGAATCGGTCGACGCACCGACCGCGGATATCCCTTCCTCCACCGAGCGTGAGGCCCAGGCCCTGGTCAACGGCACGCTGGTCAACGGCCAGCCCGTCACCGGTCTCTCCGCGGCCACCGGCGCGGAGCTCCTCTACACGCTGGACGTCCCGGCCAACCAGAACGTGGTGACGTTCACCATGTCCGGCGCGAGCGGCAACGCGGACATGTACGTCTACTTTGGGGGCACCCCCACGCCCGCCAATGCCCAATGCAGCTCGACGACCTCGGGCAGCACGGGAAGCTGCACCGTGGCCAGCCGGCTGTCCTCGGGCACGTGGTACGTCCTCATCAAGGCCACCAGCGCCTTCTCCGGGCTGAGCCTCACCGGTACCTATTCCCCCCTTGGCACGGGCACCGGCGTCGCCAAGGCGCTCGCGGACAATCAGGTGGTGAAGGTCGCCGGGGCCGTGGGCGACTGGCTCCTCTACACGATGGAGGTCCCCGCCCAGCAGTCCTCCCTGGAGGTGACCACCTCTGGCGGCACGGGCGACGTGGACCTCTACCTGCGCCACGGCAGCGCGCCGACGCTGGCCACCTACGACTGCCGCTCCCGCGTCGTCGGCACCACGGAGGGCTGCTCGGTGAGCTACCCCAAGGTGGGCACGTGGTACCTCCTGGTTCGCGGCGCCGCGACCTTCAGCAACGTGAGCCTGCTGGGCGCGGCCGTCGCGGTCCCCACGCTGATTTCCGTGGGCCAGCCCCAGGCCAACATCACCGGCGCCAAGGGTGGCTCGCTCTACTTCACGGTGAAGATTCCCACCGGGCAGAGCCTCCTCAAGGTCGGCCTCGCGGGCGGCACGGGTGACGCGGACCTCTACCTGAAGCGCGCGAGCGCCCCGACGACCGCGACCTACGCCTGCGTCTCCCGGGGTGGCACGAACACGGAGAGCTGCTCGGTGACGAACCCGCAGGCCGGCACCTACCACATCCTCATCTACGGCTATTCGGCGTTCAGCGGCGCCACGCTGCTCGTGACGACGACGGGAGGTGGCCCCATCGGGCTGCCGCTCACCAACGCCGTGCCCGTCGAGCTCAACAGCCGCGATGGCGGTCCGTTCGTCTACCGCCTCGACGTGCCCCCCGACACGGGCAGCCTCACCATCGAGGTCTCCTACATCTTCAGCGGCCGGTACTGGATGTATGTCCGCCATGGCAGTGAGCCCGCGGGCGGTGTGTACGACTGCTCCGAGTTCGGCACGGGCCCGGAGCAATGCCAGTTCGACAAGCCCCAGGCGGGCCCGTGGTACGTCCACATCATCCCTGACTCCTCCTTCACGGGGCTGGACCTCGTGGGCACCTACGGCGGTCGCATCGAGACCACGGCCCTGCAGAACGGCCAGCCGACAGGCCCCGTCACCGCGGGAGCCCGGGACTACGTCTACTACTCGCTGGAAGTCCCCCCGGGGCAGAAGCGCCTGGCCTTCTGGGGCACCGGCGGCACGGGCTTCCCCCACGCCTACGCGAGGCTGGGCGGCATCCCGACGACCACGACCGCCGAGTGCGCGAGCTTGTTCAACTGGCCCTGCATCATCGAGAACCCGCAGCCGGGCACGTGGTTCTTCTGGCCCGAGTCCGGCTCCTACTACCAGGGCGTCTCGTTCACCGCCGAGTACACCGCGGCCGAGCCCCCTCCGCCCGAGGAGCTGCGCAAGGGCGAGCCCCGGACGGGCATCGCGGGCCGCCCCACCGAGGACCGGATGTTCGTGTTCCAGGTTCCACCCAACCAGACGCGGCTCAGGGTCTCGACCACGGTCGGCACGGGCAAGACGTGGCTCCACGCGAAGCGGGGCTCCGCGCCCACGTCCACCAGCTACGACTGCTCGGGCTACTGCGACATCGAGCGTCCGGAGGGCGGCACCTGGTACATCCGGCTGGAGGGAAGCTCGACGTACTCGGACGCCACGCTGACCGCGGACTACACCGCGCCCGAGACGACGCAGGACCTGGGCTACGGCGCCACCGTCAACAACTGGCCGCCCCGGCGCTACTTCAAGCTGGAGGTCCCCGTCGGAAGCACGGGCCTCAACGCCTACACGGGGGGCAACTCCGAGGCGAAGCTGTACGTGCGCCAGGGCCGCCTGCCGACGTCCTCTGACTACGACTGCGCATCCGTGAAGCCGGGCCATGTCCGGCAGGAATGCAGCATCCCCTCGCCCCAGCCCGGGGACTGGTTCGCCCTGCTGGAGTTCCCGTCGGACTACCCCCAGACGACCGAGTCGTTCTACTGGCAGCACCTGGAGCGGGGGCCCACCTCCGACCTCGTGGATGGCGTCCCCGTGCCCGTCGCCGGCGCGTCCAGGTCCTTCCAGACGTTCCGCATCCAGGTGCCAGAGGGCCAGGCCTACCTGCTCACGGAGCTGCTCAATGCCCGCCGCACGCCCAAGGCGGCGTATGCCTATCAGTGGCTGCGGCACGAGGCCTCCCCGGCCAGCGTCTTCTTCGACTGCGGGCCCGCCTCCGTCTGCGACATCCCCAACCCCGCCCCCGGCACCTGGTACCTCACCGTTCAGGGCGGCATCTACGGCTCCACCGGCCCGACGACGGAGGGCTTCGAAGGCGCGGTCCGCTTCACGACGACGGGACGAGACGTGCGGCCCCTGGCCAATGACATCCAGGAGTGGCCGTTCAACGGCGCGAAGGGCGCGACGAGGCACTGGCGACTCGAAGTGCCCGTGGGCGCGACGGACCTGCTCTTCCAGTTGTCGGGCGCTCCCTACTCGGGCACCGGCAACGCGGACCTGTATGTGAAACACGGCTCGCTGGCCGACCCGAGTGCCTACGACTGCGCCTCCATGAACAGTCCTGGCAACGAGGAGACCTGCGCCATCACCAACCCCCAGCCTGGCACCTGGTACGTGGCGGTGCGGGACCAGGTGGGCGCGTCCGTGCCCGTCCTGCGCGCTTCCTACGCGATGACGCCGGGCGAGCATCTTCCCGCGCTGACCTCCCATGTCTCTCTGTCGGGGCAGAAGGGGCCGAAGTATTCGCAGAAGCAGTGGAAGCTGGAGGTTCCTCCCGGCCAGGGCACGCTGTGGTTCGCCACCGAGAATGGGACGGGGAGCGTGAACCTGAAGGTGAAGCGGGGTGGCCGCGCCGTGGACGGCGCCACGCTGGACTGCGCGACGACGGGCCCGGGCAACCTGAAGCAGTGCACGTTCGCCAACCCGCAGCCGGGGACGTGGTTCGTCACGTTGACGGGGACGGAGGCGTACGAGTTCGTCACCCTCACGGGTGGCTACTTCCAGGCGGACACGGTGACGACGCTCGCCAATGGCATCCCCGCGACCAACCTCCAGTTCGACGCGGGCAAGACGCAATACTTCCACCTGGACGTGCCCGCCAACGCGGCCATGTATTCGTTCGAGCTGCGCTACGACACGACCTCGACGTATGAGCATTTCGATGTCCGCGTCGAGCGTGGCACCCTGCCCACCGCCGCGAGCCCGCGCTGTGCCTACCTGGCCAAGGGCTCCGTGCGCTGCACCCTCGAAAATCCCGCCGAGGGTCCCTGGTATGCCCGCGTGCTGAGCGCCACCACGTCCTTCAGCCACGTCCGTGTCGGGGCCTTCCATGGCCCCCGTCTGGACCAGGCCCCGCTGCTGCTCAACCAGGACTACTTCTACGGAGTCAGCGGCTCCGAGGGCGTGGTGCGCACCTACAAGATTGTCGTTCCCGACGGCGTCGACTACTTCACGGTGACGACGGGCTATCGCACCACGGGCGAGTCGGGCTCCTACTACGGGAACCTGAGCCTCGCGGTGCGCAAGGATGCGCCGCCGACGGCGACGGAGCGCGACTGCGCATATCCCTTCCCGAGTCCGAACTCGACCTGCACCATCTTCGACCCCGAACCGGGGACGTACTTCGTCAGCCTCACCCTCACCGCCAACAGCTACAACTTGTGGGTGCTGCCCAACTTCCGGTAGCGGCCCCTCATCCCGGGCTTCCGTGAGCGCTGTCTCACGGAAGCCTCGGGGTGGCGCCGGCTTCCCATCCAGGGGTTTCTCTGGGTTGAATGGGAGTCATGGCTCCTGAATGTCAGACGTGGTCGTGGGGCTCCGTGGAGTCCTGGGCTCCCTGGCCATCACCGCGGGGGTGCTGCTCGCGTTGGGATGTGACCGGGCGCCGGAGCCGGTCCCCGGCGATGAGGTCGAGGAATCGGCGGTGATGAAGGCCGTCTCCTCCGGTGACGCGGCGGGGCTTACGTCTCTGCTCGCCCGGGGCGAGCCACGCAATCTCCCGGGCACCACCTCCTCGTGGTCGTGCTCATGATGCTCGTGGGGAGCGCCGTTGGCGCCGTGGTGCTCTGGGTCGGTGTGCCGGCCGCGCCGACGGAGTGGCTGCCTCGGGAGTCGCGCCCGGATGTGTGGTGTGAGGGATTGCCCGTGGAGCGATGCGGGGAGTTTCCCCAGCACTGCCGGGAGGCGGCCTACTGTGATGGCACCCGCTTCTGCTCTGCGTGGAGCGGCGAGGAGGCGTGTGCCGGAGAAGGAGCCATCGCGGGCCCCGCCGCCTGCTGTCCCGGGTTGCTCCCTCGCTGCGGCGTCGTGTCGAAGGGGGGACGTGTGACTCGCGGTTCGGCACGGCGGCCCAGCCCCTCTGTCGCCGCTGTGGCGACGGCGTATGTGACGCGCGGGAGACCCGCTGCGACTGTCCCGAGGACTGCGACCTTTCCAGGAGGGCGGGTGGACCCCCTCCCGGAGACGCGCTTCCGCCGGGTCGACGCTGAGCCGACGCTTCTTCACGGCCTGCCCCCGGGGTGGCCGGAGCCGGCGCAGGTCACTGTCAACGCGCGATTCCGTCGAGCGCGGTGATGCTCTTCTCCGGCAGCACGAGTGACGCCGCGGCCACGTTCTCGCGCAGATGCGCGACCGACGACGTGCCCGGGATGAGCAGGATGTTCGGCGCGCGGTGCAGCAGCCACGCGAGTGCGACCTGCATCGGCGTCGCGCCCAGCTCGTTCGACACTTCCGACAGCGTCGAGGACTGGAGCGGCGTGAAGCCACCGAGAGGGAAGAACGGCACGTAGGCGATGCCCTGCTTCGCCAGCGCGTCGATGAGCGCGTCGTCTCCTCGATGCGCCAGGTTGTAGTGGTTCTGCACGCACACGATTTCGGTGAGCGCTTGCGCCTGCTCGACCTGGCGCGCCGTCACGTTGCTGAGGCCGATGTGTCGAACGAGCCCCTCTCGCTTGAGCTCGATGAGGACGGCGAGTTCTTTGTCGAGAGGGCCCTCCGTGGGCGTCATGCTCATCATGCGCAGGTTCACGACGTCAATTGCGTCGAGCCCGAGGTTGCGCAGGTTGTCCTGGAGGCCCGAGCGGAGCTCCGCGGGCGATAGCGCCGGGAGCCACGACCTGTCCGTGCCACGTCGCCCACCCACCTTCGACACGATCACGACGTTCTTGGGATACGGATGCAACGTGGCGTGAATGAGCTGATTCGTGACGTGGGGCCCGTAGGCATCGCTCGTGTCGATGTGGTCAATGCCGAGCGCGATCGCCTCGCGGAGTACCGCCGCGGCCGCTTCGGGATGGCTCGGCGGTCCCCAGACGTGCGGGCCCGCGAGCTGCATGGCGCCGTAGCCCATGCGGTGCACCGTGAGCGATGTGCCGGGGAGCGTGAATCGACCGCCGAGTCTGTCTGTGTTCGTCATGGGCGTAAATCTAACGCTGGCCCCGATTCACACTAGCAAATAGCATGCATGCCAATCATGAACGTTGTTCGTGCCAGGAATCTCGACCTCAACCTGCTGCGCGTGCTCGTCGCCGTCGCCGACGCGGGCTCGGTCACGAAGGCGGCCGCGCGGCTCTACCTTACGCAGTCGGCGGTGAGCGCGGCGCTCTCCCGGCTCAGCGAGTCGCTGGAAACGCCGATGCTCGTGCGCCACGGTCGCGGCGCGATCTTGACCAGCCGTGCCGCACGTCTCGTGACCGAGGTCCGTCCTCTGCTCGAGGCGATGCTCCAGGCCTCGCTCGCACCGGCGCGCTTTGACCCACGCAAGAGCGAGAGGATCATCCGCGTCGGACTCGCCGATTACGCGGACGAATGGCTGCTGCCGCCGCTGCTGCGCCGGCTCGGTCGAGACGCGCCCAACATGCGGCTCGTTTGCACACCGGTCCAGTTCCGCACGGTGGTCGAGGCGCTGGCGACCCGTCGCGTCGACCTCGCGGCCACGGTCATCGACAAGCTGCCGCAAGCCATTCTGCGCACGCCGCTCATCCGCGGCCATTTCGTCTGCCTGTTCGACCCGCGCCACGTGAACCTCGGCGCGCGACCTGGCAAGCGCGCGTATCTCGCGCAGGAGCACGTCATCGTCTCCTTCAACGGCGACCTGCGCGGCACGGTCGAGGACCGGTTCGGCGTCGAGCGACGCGTCCGCTGCTCGGTCGCGAGCTTCAGCGCGATAGGCGCCATCGTTGACGGAAGCCCGTTGGTAGCGACCTTGCCCGATGTCTTCGCGGCGCATGTCCTGCGGCAGCGGCCGCACCTTCGCAGCGCGCGCTTCCCCTTCGCTCACCCCGCTGGTGGCATGGACCTGCTGTGGCCCGCGGCGCTGGATGAGGACGAGGCGTGCGCCTTCGTGCGCGCCGCGATCATCGATATCGCCAGGCAGGTGCCCGCGCCTTCTTGACGCACTCCCAAGGAATGTTTCAGCGCTGGACCTGGGTGTGGGGTCGAGAGAAGCTCCTGGGATGCCCATTGACCGGCTCATGCGGATCCATAGTCCTGAGTCCCTGGCGAAGGGGGAGAGGGCTCTCGGACCTGAGTTCACGGCGATGAGCGAGCGGGTGCGACGGGTCACCGAGCTGACGTCGCGCCTCAACGTCCTGCCTTTCGAGGACGAGGCGGGCAAGGCCGCGCTGTTCGAGCAGATCCTGGGCCGGCCGCTCCCGGGGAGGGTGACAATCTATCCGCCCTTCTACACGGACCACGGCCTGCGTCTGGAGCTTGCCGAGCGCGTGTTCATCAATCAGGGCTGCACGTTCCTCGACTACGCCGGCATCCGGCTGGGCGAAGGTGTGATGGTCGGCCCGAAGGCCACGTTCATCACCGTCAGCCATCCGGTCGACCCGGGCGAGCGGCGGCTGTACCTCACGGGCGCAGCCATCGACGTCGCGGAGAACGTGTGGATCGGCGCGGGCGCGACCATCATGCCCGGGGTCCGTATCGGGCGCGACGCGGTGGTCGCGGCCGGGGCGGTCGTCGTTGAAGACGTGCCCGCGGCGAGCCTGGTGACCGGCCCCAAGGCGACCGTTCGCCGACGGTGGTGAGTCACGAGCGCGCTCGGGCGCTCGGACCCGCCGGTGGGCGCCGCCTCATGAAGCAGCGCCCGTCAGCGCTCCAACGCAGGCTGCTTCAGCGGCTTGCTAGCAGTTGTCGCGGACGTTGTAGTACTTCGACGTCCGTCCCCAGTTGACATAGCTCCCGCAGGAGCACCCGCGCTCACCGATGACCGCCGTGAGGGACGCGTTGTAGTAGCGGGTGACGCTGGTCGGGAGGTTGGTGCAGTTCGGGAGCGGCGCCTCCTCCGAGGCCAGGTTCGACTCCTCCTCTTGCTCCTGCTCCATGGGACCGCCACAGCCCACCGCCATCGCCAACAGACCGCCAATCAGGAACGTGCGCATGCGTCCTCCGTGAGGGGTTGCAGCCCTGTCATATATCAATACATTGATCTCTGGAATCCCCGATAAACTCGTGACTCAATGCGCAATGTCAGAGCATTCCACCGCTGGCGCCAGAGGCTCGGCACTCCAGGAGGTGCTCCCGGAGTCCACGCGGAGTGGGCGCCCTCTTGCCAGGCTGTTGGGCTAGCGGGCGGCGGGTTGAGGCGAAGGCTCACCGACGAGCCGTGTCTCCAGCCGCGAACGCCACTTGAGCGCGGGCCGTTCCACGCCGTGGTGCAGCGCGAGCGACGCGAGCAGCACCGCCACGGCGCCTCCCAGCAGCGTGACGGGGTGGAAGGCGTCCATGCCATGGGGCTCCAGCGCGACACGGACTGCGTGCTGCACGGCCTTGTGGGTGAGGTAGACGGTGAAGCTCAGCACCGCGAAGGTCCTCGCGCCGGGGATGCGGGCGCACACACGCGAGGCGGTGGGGCCAGCCAGGGCCACGAGCAGCGCCGCGTAGCCCACCGAGGTCAGGGGGAACGCGAGCATCGTGTGGGCGAGGTACCGGAAGTGTTCCTCGTTCAGCCAGAGCACGACGCCCAGGCACGCGAGCCCCACCAACGCCAGGCCTGCCGCGCGGGCCCCTCGTGTCCAGCGCTCCCAGGCCGCGGGTCGGAAGACGCGCAGCGCCGCGAGCAACACGCCACACGCCAGCCCGTCGAGCCGCGCATACGTCGGGTAGTACAGGAGCGTGTCGTAACCGCGCCAGCCGGCCTCACCCGGCCCGAGCATCGAGAAGTGGCGTTGCCACAGGCCGCCGCGCAAGAGCATTCCGGCCACCATCAATCCCACCGCGCCCGCGAGGAGGTGCGGCGCCCGGACGCGTCCGCGCAGCGCGAGCACGGTGAGGGGCAGCACCAGGTAGAAGTGCTCCTCCACGCACAGGGACCACGCGTGGGAGAAGCCGTTCAGGCGCAGTCCGAAGTTCTGCGTGAAGGTGAGGAAGCGCCACGCGGGCGTCTCCACGGGGCGTTCACTCCACGCGGGAATGAAGAGGTACAGGGCCACGACGATGAGATAGGGCGGCAGGATGCGCAGCGAGCGCCGCAGGTAGAAGCGCTTCAGGGACGGTGTCTCGCCCCGGGACACCGGCTCCAGGAGCTGCGAGCCGATGAGGAAGCCGCTCAGCACGAAGAACAGCTCCACGCCCGTCCATCCGAAGTTGGCGAGCACCTGGTAGGTCTCGTGGCCGTCGGGGCGCGGGTAGTGGAAGAGGACGACGATGAGGATGGCCAGGCACCGGAGCAGGTCCAGGCCGGCGAGGTGGCGCGGTTCGGTGGCGTTCAGCGGAGTCGGCTCTCAGCGGGGGGAGGCGCTGGATGCTAGGGGACATCGCCCGACGTGCGGCATCCATTTCCGCGCCCCGATGTTTTTCGTCACGCCGCGTCTTGAGGAAAGCGGGGAGAGCCGGGACGCCGTGTTTCCGACGAAGGCCAGGTCAGGTCCCCCGGGCACGGCCCTCGTCGCCATCCGTCACGGATGCTCCGCCCTATTCGGAAGCGCGTTCGAAGACAGCTTGAGTCCGAGGAGAATCCCAGCAGGACCCGGTGCCGAGCCTCCACCGCCGGGAGATCTCCCGAAGCACGCAGCCACAGCTTCTTGTCGGGATAATCAAAGGTCCAGACGCGCCCCGCGAACCAGGCCTGGCCCAGCATCCCATCCTCGTACGTCGACCGGTCCTGCACCTCCGCGGCCACGGGGAGCTGGTCCTGGGTCCAGTGGGGGCCCGGTATCCAGGCTTCGGTCTGGAAGTCAGGAAGCCGCACCCCGTCTCCGGTTTGGCCACTGGCTCCCTTTCTGACAATCCGCTGCAATCCCAACCGCGTCGCGGTGTCCGGTTGGACGGTGACCGGAGTCTGGGCAGGCGCGGCCTTGTCGAGCGGGTGTCAGAGCGGCTGGTGCATCACGAACGCATCGACCTCGCCCGCGGTGGGGTGCTGGAACGCGAGGGGGAGACGCCCGACGATTTCGAACCCGAGTGCCTGCCAGAGCTTCACGGCCCGTTCGTTCGTGCTGACGACGAAGTTGAACTGCATGGCGCGGTACCCACGCGAGCGTGCGTGCTCCATCGAGTGCGCGCACATGCGCCGCGCGATGCCTCGGCCCGTCGCGGCTGCGCTCGTCATGTAGCCGCAATTACAGACGTGTCGTCCGCCGCCTGCCTGGTTTGGGCGGATGAAGTAGGTGCCGAGAATGACACCGTCCTCCTCCGCGACGAACGTTTCCTTGTCCGGACCCATCCAGTATGCCAGCGCGTCCGCTTCGCTCATGTTCGCGTCGAGCGCGTACGTCGTGCCTTCGCGGATGGTGGGGATGATGATGGCTGCGATGGCCATGGCATCGGCGGCTTCGGCTCTCCTGAGGCGCATGACTGAAGCTTACTTGACCCAAGCAGACAGGCAACGCGGGCGCGGAGCCCCGGCTGGAGACGTGACCCGAGCCCGGCGCTCCCCTTGGATGACGTGGACCCGGAACTCGGCGTTCCCCCTGGAATGGGGCATGGCCGCAGTCAGTCTCCCTCGTAGCAGACGCCGACTTCACGCAGCTCGACCGTCGACCACTCGGCCGCGGGACACTTGCGGGCGATCTCGAGCGCCTCCGCACGGGTAGGGCAGTCGAAGAGGACGTAGCCCCCGACAATCTCCTTGGACTCGGCGAACGGGCCATCGCGGAGGGTGTGCTGACCGCCGCGGACCTCGACCCGCACCCCTTCCGAAACGGAGCGGAGCGAGTCGCTCGCCTTCCATATCCCTCGGGTCTTGAGGTCCTCGACGAAGCCCACCATCCGCTCCATCTCGCGCCCGCCCTCCTCGGGTGTCCGGCTCCTCTTGCGGGTGCTCTCTTCCAGAATCAACAACATGTACGCCATCACAGGCTCCGTTCGTGGGTGGCTTCGGAGCGTCCCCCATCCGCCCTTCGAGCAGAAGCGTTTCCTGCGCGTACCCGGATGCCGTGCTCACGCGCCTTGACGCGCTTCATAAGAACTGTTGCACGCCCTGCGGCACGATGGTGTGTACGGCGCGCTGCATCGGTGCTCCTAGCGCGGTGAAGCCACCGGGGTGCTTTTGAACCGCGAAGTGCCAGTGGTCATTGTCGTCCCTCCATCCCGCGATGAAGGCGATGCCTGGATTGGGGACGAGCGCGGGGTTGTCGCCGTAGCAGTACCGGCCATGCATCGCGGGGAGTGGGCCGCCGAGCGCCGTGATGGGGACGGCGGCAACCGGCGGCACGCCGGCGAAACCGGGCAGCGCATCGGGGCGCAGGGCCACCGACCGCACATTCGTGCCCGCGCCCATTCGGGCCGTGTAGAAGGCGCGTTCCGCGCTGAGCCTCCGGGCATCGACGTTGACGCCGCCAGCGAGCGCTGCCCCGCCCCAGGCCGCGGGTGCGTTGACCCCAGGATCCCAGGCAATGTGTGTCACCCAGACGTTGGCCGGCCCCGCGCCGCCCGCGGGCGTGGCGACGCAGAACGTGCAGCCGCTGAACATGGCGGTGAAGAAGAACCGGACGTGCGGGTCATTCAGATGCAGTTCGTTCGCGCCCTGTGTCGCCCACGGTAGCCAGTATGCGGTGTATTGGCGGGTCCACCGCCCCACGGGATTCGCGACGCGGGCGAGCCCGACCTTCATCACCTGCAGCGCCGCGTAATTGGCAGCCGCGTTGGTGAAGGCCAGTCCTGCCGGTGCCGCTGCTCCCAGTGCCTGGCCAAAGGTCTGTCCCGCGGGAATGTTGCCGCCAAAGGCTCCCGCGACGAAGTCAAACGTGAGCACCATCGGTTCCGGGCGGGCATAGACGTTGTCGACCGCCCAGCCCCCCTGACCCAGGTCCATCACGCAATGGCAGGTCGGGCAGGGCTGGGCCGGCAGCGTGACCATGATGAGCCGATTCATGAAACCGAGCGGGTCTGCCTTGAACCTCTTGTTGAGTTCATGCACGCGGCTGTTCCTCCGGAGTGGGCAGGAATGCAGTGCAATGCACAGTCCAACATGGCGTAAGGCTGTATTCGCCCGGTGATGTGCTGCGTGGTGGAGCGATTGCGTCCTCTGGGGACGCGGTTTCGTCCCTCCGGAACGCCGCTCGAAGGCGTGGCCCCAATCACGGTGAACTGGATGCGCGCCTCCCGAAGTCCCTGGGAGGCGCGCATCAGTGACTCGGTTGCTTCAGCTTCAGTAGACCACTACCGAGGCGTAGACACTGGTGCCGTTCGTATAGGCCACCAGGGCGCCGCCATTCGACGGGAGCGCCGCGACCGCTGGCACGGCGCCCGGTCCCACCGTCCTGGCATCCGTGGCCAGAATCATGACGGCTCCCACGAGCATCCGGTCCAACTGGATGTCGCCCGTCCCCCGCTGGGTGGCGATGTACGCGTTGCCAAGCGCGTCCGAGTCAATCGTCCTACGAGGAGCGGAAGTGACGTCCGTGGGGAGGCCCGGCACCTGGGTGCTTGTCCCCGGCGCGGACATGGGGATGACGTCCACGTTGTTGTCCCCGTTGGTGCCCGTGGCGTAGATGAAGCCGTTGGAGCCCGTCCAGTCCGAGAAAAAAGCCTGCCCCGGCGGGGAGCTCAGCGGGCCGAAGCTGGTCCCCTGGTCGCTGCTGCGGCTGATGCGGAAGGCGGGGGAGTCACTCACCGAGAAGACATCTCCGCTGATCTTGTCCACGAGGACGTCGAAGTAGGCATTGGCCTGGTCCACGTCTGTCGCGCTGAAGTCGTTCGCGCCTCGTGCGAAGTTCCGGAGGACGCGCACCCCTACGCTGCCTCGCGAGACGGAGATGTAGAGGGCGTCGCCCCTGGAATCCAGACTGATGGTGGCGTTGGCGGCCGCACTGAGGGACCGCGGCGCCTCCCAGCTCGCTCCCGCGTCGACGGTCCGGGTGAACAGCACCACGCCCGGGCTCGCCGTCGCCGCGACGTACGCGACTCCCGTGGGGCCGCCTTCAATCGCGACCTCCGCCGCGTTGGTGATTCCCAGGGAAGTGGGCCCCACCCAGGTGAGGCCACGGTCCACGCTCACGCTGACATGGACCTCGCCACCACACCGCATGACGACGTAGAAGCGCCCCAGTGCATCCACCGCCGCCTTGCGCCCTGTGTTCGAGTTGGCCGTGGTGCAGTTCAGCGTCCCGCTGATGAGCGTGGGGGGCACATTCGAGAAGGCATCCAGTTGGCACGTGGCGTCGCAGCCATCCCCCGGGGTCGTGCCGCCATCATCGCACTGCTCTCCCGTGGCGCTGTCGACCAGGCCGTCGCCGCACACCTCCACGCCCTGGCAGTCCGCCCGGCAGCCATCCCCCGCGACGCGGTTGCCGTCGTCACACACCTCACCTGAATCGGTGTTGCCGTCGCCACAGACAGGCGGCGGCCTGACAGTGATGCTGACCGTGGCGGTATTGGAGGTCTGTGTGCCGTCGCTGGCCGTGAAGGTGAACGAGTCCTCCCCATGGAAGTCCACGGCTGGCGAGTAGAGCAACTGGGCGCCCGTCCCGGACAGGGTTCCGTGAGCGGGAGGAGCCGTCACCGTGTACGTAAGCGCGTCCCCGTCCACGTCCGTGGCCGCCAACGTGATGGGCGTCGACGTGTTGTAGTTCACCGTCACCGAGGCGGAGGCCGCCACGGGTGCGTCATTGACCGGCGTCACCGTCACCGTCACCGTGGCCGTGGCCTGCTTCTCGCCGTCGGAGACCGTGACCTGGAAGGTGTCCTCTCCGGCGAAGTTCGCGTTCGGGGTGTACGTCACCGTCGCGCCCGTGCCTGTGAGCGTGCCGTTGCTCGGCGAGGTGTAGGAGAAAACAAGCGCGTCGCCATCCGGGTCCGCCGCGGGGATGGTGATGTTCACCGAGGTGTCCTCGGGGGTGGTTGCGTGGACGTCCTCGACCGTGGGCGCTGAGTTGTTGTCGCAGACGCTCGGCTGTCCCGTGCAGGTGTAGCCCGGCTCCACTTTGCAGACGCTGCTGCAGCCGTCTCCAGAGAGCTGATTGCCGTCGTCACAGATTTCGACCCCACCAATCACCCCATCACCACAGATGGGCCGCAGCGACGTCTCCACCGCGTCCACCAGGTAGAGCGCGAGCACCGCGCCCCTCAGTCGCACGTAGCGATAGGGCTGGTTCCCCGGGTACGTCGCCACCGCGACATGCGTCCCCAGGCCCAGTTCCACCAGGTGCAACGAACTGGAGCCAATGAACGTCCCATCCGCCTTCAGGAAGTCCACCTGGGCCACCAGCGCCAATGACAGGCCCTGGTAGTAGACGCGCAGGTCGCCGTTGCCTTCCTCTCCCTGGCCCAGGTCCAGCACCAGCGCTGAGTTGAGCAAGCCCAGCAGTGTCGCCGCCTGCCCGTCCGGAGCGCCCAGCGCCGCGCTCGCGTTGAGCACCGTCGCCGTGGTGCCCGACGCCACGGCGTCCGCATACGGGTCCCACGTCAACAAGGCGTCCAAACGCTCACGCGTCAGCGCCCCATCCTCCGGAAGACGAACCTTCTCCTCCAACGGCTCCACACCACACGCCCCCAGCGACAAGGCCAGCGCAAGGCCCAGCCCCCACGACCACGGCATGCCAGGACGGCTTCGCATCGAGTGTCTTCCCCCAAAGAGCAGGATGGAGCCCGGAATGGACCGTCCCCCCCATGGAATGAACGACACCTCTCCTTGCCCGCAACGGCTCAGCGCGCAACACCTTGATGGCCGGCGTCCTCAGACCACCAGCCGACCTGCCCTCGAGGACCATGGACAGAAAGTCCATGACATGGAACCGCCTGCCTCCGCGAATCGACGGGGCCGTGACAGGGAAGGGTAGCGCACCGCAACAGCGCCGGTGAGCCCCAGGAACGACGTCGCGCGGCGCCGCCCCACGCGCACTCCGGCGACGCTGTGAGACGTTGGGCGACGGGCACCCCACGCGCCGCGCCGGCTACCGCATCCTCTTCTCCGTACCCCCTTGCGGAGGAACGCTCATGCGTGCCGTGCTCCTGCTGTCCCTCATCCTTCCGCTGTCCCTCGCCCAGGCCCAGGGCCTCCAGGCCAGGCCAGGCCCCCTCGCCGTGCCCGCCGTCGCGGCGCCGACGTTCGCCCAGGTCATCGAGCGCGAAGTGCCGGCCCTCATGAAAGAAGCCCGTATCCCAGGCGCGGCGGTGGGGCTGATTGTCGGAGGCAAGCTGGTCTACGCCAAGGGCTTCGGCTTCGCGGACCACGCGGGCAAGGTGCCGGTGACCCCCGACACGGTGTTCAGCGCCGCCTCCCTGGCGAAGCCGGTCGCCAGCTGGGTGGCGATGCGTCTGGCCGAGCAGGGGAGCGTGCCGTTGGATAAACCCGTGGCCGATATGCTGTCGCCGTGGCCGCTGGCGCAGAGCCAGTTCGACCATCGACTCATCACAATCCGTCGCCTGCTGTCCCACACCGCGGGCACGACCTTGGGTGGGTACCAAGGGTGGCTCGATTTCAAGGAGCTGCCGAGCCTGGAGGAGTCGCTGGCCGGCAAGACGAATGGACGCGGCGCGGTGGAGCTGTTCGCACCGGTCGGTGCGAAGCTCCAGTACTCCGGCGGCGGCTACACCCTGATGCAACTGGCCATCGAGCGGACCTCGAAGCGCAAGTATTCAGACCTGGCGCGTGAGCTGGTGTTCCGGCCGCTGGGCATGAAACACAGCAGCGTCGCCATGACGCCGGAGGTGCTGGTCGGCGCGGCGCAGGGACACGGCGACGATGGTGCGCCGGTGCCGATGCGCTACTACGTCGAGCAGGCGCCGTCGACGCTGACCACTACCGTCCGCGACTTTGCCCGCTGGATGATTGCCGGCATGGCGAACACCGCCGGCGCGCATCCTCTGAGCCAGGCGCAACTTGCACAGCTGTACACCCCCGCGGAACTGAGCACGCCGCGCGCACCCGATGCGCCGGCCTACGGCCTGGGCCTCTTCATCGAACGCCTCGGTGACGGCAGCACCGCCGTCGGTCACGACGGACGCAACCAGGCCGGCTTCCGCGCCTTCTTCTCGATGCGTCCGCAATCCGGCGACGGCATCGTCTTCTTCAGCAACTCCCGCAGCGGCGTGGCTTTGGACCGCATCGTCTGCCTGTGGGGCGCCGACGTGGCCAAGGTCGATGCGGCGACGACCTGCAAGAAATAGCGTCGCGTTCTACCCGGTGCCTGGAGCTGCCCCGTTTTTCGCGGGGCAGCCTCAGGGCCTTTCACCGACAGAAAGGTGCCAGGGCTTTTTCGTGCGCTTCGGGTTCCCATGAATCGCGGCTCGCGCATTAGCCGCCCGAAAAGAAATCCTTCGGAGGCAGTGCCCATGAGAGTTCGGAGTCTTGCAGCGGTCCTTTTCATCGTGTTGTCCGCCTGTTCCGCCGGCACCGTGGACGATTCCCCGCGCCAGGAGTTGCTCGCCGGTGAGCACCAATCCCTCGAGGCGGGCGAGGTTTCGCTCTTCCTCGACTCGGCGCGCCCCACCATCGCGATGGACAGCGATACCGGCGCGGTGGAGCTGGGGATGAAGTTCCGCGTGTCCGTTCCGGGCACGGTCCGTGGCGTGCGCTTCTTCAAGGGAGGGGCCCAGAATGCCGGTCCGCACCGCGTGAGTCTGTGGAACCGGGCGGGCGCGAAGCTCGCGGAGGCGACCTCCACGAGCGAGACGACGACGGGTTGGCAGACGGTGCGCTTCGCTTCCCCCATCACCGTCATCGCGGGGACCACCTATGTCGTGTCGTACTACGCGGCGGCCGGACGGTACGGCGCCACCGTGGGCGGCTTCAACACGGAGAAGTCACGCGGCCCCATCCGGGGACTCGCATCGGGCGTGGACGGGGTCAACGGCGTCTATCGCTATGGCGGCGGCTTTCCGACGCAGGGCTACCAGAACACCGACTACGCCGTGGATGTGGTCTTCCTTCCGGACAGCACCGAGCCCTCGCCGGATACCCAGGCGCCGACCGCCCCCTTGGGACTCGTCGCGTCCGCGGCGTCCGCGAGCGCCATCAACCTGGGCTGGAATGCCTCCACGGACAATGTCGGCGTCGCGGCCTACGACATCTTCCGCGATGGCGTGAAGATCGCCTCCACGGCGAGCCGCACCTACTCGGACACGGGCCTCACGGCGGCCACGGCCTACAGCTACCTGGTGAAGGCGCGTGATGCCGCGGGCAATCTCAGCGCCGACTCGAACGCCGTCACGGCGACGACCGGCTCCAGCCCTCCGGCCGGCGGCTTTCCGAATGCGAGCAATACAGGAGTGCCGGCGGGAACGCAGCTCACGCCCTACACCGGACCGTGCTCCATCTCCGTGGCCAACACGCTCATCGACTCCAAGACGGTGAACTGCGACCTCACCATCCGCGCGGCGGGCGTCATCATCCGCAACTCGAAGATCAACGGGAGTGTCTCCACCGACGAGAACTCCACCGGCTTCTCCTTCACGCTCACCGACTCCCACGTCGACGCGGGTGACCGCATCGTCACGGGAGTAGGCGCCGTGAACTTCACCGCCGTTCGCGTGCACGTGCAGGGTGGCAATCGCTCCATCCACTGCTGGCACGACTGCGAGATTCGCGACTCCTACGTCCATGGCCAGATGACGGACGAGACGGGGACCGCGCACGAGTCCGGCATCCGGATGGGCCGGAATGTCACGCTCCGGCACAACACCATCGTCTGCGACGCGCCGGACGTGCCGCCCGACGCGGGCTGTTCGGCGGCGCTCACCGGCTATGGCGACTTCGCTCCGGTGGAGAACAACCTGGTGGAGAACAACTTCTTCCCCGGCACGACGGGTGGCTTCTGCGCCTATGGCGGGTCGTCCCAGGGCAAGCCCTACTCGGGCGCGACGAACAACATCCGCTTCATCGGCAACGTCTTCGGTCGCGGTCAGAGCGGGCGCTGCGGCTGGTACGGGGCCATCACCAGCTTCGACACCTCGGAGCCGGGGAACGTCTGGTCCAACAACACCTGGGAGGACGGAACGGTCCTTCCTCCGTCGAACTAGCGAGCCGCCTCAGGGCGGCATCCCGGAGGTCTCAATCGTGTCGCTCGATGGGGACCTCCACACCCGTGGCCTCCCAGACGTTGCCCTCGGCGGACAGCTGCGTCTGGGTGCTCACGAGCACGGCGCAGTCGTAGACCGTCCGGGCGCCGAAGACGTTGTTGCGCACCACCATGCCTTGAAGGCTTGTGCCGCCCGCATGTCCCAGGTTCACGATGCAACTGCCGCGGTCGAGCCGGTTGCGTTCCACCCTCACGTCTCGCGTGGGCCCCACTTGCTGGTTCACGAAGACCGCCGCGCCGATGTCTTCCCCGGGGCCATGCACGTTGCTGTCATAGATGCCGATGTCGCGCCCTTCGAAGACGCTGATGCCGTACTGGGCGCCCACCGGGTCCAATGCGTGGATCCACGAGGACTCCACCCGAGCGCCGGACCGCAGGCCCATCCCCACCACCACCCCATGCACGTCGAGCCGGCGCGCGGTGAAGCCTCCTCCCACCACGCCCCACTGGAGCGTCGAGGACTCCTCGGCGAAGACCTCGATGTCCTCCAGCAGGACGCCCGTCGCCCCTGAGACGTTGATGATGCCGTCAATCTCGCGGGGTACCGGCGCGTGCACGACACACCGGCGCACGGTGACGTCGTTCGCGCGGATGATGAGTCGACCGTGGATGTCCCGGTCCTCGAGCACGGCCCCCGGTGTGTCCAGCACGACGTCTCCCTCATGCCGGACCAGCGTCGTGCCCGGGGGGACGCCGGTGTTCCGCGGGCCGGGAAGGTCCGGGTTGGCCCGGCAGGAGACGTTGGCGGGACAGGACTTGCACGCGCCGTCCTCGCACCGGAAGCCATCCGCGCATTCGATGGGTTCGGAGCACAGGGGCTGCGCGAGCCCGAGGTCCTCGAGTGCGGAGAGCTGGCCGAAGCTCCGCGTCCCTTCGCTCCAGGAACCGGCCATCGGGGCTGGGAGGCCATCCCGGGTCATCCGGACAAGGGAGGCGGGGCCACGGTGGCCCGGGGCCGACTCGGCGCGCATCTCCACCCGCGCGGGGACGGCGAGCGTCCGCATGGAAGGCTCCAGGGCATAAGCCACCCCCACCGACCAGCTCCGCACCCCCAGCTCCCGGAGTGAGACGGTCTCCTCGCTCTTGAGTGCTCCCGGCGGAAGGGTCACCCGGAGGCGACCATCGCGGGAGGTGACGGTGCCGCCTTCGCGTCCGATGACACGCACGTCGGGCCGCCCGCGTGCATCGAAGAGGCCTTCACCACACGCGCACGCGAAGAGGCCCAGGGCCGCGATGAGGAGGACGTCACGCATCAGAGTCGGAAGCCCAGGCCGGTGACGGCTTCGACCGCGGGCCGAAGGACCACGCGGTCATTCAGCCTGAACGAGGCGAGCTGTGCCTCCACCTCCGAGAACCAGGAGACCCGGCCCCCGAGGGGCAGCGCATGGGAGAGCACCGCCCCCACGCGTCCGCGGAACGCCGTCCCTTCCGACGTGCTCGCCACCGACTGCCGGACCGCATCCGCCCCCAGCCTGCCACCGGCTTCGAGCCCCCGGACAGGAAGCCGCCAGAGCCACGCGACATCCCCTCCCAGGCTCCGGAGCGCGTAGGGCAGCCCGGCATCCTGGCCCCGGCCGTCCTGGTATCTCGCGCGGAGCCGCAGCGTCTGGGATGTCCCCATCGCGACGTCCCCTCCCAGCACCAGCGCGGGCGCAAGTCCCATGCCCCGAAGTGGCGGTGTGTTGAGACCGACCGCGGCGAGCAACTCCAGCTTCCGTCCGACGGCCTCGCCTCCCTTCTCTCCGCGCTCGGCGAAAGGCCGCTGCGTCAGCGTGACGGTCGTGGCCGTCCGCTCCTCCCCGCGCACGAGTGCGAAGGCGCCGGTCCGGACATCGTCCGCGGTCGTGCGAATCAGCCGGTAGCTTCCGGCACGCAGCGCGAGCTGCCGTGGCTTCACCGGGTCCTCTCGGAGCTCCAGCACCTCGCCGAGCCCCTCGTCGCGCACGACGAGCCAGCGCCTGTCGGGCTCCGTCCCCGGAGCGAAGACAAGACGCGCGTCCGCGTGGCGCAGCTCGGTGAGCACGAGCTCGCCCTTTCCCTTCAGGTCCAGGGCATACGTTGGGCGCTGGGCGACTCCGGAGACCTCGGCCGTATGGGAGACGGTCTTCGCATAGGCATAGCGATAGGCTTCCTGGAGCGTGATGCGACTGTCTCCATCGGCGTCCGCGGCGCCGCGAAGCCCGGCCGTCAGGTGGTGCGTGAAGAAGCTCCCGCGCAGCTCCGCGCTCTCGAGCGCGTTCTCCCCTGGACCCGAGGACGCGAGAATCGCGGTCCCATCCGGGGACTCGTCGCTCGTGACGTCGAGCGCGAAGCCACCGGGAAGGGCCTTCGCCCCCTTCGGGGTGATGAGCCCTCCGGACCTGCACGCATCCACGAAAGCCAGTCGCACGTGCGCACGCGAGGCCCCGAGCAGCTTCCTCAGCTCGGCGAAGGAGAGGCTCTCGCTTCCCAGCTCCAGGCCTTGCTCCGTGGCATGCCCGGACCAGTAGAGGAGCAGCAGGTTTCGCCGCGAGGAGTGGCGGGCCGCTTCGGCGATGCGCTGTTCGAGCGCTCGCACCTCCGCGAGCAGCCGCGCGCGAGTGGGCTGATGAAGCACGCGCACGTCCTCGCCGTGAAAGCCCCCGAGCTCCTTCAGCGTGTCCGCGAAGCGCGAGGCATCCGCCTCCGCGAAGCGGAGCCGCGCGTGGCCCGGTGCGCCCACGTTGCCGCCGACCGCGAGAGCAAAGCGCCGTTCGGGCAACTGGGCCTTCGCGGAAGCCGCGAAGAAGAACACGAGGAGCAACGCAAGCCGGCTCATGGAGCGCCGCGCTCGAGCAACACCGTGGCGGTCCGAGCGCCGGGGATTTGAACTGTCGTGGAGTCCCGCACCGGGCTCCCCTGGAGAGCCTGCTCCACGACGGCCCAGCTCAGGGGCTCCCGCGACATCACCGCCCAGATCCGCTCCGGGCCTTCAGCCGCATCGAGCACCGCGCTGCCCGGAAGCAGCTGTGTCCCGTCCACCGCGAGTGGTGTCGTCCCTTCCGCGGGCACGAGGCGGGAGACGGCGCCCGTCGAGTCGACGGAGGCAATCCAGACAAAGGCCGCCGCGCCCGGCGCGACCTGGAAGCGGAGCGCCTCTCCTGGTCGCACCCGCTCGCCCTGGGTCGCGGCTCGCGGCGCTCCCTGCCCTCCGATGTAGACGGTGAGCTCCTCGCCCTTGGTCGCATAGAGCGGGGACTCCGGGGGAGGGGAGCGGAGGAAGAACAGGGCGGCCGCGGCGAGGGCGGCCGCCGGCAGCAGTGGCGCCCATCGCGGCAGAGGCCGGGACCTGGCCTGGGTCGTCGCCATCCAGCGAGGGTTCTCGCGGGCGAACGCGCGCGAGGCCTCCGCGGCGGACCGTTCCCAGGTCTGGCAATGGGCACACCCGGCGATGTGCCGGGCAGTGGCGGGATTCGCGTGGAGCAGGTGCTCCTCGAGCGCGAGGTCGCTCGGGCACTGCGCCGTCCGTGCCGCGTTCATTCGAAGACCCCTCGGCGGGCGTTCGCCAGGAAGAGCTGGATGCGCTTGCCGACCGTCTTGCGCGAGAGGCTGAGAAGCTCGGCGGCCTCCTCCTGGGAGTGGCCGTCGACGAGCACGAGCCACGCGACCATCCGCTCGTGCTCCGTGGCGCAGGAGAGCGCCTTGAGCGCCATCTGCCGGTCGGCCACCTCCGCGAAGCTGTCCGTGGGCGCGGGCGCGTCGTGGTTCAGCTCCGCCCCGCTCGCCGTCTCCCAGGCATCGTCGCGCAGTTGGGCGAAACACACCCGCGTCGCGACGACGTAGACCCAGCGCAGTTGTTCGGGTTCCGGAGGAAGCCGGGAGCGATGACGCACCAACTGCATGTAGACCTTCTGACAGGCGTCCGCGGCCTCGTCTGGATTGCGCAGGATCTTCAGACACCGGCGGTAGATGGCCGGTCCCAGTCTGCGGCAGACCTCACTGAGGGCATCACCGTCGCGCATCAGGGAAATCCGATGAGGGGAGGACATCTACCGCTGCGACACCGAGCGTACACCCAGCCTCCGAACGGCGGAAGACGGAGCGGCAGGGGCGGTTCAGCGCGGCGCGGTGCCGCCATCCGGGTTGGAGCCGGGGAGGTTGATGCCGAGCGCGTTCGCGAGGAGTGAGGGCGTCGCATCCCCCGGCAAGACGGAGGTGAGCCTCCCTCCCGCCCGGCGCTGACTCGCGCTCCTTCAGTGGGGGGAAGGCGGCTCGCCGTGAGCATCGATCACCGTCGTGATGCGCGTTTTGACGCACTCATGCAGGGTGGCCGAGCTTCTCCCTCTTCATGGGACGGTCCATCGTCCACGTTCGCCACGAAGATGGGCCTTTGCCGTTTCTACCGTGTCGCCGCGAGAGGCCCTGCTTCTCAGCTTGAGTTTATCGCTTTTGCTGAGGTCTCTCCAAGGCTCGAACATGTGCGAGGTTCGCGACTGCCAGAGAACAACGCCCCTCCAGCCACCTCTCAGCGACTGCTCGTGAAGAAATGAATCAAGCTTCTGGGTGAGTGATATGGGTTTCAGCTCTTTGCTGAGAAGAAAGTCGAGGATCGCAGGTTGTCTTGATTGAACGGCTCTGACGATGGAGGTCGCGACGACGACTGTGCGCTGGCTCGGAAAGGCATGCTTTGAGAGCATGGACTTGACGTCACTCAGCCGGCCTTCGTCCACGGCTCGGTATACTTTTTCGGCGACTTGCTTTTCGCGTGCGTTCGTGACGAGCCAGAGCGAGACCAATCCCGCGAAGGGTAGAAGAATCAAGAGCCAGTCAGTCAGCGTCTCCATGAGTTCAGCATATCGTTCGGCTGCGAGGGGCTGACAGAAAATGGGGCACACCACGCCCTCCGGGCCCACGCTGGCGCTCGACCGACCACATGTGCCGACAAAGCCTGGACGCCCCGGGGGTCCAGGCCGAGGGCGTAGCCATCACCGGAGCAAACTTTCATGATGGACCAGGCAGGCCACATGACCCCGCGACTCATCGAGGGGGCGCGGGCCTGGCGCCTGAACGAGGACAGACCGTGGAATCCCGAGACCTCTCCGCACCCGCCTGGTCGGCGTTCAAATCCTGGCTGCTCAAGTTGCCCGGAGTCCCCATCTCCCGCCTCCGGCTCCTGACTGGGGGCTGTCCAGCGGAAGAGCTGCCCGCGCTCGCGAAGGAACTCAAGCGCGTGCGGACCGACTTCAAGAAGCGCCCCAACGAGGTCTCGGCCCCCGCGGATGAGGGACTCCGGAAGGACTACGCGGCGCTGGGTGTGCCCTGGTCCGCGTGGAGCGAGGTGGCGAGCGAGGTCCAGCGCGACCTGAAGCGCAAACGGTACGCGCGCTGGACGGGGGTGGATGCGCTCGAGTTCCCCGAGGGGCCTTGCACCGCGGACCTGGTGACCGTCGTGTTGTTCGGAGGCGTGGAGCAGGCACGACCCCATCTCATGCGCCGCGCTTCGCTCGCCGCGGGCTCGCTGGAGGCGCTGTGGTGCCAGTGGCTCGCGGGTGAGCCGCTCGAATCCGAGACGCTGCGCGCGTTCGCGGGTGCGCCGGAGCAACTCGCCGAACCCCTCTACACCCCAGGCATCGAAGAAGTGCTGCCGCTGTTCTTCGTCGAGCCGGACACCGCACGCGCCGAGCGGGCGCTGGAGGTCGCCTCGGCGAAGTTGGGCTCGTCCCGGGCGCAACCGTTGATGGACTTCCTGCGCTCCCTGCTCGGGCTGTGGCGTCAGGACACTTCGGTGGAGGAGGTGAGGGCGCGCTTCGATACGAGTGTCGCGACCCTCTCACCCTCCGAGGTCGCCCAGCTGAGTGCGCCCGCCTATCTGTATGGCCGATACATCGAGGCACTCCCTCCGCACGTGCTGCTGGAGCGGGTGGGCTCGCGTCTGGAGCGCATCGCCGTGCCTGCCCGGGTCGCGGATGTCCAGCCCGTCATGGAGGCCCTCGCCGCGCTCGAGGAGTTGACGGCCCTGGGCCTGGGCCTCCGCGTGGAGCAGCGGCCCGGGAATGTTCTGCTCTCCGCGCAGGAGCCGGAGGCTGGGGGAGGGGACGAGTTCCTGTAGCGCTGGTGTATGGGCGGTGTGCGTCATCCAGACGGATGACGCCAGGGCGCGCCTGAGCAAGCCGCTCGATTATCTCATTCCACACAGACGCCATACACATGGCGAGTTAAGCTCGAAATCAGTCTATTCCGGCTTTTGATGCGATAGACTTCAGGGCATGAGAGAACCTTCCAGCACACGAGCGGCGGCTTGGAGTCTGGCCATCATGGGGGTGTTCATCGGCGCCTGCGGGAACGCGCCCCAGGCCGAGCGCGATGAAGCGCAGCCCGCGCCTTCCTCGATGCCGGCGTCCATGCTCTCGGTGGTCCCGCTCTTCGACTCCAGCACCCCGCTGGAGCCCGCGGTCGTGGTGGATACGCCGACGGCGCTCATCACCCGCCTCGCGGACCGGTCGCGTGATCGCCACGCCCGTGAATCCCAGTTCCAAAGCTACGAGCACTACCTGCCGCTGTACTTCGAATACCGCACCCACGGCATTGAGATCATCGACAGGGTCGCCAAGGGTGGCGGCGACATCACCGTCAACATCACCACGCTCTGGCCCTTGGACACGCCGGACTTCCGCGCGTTCTACCAGGGGCAGGCGGTGCTCTCTCAGTATTGGTTCAACGTGGACATGACGCAGGTGGATCCACTGCACTACACGGCCACCATCAATTACAATGCGAAGGAGAACCGGCGGATCCAGATGGGCGACCGCATGGAGATTGAAATCAGCCCGTTCCTGCTCCCTCCCGTCGTGGGACGCGCCAACTATTACGGGACGGCGTTCCTCTACATCGTGGGCCAGGGTGGCATGGTGCCCTGGGAAGGAAGGGGCTCGAACCTGGACTCGTTTCCCCTGCCGGAGACCGCCTGGCTGGGAGGGCGCACGACGCTTGGCTACAGCTACTCGAACGAGCCGGCGCACCTGTTCAAGCAGATGGCGACGAACACGGCGCCGGGGAACGCTCAGCCATTCGTCGAGGGGCGGCGCCTGCATCACACCGACTTCAGCGATGGCTCCCACTCGGAGGCTGGCAACCCAAGCCTCACCGCGCAGCAGAACAAGCTCGGGCCCTCCTATATCGGTCGCAGCTGCGTGGCCTGTCACACCAACAATGGCCGCGGGCTTCCTCCCGACCCGGCGACGTCCCTGTATACCTTGCGCTTCTATGTGAATGACGCGCCCTGGGCGGACCTTCACTACAAGCTCAACGGAGGCGCCCAGCAGAGCTTCCGGATGGCGCATGACAGCTCCAACGCGAACACCCATCTCCTCAAGAACATCCCGGCGGGCACGGCCGTCCAGTACCACTTCACCATCGGCAACACCTCGGGGGGGCTGAGCACGACGTCCCCGGTGAGCTTCACGGTGAACGGCGGTGGCGCCAGTGGAGGGAATCCTGGCCACGTCGTCCTCGCGCCTCCTCTCCTCTATACCGTCAGGGTGGGCGCGGTCGGCACCACCGTGACGGCGCATCCTGGACTGGGGTGGGTCCTTCAACCGCAGAGCACCAGCGGGAGCCCCGAGGGCAACGTGAGCATCTCGGGCTGGACGGTAACGAACGGCACGTTCGGTGATGGCACGGGCTATCAGTTGCGGCGCCCCCTCTACAGCTTCACGGGGCCCGTTCCCACGCACCATTCGGCCCGAATCACTCCGCCCTTGATCGGGCTGGGACTGCTGGAGGCGCTCGATGAGAACATGATTGCCAGCCTCGCCGATCCCAACGACGCCAATGCCGACGGCATCTCGGGTCGCATGCAGACCGTGGTTGATCCACAGACGGGCCAGGCGCGCATGGGGCGCTTCGGTTGGAAGGCGGGCAAGGCGCGGCTCAGGCATCAGATCGCGAGCGCGCTCAATGTCGATATGGGGGTCACCACCTCTGTCTTCCCTGTTCCGGATTGCGGCTCGGGACAGACCTGTGCCGGAGCAAGCACCGAGTTGGCTGACGCGGACCTGGATAGGATGGTTCGCTACGTCGCCCTGCTCGGGGTCCCCGCGCGCCGCAATCTCAATGACGCTCAGGCGCTTCAGGGGGAAGGCCTCTTCGGCAGCATGGGCTGTGCCCGGTGCCACGTCGCGACGTTGGCGACCAGCCCGTATCACCCCCACACCGAGCTGCGCAGCCAGGTGATTCGTCCCTACACCGACATGCTGTTGCATGACATGGGACCGGGGCTGGCGGACAACCTCCCCGAGGAGGGGGCCACGGGAGCGGAGTGGCGCACGCCACCGCTTTGGGGCATTGGCTTGACGGCTGGCGTCAGCGGCGGGGAGGCCTATCTGCATGACGGCCGTGCGCGCAGCCTCTCCGAGGCCATCCTGTGGCACGGTGGAGAAGCTGAGTCCTCCAAGGAGGCCTTCCGCACCCTGGGCGGCTCCCAGAGGGCGGCCCTGCTCAAGTTCATCCAGTCACTCTGACGGGAGTGATATGGGTGAGGGCAAGGAGCAGGACATGACCATCACCATCACCGCCTTTGAGCGCTCACCTGATCGCGGCAACGGGCTGGCGCGGGACATGCGGGTGCGCTGGGCGCTGGAGGAAGTGGGCCAGTCCTACGACGTCCGTCTGCTGTCGTTCGAGGCGATGAAGGAGCCCGCGCACAAGGCGCTGCATCCGTTCGGTCAGATTCCGACCTATGAGGAGGGGAGTCTCGCTTTGTTCGAGTCCGGCGCGATTGTCTTCCACATCGCGGAGCGCCATGCCGGCCTGCTGCCGGAAGACGCGAATGGCCGCGCGGGCGTGATTGCGTGGATGTTCGCGGCGCTCAATACGGTTGAGCCGCCCATCTTCGACCGCAGTCTGGTGATGATTCTCGAGCGCGACCAGCCCTGGTACGAGCATCGCCTGCGCGCGCTGGACACCCTCATCCGGAAACGGCTGGACGACCTCTCCGCGTTTCTCGGCGACGCGGACTGGCTCGGAGGCGCCTTCAGCGCGGCCGATATCCTCATGGTGACGGTCCTGCGCAGACTGCAGACGTCGGGCATTCTCGAGGCGTATCCGAGCCTCGCCGCCTATATCGCCCGCGCCGAAGCGCGGCCCGCCTACCAGCGTGCGTTCGCCGCGCAACGAGCGGTGTTCAACGCCGCCCCGCCGACCGCGTGACGGCACGCTGGCTCGCCCCGGGGAGGGCTGCCGTGCCAGTCGAAGCGCGTCGGTGAACCCGGGCCTGGGGCCGTTGACGGGACGGTTCTGGTCGTCCTCCGGCTCCTGCGCCCACTCCTTTTGCGTCTTGAATAATCCCTCGCCCTTGTCGTCCAGGACGGCGCGCAAGTCGATGTAGCCGTACTTGCCCTCTTGCTTGAGCTTCTCCATCGCGGTGACCACCTGGTCGCCCGCGACGCCGTGGCTCAACCTCAGCGACACGAACCGCTGCGTTCCGGACTTCGCGCGAAGGCAGCGCGAGGACTACAGTCACAGACCGCCCATGCTTTCATTCCTCCTGCCACTCCTTGTCGCCGTCGCGCCCGCGACCTCCCCGGAGATTTCGTCGGCGAACCTCAAGAAGACCCCCGCCTTCCAGGACTGGCGCGGCGGACGATTCCTCCTCGATGAGCGCTGGGTCGAACTCCCGGAGGCCGGACTTCGCGTGGGCTACTTCGTTGTCCCCAGTCCACGGACTCGCGAGTCCTCGGATAATCCTCCGTTCCATGATGCCTTCTTCGTGGTGGACTCACGCACGGGGCAGCCCGTTGCCCCGGCCCTGGTACGAACGAGTCTGCCGCTCAATGGCTGTCCGACGATGGGCAAGGTCGCGCGGCTCATCCCCGAGCCCGAGAGCGAGACCTCCGCCGCGGTCCGTTTTGGCAATGACGCTCAGCGGTGTCTGGTCCGGTTCCGGCGCACGAAGGAGGCATGGGTCGTCTCCCTCTTCCCGGATGAAGCACGCTCCCCCGTGGAGACCTTTCCAGAGGCAGCGGTCGCCCTGGAGAAGGTGCTGGGTCCCAGGGACGGAGGGGCTCGCAATCTCAGTTGGTCCTATCTGCCCAACTCCCGCTGGCTGCTCGCTGCGTCCGAGGGGGAGTGCGCCCTGTGGGTCATCGACAGCCTCACCCTCAAGTTGAACACCACCGCCAGTGAGGCGATGACCCGGGAGATCTGCGAGTGTCTCAAGGAGACCGTCTCCTTCGGCGACCTGTATGGCCAACTGCCCCAGACGGTGTACTCCATGAGCTGGACGGGTGGGGGCACCGCGCTTCCTACCTGTGATTGCACGTTCGCGCAGACGGGCGAAGCCAGCGTCACGTGCAAGGAATACATGGGGCGCGAATACTCCCTTCCGGAGTTCGAGGAGATGGCGGAGGACGGAAGGCTGACGAAGAAGATGGAGGACGCGAACCGGATGGAGTTGGAAGACTCCCGTCGCACCCACCAGGGCCTGCTCGCCGCGAACGAGGAGGCACTCAGTCAGTGGAAAACGGGGCACCAGAAGGAGGCGCTCGCAGCGTGGACCACGCTGTACCGGACATGGCTCGAGAGCGGCCGGCTCGTCATTGAGGGCACCCTGGACGCGATCACCGTGGAGGACACCAGCCTGAGGAAGCAGATGAACCAGCAGTTGAATGCGACCATCGACCTCCGGGCGGAGATCCTCAACAACCTCGGCTTCGCGCTGTGGTCCCAGAAGGAGTGGTCCCAGGCCGAGGCCGTCCTCGACGAATGCCTGGCGCTGCTCACCGAGACGGGCCGCGAGCGCAATGTGCTCCACCTGAATCGGGGAGATCTGTTTCGGGACATGGGGAAGGGACCCGAGGCCATCAAGGCCTATCGGTCCTTCCTGCAGCGCAAGGGCACCGCGGCTCAACGCAAGCACGCGGAGCGAGAATTGCGGAAGCTGGAGCCGGGTTCGAAATGACAGTCTGAAGGGCCTCGCTCACGCGCCTTGACGCACAGCCGACCGTGGCCTTGGCGCGTGAACGATGCAGCGAAGCTGGGGGCCGCACACGTGGCCCCTCGGGTCTGTCAGGGCGAGAGGAACGGCAGCAGCTCTCCAGCCTTCTGCCACATCACCGCGGGATAGGCCTGCGCCGAGCTGAAGCCCTTGTTCGTGAAGAGGTACTCGTAGGTGGACTGGTACGACGCCTTCCAGCCGTAGCCGGAGTGGTCGGTTTCGCTCCACTCCGCCTGCGGGATGCCCATCGCCTGGAGCGCCGTGCCGAGCCACTGGTTGTAGAGAAGGCCCGACCACAGGAAGCTGCCCTCGCTGCCCGTGCTCGAGTCGCCGCTCACCTTGCGCGTGATGTTCCGGTAGTCGCAGTAGTTGCCCGTCTTGAGGGCGCCCCCCGCGCTCCCGGCCGTCACCACCGGGACGGAGAAGGAGAAGTGGGGCGTGTTGCCGTTCTCCTGTCCCCACGCGAGCAGCGAATCATCCAGCAGGGTCCCGCCCGCGCCGTTCGAGAACCGCTCGAAGCGGGAGACGAGGTCGAGGAACACTTGCGAGAAGAAGACCTGGTTGAACTGGACCACCAGGTCCTGGTTCGCCCCGGGCACGGTCGAGGGATGAACGACGTTGTTGTGCCAGTCCTCGCCCTGGGGCGCGCGGGGGGTGAAGGTCAGGTTCTGGTTGTGCTCGTCGATGCTGATGGTGGCGACGCGACAGACGCCGCAGTTCATCGCCACGGCGAGCACCTCGTTGATGAGCCGGAAGTACTCGACGTTCTTCGCGGGGTCTCCCGCGAAGGAGCTGGAGTTTCGCAGCGACAGGTTGTCGGTGGTGGGACGGGCCGGCACCTGGCAGCCGGTGCTGGTGGTCTCCAGCCGGCGCTGCAGCTCCGCGACCGCGTCGATGTGCTGGTCCAGTCGCCCCTTGTCCTCGGCCGAGAGCCGACTGTTGCCGTTGCGCAGCCGCCGGTAGCTTTCGAGGACCTTGTCCACCACGGGAGTCCGGGCGGTGCCGGGGCTGCTGCTGCCGGCCAGCAAGGTGTCGAAGAGGGCGAGCGAACTCTCGGTGCCGCCGATGGCGCTGGAGGCGACTCCGGAGGAGCGAACACCTGGGGTGTTGTATCCCCAGCTGCCGGTCGAGGTGCTTGCGCCGGCGATGGCGACGCTTCGCTTCCGGACGGAGGCGACGCTCGGGTAGAAGGCCGGTGAATAGGCCATCACCTGGTCGATGGTCGCTCGAGGTGAGCCGGGCCTCTGCTTGTCGAAGTCGTAGTAGCCCAGCGGGGCGCCGAAGTTGTGACCCATGTACAGGGGGAAATCGAGTCCCCGCAGGATGTTCATCTTCGAGATGAGCGTGGGCGTGAGCACGGACGACTTCGCGGTCAGCACCCGGCTGATGACCGCATCACCGTTCGCCTGGGCCGTCGCGGCCAGGTCTCCCCGCCGCACGTCGTGGTCCGCGTAGAACAGGGACTGCGTCAGCGCCGGGTCCCCCGGCCACATGCTCGCGCCAAAGATGGCGCCGTGGGGGGTGCGGAAATGCACGAAGGACTTCGGGCGCCAGGCGGCCTGGGCCTTCGCTTCGCGGGGGCTCAAGAGCGATGGGAGCAGCGGCAAAGCCAGCACGGCTCCGCCCGCGCCGCGCAGGAACATGCGGCGGTCCCAACGGAAGACAGGTGTGTTGCTCATTGGAAGCTCCTCTGCTTGAACGTGGGATGCTGGACGACGGTCTTCAGCAGGTCGGCCATCGGTGCGCCGCTGCGCGCGACCGTCTCCATCTCCGAAAGAAGGCACCCATCGCGGGAAGTGGACTCCACGCGAGCGTGCGCGAAGCGGAAGTAGTGTTGCGCGACGCAGGACTCGAAGAGCTGGCTGTCGTCAATCATCCGCGACAGCTCCGAGGCGCTGGAGATGACGCGTTGCTCGGAGTCGTAGAGCAACACGTCCGCCGAGGTGTCCACGGAGGGCGTTGCCGTCTCGTGGCCCTGCGGGTTGAACAGCCGCTCCACGTCGCGCTCCCGTCCGAGCGCGTCGAACCCTTCCAGCACGAAGCCCGGTGGATTGATGGTGTTGTTATGACATCCCCCACAACTGCCTCCGGAGGTGAGCTGGCTCACCACCTGTCGCGTCGTCATGCGCTCCGTCGGCGCGGGCGGCCTGGTGCTGGCATTGGGCGGAGGGGCCCCGACTTGCTGGCAGAGCAGGGCGTTTCGCACCAGGTAGCCCCTGTGGATGGGACGCGTCGACGGGGTCCCCGTGGCCAGCAACGCCGCGCGGGTCAGCAGTCCGCCGCGGTTCTGGGACGGCATGACCGGCGCCGGACCGGAGCCACTCCAGACGGGGACACCGTAGATGCCGGCCAGGAAGGGGTCCGCCGTGTAGGACCTCTTGTCATGGAGGAAGTCGCTCACCGTGCCACCGGACACGACGGTGTTCCAGGCGGAGAGTTGGACGTCCTCGAACATCGCGGTGCGCGTGGCGTCCAAGGGCATCTGCGCTCCGACGAAGGACCGGTAGACCGGGTCGTTGCGGAGCGCCTCCAGCGACGGCAGCTCCTCGAGCCGCAGCCACTCGCTGACGAACTCGTCCAGGGAGCCTCGCAGTTGGGGGCTCTTCATCATCCGGTCGAGCTGGGCGCTGAAGCCGGTCTCGGTCAGGAGCGAGCCATCGGTCGCCGCGGCCCAGAGCGCGTCGTCCGGAGGCGCCTGCCAGAGCTGGTAGGACAGCTTCGCGGCCAGCTCGAACGCGGAGAGGGGGCTCACCGGCTGGCCGGCGGCGGTGCCGTGCTCGACGCGGTAGAGGAACCAGGGCGAGTTCAGGACGGTGGTGATGACATCCGCCACCGCCGCCCTGTTCACCGGCGTGGCCCCGGCGATGTCCGCGAAGGCGGTGACCTCCGCCGTCGGCAGCGGGTAGCGCAGGACGCGGGAGCCCCATCCCCGGATGAAGGTCTCCAGGCAGGCCCGGTCGTTGGCGGTCTGGCTGTCGCTCGCGCAGCTTCCCAGGAGCGCGTTGCGGCGCGCGTCGGTGCTGGTGAGTTCCTGGGCCACGGCGTTGCCCAGGTCATACATGACGTCAATCTGGGTCTGCTGGATGGACTGGTCCAGCCGGCTGAAGCCACCCTTCAAGTCACCAGGCGCGGGAGTGCGCTGGTCCGTGGGGTAGCGGGCAAGGAGGGGGGCGAGGTTCTCCCAGACGGCGTCGGCCTCGTTCGGCAGCGCACGGGCAATAGAGAAGCGAAGCGAGTTCATCACCTGCGTCCGGGACAGCCGTGGAAACGGAAGGTCCGAGGGGACGGCGCTCGCGTCACAGGAGAACTTCGCTGGCGCCGGACGGACGGAATCGGACGTGGCCGGCGGAGGCGGATCCGGTTCGTTTCCGCCGGGGTGATGGGTGTGCTGGGCGGAGCCCTCACAGGCGACCACGCCAGCGCAAAGAAGCAGGATGCCCACGGAGCGAGGAAGCGTCATGTCCCTGGCTACGCGCGGGGCCGAAAATACTTTCCTGCCCGGTGGGCCACCGGCGACGGTACTCTCGCCATCACCGCATGCTTGCTCTGTTCTGCGCGTTCTCCCTCGTCGCCCTGACCCAGTCCCCGGTGGTGTCGGTGTCGTTCGACCTGCGCGCGCTTCCTGAGCAGGACTATCGGCGGTGGGACGCGGTGGAGTTGGAGCGCAAGGTGGCCCTGCGGCTGATTCAGGAGGGCTTCGCGGTCGTCTCCCCACAGAGTCCGGCCCAGCTTCGACTGCGTGCGAGCCGCACTCCCGAAGGGCTGTTGCTCGAGGCCGTCGGGCCGCGGCAACGGGTGGAACAGGGCGTCCGAGTGGGACGGGGTTCCATCGCGGAGCTTCATCTGGAGGTCGCACAGAAGCTCTCCGAGATGACGCGGGCGGTGCAGCCCGAGCCGGAGCCGCCCGAGCCGGAGCCGCCTCTGCCCGAGTTCGTGCTCCAGCCTCCCGTGGAGGTGGCTGCCGCCCCAGCGCGCCCCGAGCTGGACCTGGGCCTGGGGCTGGGGACGCTCTGGCACGGACCTGGAGTCGATCCACACCTCCTGCTCTCCGTCAGGCGGGGCCTGGGGGCCTTCGGCCTGGAGGCGGAGGCGGGGCTCGGGGTGTCCCGCGATGCGGCGCTGACCGTGTTCGAGGCGCAAGGTGGCGCCTTCTTCAGTTATCGGCTCCCCGTGGCGGAGCGCCTGCAGCTCGAACCGGGTGTGGGCGCGGGCCTCGTCCTCCACACCTTCCGACTCGAGGACGCCTGGGCGTCGGGCCGGACCGGTACCCAGGTGTCTCCCGCGGGCTGGGCCCGGATGAAGCTCCGGTGGCGGTTCACCGAGCGTCTCGCGGCGGAGTTGCGCGTGGCCCTGGGGGTGCTGCGGCCCGTGACGCATGTGCGCGAGGGCGAGACACTGTGGTCTCGGGGAGGGGTGAGGCTCGAAACCGGCGCCCAGCTTTCTTGGGGGCAGTAGCCTCCGAGGAAAGTTTCTCCCGCTTCATTCGTAGGTTCGCAGGTGATGGATGTCGCGTGCTCCGCACTCAAAGGCCCCGCTCGCCCTGCCTGCCCGGCCTGTGTCATTCGACACGCTCTACGAGGAGCACGCCGAGGACGTCTACGTCTGGGCCATGCGGTATGCGGCGGGTCGGTCGGGCTGGGCTGAAGACGTCGCACATGACGTCTTCCTCAAGGCGTGGGAGCACCAGGCCTGGCTGCGCGAGGAGGATGTGAGGGGCTGGCTTTTTCGAGTCACGCAGAACGTGGCGTTCTCCGCCCTGCGGCGCGAGAAGACGTTCCGACAGCGCATCGCCGAACTCTTGTTTCCTGTGCACCCCGCGGAGACGGAGTCCACGCCGGAGGCGGCCCTCGTGCGGCGCGAGGCGTTGCGCAGCGCCACGGCGACGTTGGACCGCTTGCCGGGGCAGGAGCGGGTGGTGATGACCTTGAAGCTTCTGGACGACCTGAGCCAGCGCGAGATTGCCCAGCTCCTCTCGCTGTCAGAAGGCTACGTGTCGAAGTTGATCAGCCGCGCCCAGGGCCGTCTGACGGCCTGGGGATGGAAGGTGGATGATGGCTCCCCGTGACTTCCGTGCAGAGCTCCGGCGTGAAGACCCGCTCCGCCGCGAGCAAGGGATGCCACCCGCCGTCCGGGCTCGACTGTGGTCGCGGTTGCGGAACTCACGCGCGCCGAAGCCCGCATGGCACAGGCGTCCCGTGTACTGGGGACTCGTCGCGTCGGCGGTGGCGCTGGCCTTCGTGGTGTTCTTCATGCGGGCTCCCTCCTCGCGCTCTCTCGGGGGACTCGAGGTCGCGCGGGCCAGTGTGGACCTCATGGCGCGGGAAGATGCCGCGGGTGTGGTGATTCAAGGAGGCGAGGCCGCCCTGATGGACGTGGCCCGAGGCATCACCCTCCGGAACCAGGGGCCGCTCGTCGTTCGTCGTGAACCCTCCGGCGTGCGACTGGTCCACGGTCGCGCGGAGTTCTCGGTGAATCACCGCCAGCCAGGCGCGCCCCCCGCCGTCGTGCTCGTGTCGGGCGGCGCCATCGAGGTGATGGGCACGCGCTTCACGGTGGAGGAGCGGGGAGGGGAAGGCACCGTCACCCTGCACGAAGGTGCCATTGCCTTTCGTGGGCTCAATGGCGGCGTGGTTCCAGTGGAGGTGGGGCAGACGTTGGCGTGGCCGGTGGCCGTGCCCTCCGAGCCAGCCCTTTCCGAGCCTGCGCCTCCCGAGTCGGGAAGGCCCGCACCGCTGGCGGCGCCCAGTCCGAAGCTTGCTCCCACGCGCGTTCCCTCCACTCCGGTTCGTACTCCGAGCGCGGAGGACGTCTTGCGAGAGCTGGAGGTCCTTCGCGGTCGGCACGAGTTCGAGCAAGCGGCGAGGTACCTTGAGGAGGCGATGCGCAAGCAGCCGGTGGCGACGCGGGAGCGCCTGAGCTTCGAGCTGGGCTCGTTGCTGACGTACCAGCTCAAGGACGCGCGGCGTGCCTGCTCCCACTGGGCCCGGCACGAACAGCAGTTCCAGCGCGGGCACTACGCGGAGGCGGTCCAGCGTGCCCGTGGGACGCTGGCCTGCGAGGGCCGAGACCGCGAGAGCGCGCGATGAAACGGGGAGGCTGGAGCCTGCTGTGGCTGGCAGCGGCGCTGACCGCGTGCGAGCCCGCCATCATCGACCATTCGGCGACGTCCAATCTGCTCGATGCCGAGTCGGCTTCCCTGGAGACGGGGCCTGGCGCCTGGATTGCGTGGTACGGCGTCACCGCTTCGAGAGCGTCCACCGACGCGAGAGAAGGTGAAGCAGTCCTTCGAGTGGAGGTGACCGAGCCGTATGGCTGGGGCGTGCACCTCGACAACTGGCCCGGGTTCGCCGCATCCCCGGGGGTGCACCGCGCTTCGTTCTGGGTGCGCGGGATGTCGGAGCGCTCCCCGGTCGCCGAGATGCGGGTCAGCTGGCGCGATGCAAGCGGCCGGGAGCTGCAGTCGGACCTGCTCTCCAGCCCGGTGCTTTCCTCCAAGTGGGTCCGGACCGCGCGCGAGCTGACGGCTCCAGCGGGAACGGAACGGATGTCCGTGGCAGTGACTGGCGCCGAGGGCGTCCTTGGCGAGGTCATCGAGCTGGATGTGCTGGTCGTTCAGGCATTGAGCGCACCTTGAGCAGTTCCTGAGCTTCCACTCTCAAGGTTGCGCGGTGCCCTCGGTGCTTCCGGCTCCGTTTTGCCAGCCCAGGCAGAGCGATGACATGCGCGACTCACTCAATTGCATTGACGCGTTGCCCATGGCGGCCTTGGCGCACCCCATGACGCGGCGACCAGGTTTGGGGTAGGCGCACCGCCCTCGGCCCCTGATAGGGCTGAGGACGGTGGTCCCACAAACAGGTGGAAGCCCGGGCTTCAACGTCGACGATGTCCACGCGATTGATTCTGACTTCGCCCGAACTCAGGGATGCGGACGGTCCTCCCTGAATGTCAGGGGAGCCCAGGGGGCGGGTAGTTGAGGCAGCCCCTGTTCAGCTCGCAATAGTCAAAGGGCCCATACCCAATGCAGCATTCCTCGGGCTCTGTTCCACACCCGACTCCGCACCTTGGGCGGCAGTCCGCATTGCGGCTTCCATTCTTGACATAGACACATGTGCCGCCGGTGCCATTGCAAAGCGAATAGGGCGCGGCCCCTACAACGCAGGCATAGATTGCATCCTCTCTGGACTCGAGCTCGGTCGATGAGTCGACTTCCTCCTCCGTGCCACAGCCCACCAGCAGGATTGCCGCAAGCATGCCCTTGAGAATACTCGACATGATTCCTCCCATGAGTCGCCGCTACTGGGACGCGGCCCCTGTGGCTGATGCGTCCCGCCTCGCGCCTCTGGTGTTGGAATCGAAGCCGACCTGCTGCCCTGCGCTTATGCCAATCCTACGCGCCTGCGTCCTCGGCAGGCAAAGGAGCGCACTGAAGTCCATCTCCGGGCATTCAACGCGGCAGGGCTCGCCGTTGGCACTGCTAGTTTCGCGCAGGGACGGCTGCTTTCGTGCTGTTCGGCTCTGTGTGCGCAGAGAACCTGAGAGAGACGGCCCTACGGAGGCTGCTGTCTCCATGCGCGCCATGCAGTGCTTGCTGGCGCGCAGAGCCTGGTGCGGCGAGTGCGAAGGGGCATCTCCCATACGTTGGGTCAGCCAGTCAGCGTCCCTCGTTCCGCTCCCCGCCTGCTGGTGGTCTCACAACAGGCGGGGTGTCGCTCAGAAGATGCCCTGTCCCGGCGTGAGGATGCGGTCCGGGTCGTAGCGCCCCTTCGCGTGCTCGAACCGCTCCCAGGCGGGGTGGAAGTGGCGGCGCCAGTCGCCGGAACTCATAGGCACGGCATCCACGGGATAGATCTTCCCGCCGATGGCCGTGAGCCGGTCGAAGATGGCGCGGTTCTTCCGCACGAGGGAGGCGACGTTCTCCGGCGTCGGTGGAATGGCGGTGCGCAGCAGCGAGAAGAGGAAGACGTGTCTGTCGTTGGGCGTGCGCAGGAAGGGCGCGGTCAGCTCCGAGGCGCGGAAGGGGTAGAGCAGGATGGGCCCCTGTCCCATGTCGGCCTCGGTGGTCTGTGAGAGGACCTCCTGGACGAAGGCCTCGGCGGACCGGGCGGGGACGAACATGTCCAGCCACGGATGGGGGAAACCCCAGACGCCGAGTTGCTTGAGCAGCTCGACCAACGGCGCGAGCCGGTTGGCGAAGTCGAAGTAGCTGCCGTCGCTCACCTGGAGCGTTCCCGGCTGGAAGCCCAGGCCCGCGAGCAGTCTCGCATCGTTCGGCTCCGAGCCCGGGGTGAAGTACTTCACCACCTCGAGCTGATACGCCCGGCCCCCGTTGGAGGTGACGGCGGAGCCCTCGACGTAGTCGAAGCGACCGTCCTCGATGAGCCGCCGCTGGTCCTCCATGAAGCGGTGGAGGTCGGTGTACAGAGCGGTGTACGTCCGGGCGCGGGGCGGCACTTCGACGAGCCGCACCTTCGCGCGCACGATGATGCCGAACTGGCCCAGTCCCGAGCGCACGGCGTCGAACAGGGGCCGCTCACGCCAGCGCGAGCACCGCACGAGCTCCCCCCGTCCCGTGACGACGTCCATTTCCAGGACGTTGTCCACCTGGAGGCCCCAGCGAAACGCCTGTCCGCCGATGCCCCCCGCCGACAGCGTCCCACCGATGCTCAGCTCGATGTAGTCGGTCAGCACCGGCGGACTCTTGCCGCACGGAAGCGAGGCCTGGAGCAACTCGTGCCACCGGACGCCCGCATCCACCCAGGCGCTGTCCTCGTCAATCTCGTGGATGGTCGACAGCGTGGACATGTCGATGACGATGCCCGCCGCCACCTGGGACTGGCCGAAGGTGCTGTGGCTCTCACCGAGGCCCCGAGCGGCGGCTATTTTCAGGCCCTGGCGCCGCGCGAAGCGGACCATGGCCACGATGTCCTTCACCGAGCCCGGAACGAGCACCGCCCACGGCGTGCGGTGGAGGATGTGGCCGAAGTCCTCCGAGGCCGCGGTCCGCGACGCCGTGTCCATCAGCAATTCGCCATCGAGTGGCGGCAGCGGGGCCGAGCCCGCCTCCAGCGTGGAGGCCCAGCTTCGGCTCAGGGGATTGAATGCCACGGCCACCAACGCACCTTGGAGCAACGTCCTCCGGGAGACGGTTCGACTCGACATTCACTCCTCCTTCTTCGTCGGAGACTTCTAGCCCGAGGCCGCTCCCCCCAACAATTGCCCTCTCCTCGGGCGCGAACGCATGGTGTGCAACGCACCCGTTCCGAGCACGGAACGAATGGGAACCGCTCCGCGCCACGGCACACCCGAAATCGCGAGCCCAGAGCGCCCACGGCTCACGCGGCGGACGTACTCCGGCGGTAGCGTCCCGGGCTCATCCCCGTCCATCGCTGGAAGGCGCGTCGCAGGGCTCGTGCATCCGAATAGCCCACGCGCTCCGCGATACCCGCGACGTTGAGCGAGTCGTCGGCAAGCAGGCGGCGGGCCTTCTCCAGGCGGACGTCCTCGGTCACTTCGCGGAATGTCCGCCCCGCTGCCTTGAGTCGGCGCTGGAGACCGCGCGGGCTCATTCCCAGGCGCGCGCACACGCGGGCGAGCGACGGCTCTCCTCGCTCCACTTCCTCTTCCACCTGGGCATGGAGCCGCTCACGCCAGCCCACGGGGGGCGTCGCCTCGCGTGCCAGCAGGTCCACGTGGCGAAGGAGCAGGGCGTGCAATCCGCCATCCGCCTGGCGCAGGGGAAGGGAGAGCATGTCCCGGGGCAGCGTGAGCGTGCAGGACTCCTGACGGAAGGCCAGTCGCGTCGTACCGAAGGCCTCGGCGAGGACGTTCCGCCCACGCGGGGCCGCCTGGGTGAAGCCCACCTGGAAGGGAATCAACGGCTGGCCGGTGGCCTCGCGCGCGAAGGTCAGGAGCCGCGCGAGCGTGAACTCCGCCTCCTGCCGTCCAGGCCCGGCGGGGTGGTTCGGGCAGTGGTAGCGCAGCGTCGCGCGGCTCTCAGACAACGTGAGGCTGAGTTCGGCGCCATCATGCAGCAACCGCAAGTGACGGCTTGCGAGGTGGAGCCCCGCCCCCAGGGTTGCGGCGGTCCGGCACAGATAGTCGAAGAGGTCGAACTGGCCGGGCTCGAAGGTCGTGGCCAGATGGAGCCCGAAGTGCGGGTCGCCGACAGCCGCGGCGGCATTCTCCCAGAGCAGGTCGCCACGAGGCAGGGCGATTCGCGTGTGCGCGTCCGTCAACCGTGTCCGGTCCACTCCGGCACGGCGAGCCAGGGCGTCGGCGTTCACGCCCTTCGCCGCGACCGTGTCCAGGATGAGCCGGGGCAATCTCGTGGAGATACTGGGGGTGGCCATGGTGATGCCCTCGTCTTCCGGACGCTACGCACAACACGGAGCCGGCTCAAGCGAGCGAGGTGGCGCAAGAGGTCCCCTCTTCGTCGCCAGCGGTCCCTTCCGAGCCACGGGGCCCGGCGCTACTCACTGGCCATGCGAACCCCTCCGTCAGTTCCCCTCGACGCGCGGCTCCGGGCGGAGGCCCCGGGCCGATTCATCGCCCTGAGCGAGGGGCAAACACACTACCTGCTGGACGGCCCCGAAGGCGGCTCCACCGTGGTGTTGATTCCCGGTGCCACACTGCCGCTGTTCATCTGGGAGCCCCTTGTCGAGCCGCTCGTGCGCGCGGGTCACCGGGTGCTGCGCTACGACTTGTTCGGCCGAGGGTATTCGGACCGACCGAACGTGAGGTACGGCCCGGAGCTGTATGAGCGGCAGCTCACTGAGTTGCTGGCCGCGCTGGGTCTCCACGCCCCGGTGCATCTGGTGGGACTCGCCTTCGGCGGGCTGCTGGCGGTGCAGTACGTGGACCGGAATCCCGAGCGCGTCCGGAGCCTGTGCCTCATCGAGCCGGATGGCTTCGGAACGAAGCTGTCGCTTGGTGTCCGGCTCATGCACGTGCCCGTGTTGGGTGAGGCCCTCTTCGCGGTGATGGGCGAGCGGCAGTTGCGAGCACGGCTGCCGGGCTATTCACGCCGCCCCGAGCTGATTCCGGAACTCGAGGCTCGCTTCCTTCCCTCCACGCGCATCACGGGATTTGGCCACGCGCTGCTCTCGACCCTGCGACACATGGCCATCCACACCGCTGCACCTGTCTTCCACCGTGTGGCCAGGCGCCGCGTACCCACGCTGCTGCTGTGGGGCCGCGACGACCGAATCACGCCCCTCCACATCGCCGAAGAGGTCCACGCGGCCCTGCCTCACGCGGAGTTCCACATCATCGACGAAGCCGGGCACCTGCCTCACTACGAGCGTCCCGACGCCGTGGCCCCATTGCTCACGGAGTTCCTCGCGAAGCCCCACCCCGTGGCTTGAGGCCGCACGGTCGAGCTGCTCGGCCAGATTGAACCGCCAGGTGACTGTGTGGGGCCATGGCACCGCTGGCGCACGCTGGCCGAGCCCCTACCGCCTCGCGAGCCGTGCTTCGAGGCCGTCGAGACACATGCGCAGTCCCAGCTCGAACAGCTCGTCGAAGTCCAGGTCGAAGCCCGTGTGCAGGTCGGCGAGCACCTTCGCGAAATGCGGAAAGCGCCCCGACGTCGCGAGGCGGAGGAAGCTGGACTCGGTCTGCCGCATGAACTCCTCGTCGTTCATGCCTGTCTGTGCGATGGCGTCGGCCTCGGCCTCGAGGTTGACCGCGATGCCCTGCACGAACGTGTGGAGCAGTATGTGGACGCGCATCATCTCCTGCGCCGGGAGCTGCGTCTCCTGGAGCGCGCGCATCACCCAGTCCGCGAAGGCGAGCGCCCCCGGCTGTGGCTGGGGCCGCGTGAGGTTCAGTCGAGCGCGCCCACTCGCTGCGCACCGGCGGGCAGGCCGTGGACTTCCGAGGCCCCGTGCACCGGAGCGTGCTCGAGCGCATGGGGCTGTGGGAGGCGATCCACGAACGGCGGACGCGATTGGGGACGCAGGCCCTCCTCGATGCCACGGGCCGGACATTGGTGGACCTGCCCGCGCTGATGATGAGCGGCGACGTCGAGCTTCAGCGTGGAGACCTCTGCCAACTGCTCTTCGAGCGCACGCGAGAGACGGTGGAGTACCTCTTCGGGGACGCACCCACCGCGCTGCGCGAGACACCCAGCGGCGTGGAGGTGGAGTTCGAACAGCACGCCCCGCGGCGCTTCGACCTGGTGGTGGGCGCGGATGGGCTTCGCTCGAACGTGCGCTCGCTGCTCTTCGGCGCGGCCCATGACTGTCTGAGGCACCATGGTTACCGCGTCGTGGGCTGCACCCTGCCGAACGCGCTGGGGCTGAGGCAGCGCGGCGTCATCTACAGCGAGCCGGGGCGTGGCGTCAGCGTCACCAGCGCTCATGATGTGGAGCAGGTCCGCGCGCTGTTCGTCTTCACCGGTGCGCCTCTCGGCCCACACGAACGTTCCCCGGCCGCGGCGCGCGACGCGGTCTCCGCGGCCTTCGCGGGCGCGGGGTGGAAGACGCGGCAGTTGGTGGAGGGGCTTCGTGAGGCGGAGGACGTCTACTTCGACGCCGTCGGCTCCGTGCGGCTCGCGCGGTACTCACAGGGCCGCGTGGTGCTGCTCGGAGACGCGGCATGGGGTGGCACGCTTGGAGGGCAGGGCACGCCCCTCGCGATGGTGGGCGCGTATGTGCTCGCGGGAGAGCTGCTCGCGAGCCCGGAGGCGCATACCGACGCCTTCGCGCGCTTCGAGGCCCGGCTGCGGCCCTATGCGACACCGGCACAGGACGGCGCGAAGCGCGTGGGCGGTTTCTTCGCCCCCCGCACGAGGCCCGGGCTGTTCCTGCGCAACCAGTTCTACCGGATGCTCACCTCGAAGCCGCTCGAGCGCGCGTTCGAAAAGCTCGTCACCCATGCGGCCAATGCGTTCGAACTTCCCGAGTATGGCGGTGCTTTCGCCACACCCCAGGGCCAATGAGCAGAGGCGGCGCTGACGGTTGTTCTCAACGCTGACTTCTTCAACGGCTTGCTAGGGCGCGCTGCTCTCCGAGTGCGCCGCCCGGGAGTGGGCGAAGAGCGTCTTCACGAAGTCGAGGAACACCCGCACCCGGGAGGGCAAATGCCGGCCGGGCGGGTGCAGCAGGTAGATGGGGCGCTCCTCGCCGGCGTAGGTGTCGAGCACTGTGACGAGCGCGCCCGTGGCCAGCTCGCGCGTCACCATGAAGTCCATCATCCACGCGATGCCGAGCCCCATCGCCGCGGCATCGCGCAGCGTGGCTCCCTGGCTGACATGGAATGCACCGCGCGGCGCGACGCGTGTGATGCCCTCCGGGCCCTTGAAGCGCCACTCACCAACGACGCCCTGGCGCAGGAAGCCCAGGCACTGGTGATGCGACAGGTCCGAGGGCATGGCAGGTGTCCCGTGCTGCTTCAGGTAGTCAGGCGCTGCCACGGCCACCATCCGGGTCATCGCCAGGCTGCGCGCCACCAACCGCGAATCTGTCAGCGGTCCCATGCGGATGAGCACGTCGGCGCCCTCGGTGATGGGGTCCACCACCTCGTCCCGCATCGTCAGATGAAGCTCGATGCCTGGGTAGGCCTGGAGAAAGCGAGGCAGGGCCGGGGTGAGCACGAGCTGCCCGATGACCTGTGGCACCTCCACGCGCAAGCGCCCCGTGGGGCGGTTGCGGGAGCGGGCGAGCGACTCCTTGGCTTCACCCAACTCCGCCAGGATGTGCTGGCAGCGCGCGTAGAAGTCACGCCCGTCATCCGTGAGCCTGAGCGCTCGCGTCGTCCGCTGGAAGAGGCGCACCCCCAGCTCTTCCTCCAAGCGGGCGATGCGGCGGCTGACGGCGGAGGCGGTGATGTGCAGCCTGCGCGCCGCTTGCGTGAAGTTTCCGTCCTCCACGGCACGGACGAAGGCGTCGATGTTGGAGAGCGAGGGCAGTGACATTCGGGTACGGATTGATGCGTGGGCCGCATGGATGATGTGTTCGAGGCTCACTCGCACTCTACCAGCGAACACGGCACATCTCTCCGCGTGGTTCATGTGGGCCCACGGAAGCGGGCTCGTGTCGCGAGAGGGGTGCGTCATGACGGGGTTGCAGTCGATGTTCCAGGGGTGCATGGGCCGCTCGGTGAAGGCCTCGCTCGCGGTGTTGCTGCTGACGAGCGGTCACCACGCCTACGGTGGACTCCTCTACGGAACGCCATGGCGACTGCACATGGTGGGGGTCGCCGCCGTCACCACTGGAGTCCTCCTCGCCTCGCTGAGGGTGCTGCGCGCGAGTCGAGGGGGATGGCGCGGGGAGCTGGCCTTCGCCGTGCTCACGCTGACGACGCTCGCGGTGCCGGTGGGGATGATTGGCGCGTTCGAGGGGCTCTACAACCACGTGCTGAAGGATGTCCTCTACTTCGGTGGCGCGCCCACGAACCTGCTGTCTCAGCTCTTCCCACCGCCCACCTACGAGCTGCCGAACGACGTCCTCTTCGAGCTGACCGGTGTGCTCCAGCCGGTCCCAGCGGGGCTCGCGCTCCTGGCGCTCGTGCGCGCTTTCCGTGAGCGATGGACGAGCGGCCCCGGGCGGGCGAACCGCAACGTGGCGGAGGTGCGGTGACATGGCCGCGCGCAAGGGCTCCATCGTCATCGTGGGGGGCTACGGACAGGTCGGGCAGGCCGTGGCTCGCGCGTTGGCTCCGGCCTTCCCGGGACGGGTGCGAATCGCGGGACGCACCCAGGCGCGAGCTGAGTCTCTTGCCGCCACTCTGGGCCACGGCGTCCGGGGGCTTCGCTTCGACGTGGACACGGATGCACCCGAGTCGCTCCTCGCGGACGCCGCCGTGGTGGTGATGTGTGTGGATGCGAAGGACGTCCGCTTCGCCGAGCGCTGCCTCCGGGCCGGTGTGGACTATGTGGATGTGACGGCGAAGCAAGCTTCGCTGGATGCCTTCGAGGGATTCGACGCCCTGGCGCGTGCCTCGGACAGCACCGCGGTGCTCAGCGTGGGTGTGGCGCCGGGAATGACGAACCTGCTGGGGGCCTGGGTCGCGTCGGGGATGGAGTCCGTGGAGCGGTTGGACCTCTTCCTGCTGATGGGAGCGGCCGACGTGCATGGCGCGGCGGCCCTGGAGTGGACGCTGGACAACCTCGCCGTGGGCTTCGACGTCTACCGCGAGGGCCGCCTCCACCGCGTGCAGGGCTTTCGCGAGCGCGCGGAAGTCACCTTCTCCGGAGACTCACGGCCGCGTGGCGCATGGCGCTTCAACTTCCCCGACCAGCGGACCCTCGCGCGGACGCTTTCACTTCCCACTCTGTCGACATGGCTGTGCTTCGAACCTCCGCTGCTCGGTTCGCTGGTGGCGCTTGCCGTCAGGCTCGGTGCGGCGCGGTGGCTGCGCGTCCCCTGGGGGCGCCGTGCGCTCATCGGGCTGGCGAACCGCGTCCACGCTGGCTCAGACGTCTGCGGTGTCCTCGCGCGCACGGAAGGCGTGCTCGCTTCCGGCAGGCGCGGTGTGCGGGAGGCATCGTTCGAGGGAAGGCAGGAAGCCGTGCTCACCGGAGAGGTCGCGGCCGAGGTCGCCCGCGCGCTGCTCACGGGATACCGCCCCGGAGGAGCCCTCCATCTGGAGCAGTTCGCGGCGCCCGAAGTCCTGCTGCGGCGCATCGAAGCACGCGCGCCCGGTGCCCGGCTCCGGCCACCCTCCGACGTGGCGTGAACGAGACCGCGGGGCGAGTATCGAGGGTCTCCGAAGGGCGTGAAGCCCAATCCCAGCAGCCGAGTCTCGGCACAAACCGAACGAATGACGCAGCGACCGGATTTTGGGGAGGTACAGAGTTGTGCCCTCCTGATTCGAACCGGGACCCCAGCGGAGCGGGCCGGGGCCCGACTCCCTTCAGCGGAAGGTGCGCATGCTTCGGTAGAAGATCGAGTCGGCCAGGTAGAACCAGAAGAGATGGACGCGGCCGTCCTTGCGACCTAGCGCGGCCATGATGCCGACGTGGTGCGTGGGTTCGACCTCCTGCAACTGCTCCTCCTCCCAGCCGGCTTCGTGCCGGAAGCGGCGTGCGTAGACGGCGGCGCGCTGCCAGTCGAAGCTTCCCCCTCTACTCCAGTAGGGCCCGTACTTCTCGTGCTCGTAGAAGACCCAGCCCTCGCCCTCGGCGGTCGTCACCAGCTCGATGGAGTTGCCACTCAATGACGTCCCGGCCGGCAGGGGTACGCTGTGCGGCTCCCAGCGCTGGCCGGCCGCGCGGGTGCTGGCCACGACGTTATTGGCGGTGATTCCGAGCACGGTCTCCACCTCGCCGCCCAGCGCGACGTGCAGTCGTGTGAGGCTCACGGGCGCGACGAGCTCCGGCTCCGTCCAGTCGTCGTTTCTCTCGTCGAAGCGTCGCAGCCACGTGCCCTGCGCGTCGCTCCAGGTGGCCCAGGCACGCCCGTCCGGCGCGCCACCCAGGAGGAAGGTGCCCTCCGGCAGCGGCTCCGGCGCGGGGCCCCAAGTCCCATCCGCGCCCAGCAGGTGCGTTGTCGTGACGACGGGGCCGTCCCTCGCCTCGGGGCGCTGCCAGGAGAGCAGCGCGCGCCCATCCGCGAGCAACACCAGGGAGCGCGCGTAAGGCGTGTAGAGCGGGCCGATGAGCGCGGGAGCACCTGGCGATTCTCCCCGGGGCACGCGGGCACATAGCAGCTGGCGCTCCGGTGCTGGGGAGCTCCAGCAGGCCACGGCGTTGCCCTGTGGGTCCAGGGCCGCCCGCGCTTCGCCCCCTGACGCGCCCTCCGCCGTCAGTTGCACGGGCTCGGACCACGTTTGCAGCAGGGAGTCGAAGCGGGCGAGGCGCACCGGGCCCAGGGACTCTCCCTCCTGCCAGACCACCGCGGCGTCCCCGCGGGCATTCGTCACGAGAGAGGAGGTGTCGTAGCGCCGGGCCTGGAGGGTGAGCACGTGCGGGCTGCTCCACGCCGCTCCCTCCTCGTCGCTCGCGCGCTGGTGGACGCGCAGCTCCACTCGCCCGCCGCTGCCCACCGTCACGTAGGTCGTGGTGAGGGCGAAGATTTCGCCCTGCTCCCCTGTCGCGAAGCTGCTCGTGTTGTTGAAAGCAAGTCCCGCTCGTGGCCGCCATGCGGGTCCCGCCTCCACGCGCTGAAAGGATTGCCCCGCGGCGGCGCACGCCGAGGTGTTGCCCGCCGCGTCCGTGGCAGTGACTCCGAAGGCCGTGGTGCCCAGGGGCAGCACCCCCGAGTACGCGGTGAACCAGTGCGGCGCGCTGAGCGACGAGGAGTTCGGCGGCGACAGCGTGCCCGTCCCCACGCTCTGGCCGGTGCAGTCGGGAGCCAGGTACAGATGCACGGTGGCCTCGGGCTCGGTGGTGCCATACACGTTCACTCCTTGCGCGCCGAGCGCGGGCGAGAGCCCCGCGTGCCGTACTTGCGAGGGCGGTGCGGGCTTCTGGGTGTCGTAGACGTAGATGCGCGAGCCCTGGGCGTAGGTCTCGTTGCCCGCGGCGTCGACACTCTGCGCATGGATGAAGTGGGTGCCCTCGCCGACCTCGAGCTGTGCGCGCAGATTTCCGTTCGCGTCCACCACGGTCCGCACGGGCGCGATACCCCCGTGCAGCCACACCGTTGTTCCCGGCGGACCCCGGCCCACGACCACGGGTGTCCGGGTGTGATTGTTGGGTGAGAGGGGTTCGGTGTTGATGAGCCACACCGCTGGGGGAGGGATGTCGTCGTGCTCGAAGCTGCCCAGCAACATGCACTCCGAGCGGTTGCCCGCGGCATCCACCGCTCGCGCCCAGCGCCGCGAGACCAGGTTCGCCTCGACCTGTAGAGGGAAGGACCACGTGCCGGCGCTGCCGCCGGTCAGCCGAGGTGGCACCGGCTCGGCGCAACTGGCCTCACCAAACATCTCCACGAGCGAGCCGGGCTCCGCCGTGCCCTCCCACTGCGTCGCGCGATTGCGCGAGGGTGAGGCCGGCGTGAGGGCGGTGAGTTGTGGGGCGACCGGGGGGATATCGTCGTGGCGGTAGGCGAGTGCGCTGCCCGTGCACGCCGAGGCATTTCCGGCGGCGTCGAAGGCACGCGCCGAGAACGCCACCTCGGCGTTCGGTGCCAGATTCGTCCAGATGGCGAAGCGCCCCGCCGTATCCACACGCTGCTCGAATGCGGACGCCAGGGTACAGGCGGCGTCCGTGAACAGCCGCACCAGGCTGCCGGGCTCGGCCGAGCCGCTGAAGGTGGGCGTGGCGACCGGCGAGGGCGAGGCCGGCATCACCCCCTCCCACACGGGCACGGCGGGCGCCACGCCGTCGTGCTCGATGGCGAGCCCCCGCGCGGAGCACAGCGAGGCATTCCCAGCCGCGTCGGTCGCTGTCGCCCAGAAGGTGCGCGTCGCGTTCTCCGCGAGCCCCACGTCCACGCGCACGCCCCCCGCGCTGTCCGCCACCGCCTGCGCCACCTGCGCGACACCGCAGCCGGGCTGCGAGTACACGCGCACCGTGGCGAGCGGCTCGCTGCTGCCCGCGAGCGTCACCTGCAACTGGTTCGTCGGGGTGCCGGACAGCGCGCTGTCCAGGCTGGGGGCTTCGGGCGCCTGCGTGTCCGGCGGGGGCGGGAGAG